>PKDD01000171.1 GCA_002862465.1 Haliea sp.
CAACATTAGGATCACGCAGTGCAATACGGCTGCCGACGTTAACGCCTGTTTCGGTAGTCAAGTTAACAACAGGCACAGGAAAAAACAGCCCGTCAACCGTAGTCATTTTTTCGGCTACGCTGAGCGAGTCGGCAAGATCCATATAGCCTGTTAGCGGATTGAAATAGCCACCGCCTAGCATAACCGCATTAGCTGCAGCGGCTGAGTTAAGCAAAATAGATGGCAGTGTCTCGGCTTCGGCCTGCAGCGCGCTGCGTTCATCAGCATCAACGATGAAAAGCGGGTTGAGCTCATCAGAGCCATGTGGCTTGATCATAATGTTCTCCTAATTATTGACTGATAATACCGCGTTCACGCAGCACTTTTAGTATTTCCTGCACTTCTTCCTCTAGACTTTGCTTGTCAGAGTGCAAATGAATTTCAGGCTTAAAGGGCTCCTCATAAGGATCATCAATTCCGGTAAAGTTCTTAATTTCACCCGCTCGAGCTTTTTTATAAAGCCCCTTCGGATCGCGACTCTCGGCCGCCTCCAAGGAACAATCGACGTGAATTTCTATAAAATCCATGCCCGCATCTTCATGTAAGGCACGCACCTGATCACGATCCGCCTTATACGGACTTATAAAACTGCTTAGGGCGAGCACACCACTGTCAACGAAAAGCTTGGCCACCTCACCTATACGTCGAATATTCTCAGTGCGATCCTCTGCAGAAAAACCTAGATTTTTGTTAATGCCCATCCGCACGTTATCGCCGTCTAGTCTATAAGTGAGTACGCCCATTTCTGTCAAAGTGCCCTCAAGCTCAACCGCTACGGTGCTTTTACCACTGCCGGAAAGCCCTGTGAACCATAAGGTCGCTCCCTTGTGGCCAAGCAACTTGGCTCGATGTTCCCGAGTAATATCGCCCTCATGCCAATGGACATTTGTCGCTTTTTGTTCTGCCATTTTTAAGACCTCCGTAAGCCGCTTCAGTTAAGCCGCCTGAAGTAGGACAGACAGCATGTTAAGAGAGGCGTATGGTACGGGCATATTATCTCCATGTAAAACAGGATATTATGGATACAACTATCGGTTTTACCTATAATAAACGCAAACGCCCAATAGGCCTTTCTCGGTGCAGTATGAAATTTACGATTAGACAGTTGCAAATATTCCTTGCCGTAGCGAAGCACCAAAATATTTCAAAAGCGGCTCAGAGTCTGCATATGTCCCAATCGGCCGCCAGTGAAGCATTACTAAACCTCGAGCATATGTATGAAGTCAGCCTATTCGACAGGGTAAGCAACAAACTGGCACTGAATGCGATCGGGCACACTTTACGCAAGGAAGCAGAGAACCTAATCGCTCACTGCCAGAGTTTTGAAGAAAAGTTGCTGGATCACACCGATGTAGGCCACATTAAAGTAGGCGCAAGCTTCACGATCGGCAACCACCTTGCCACGCGCTATCTAGCTGGCTATCTAGCCAACTATCCCGAGGCGGACGTACAACTGGACATCGCCAACACCCCGGACGTAGTTTCTAGAGTGCTAAATTTTGATGTAGACGTCGGCATGATTGAAGGTGAAGTCCACCACCGCGAACTCGAACTGATTCCATGGCGAGAGGATGAACTGATTGTTTTTTGCGCCGCAGATCACCCCTTAGCACTTAAAAAAACGCTGACCAACAAGGACATCAAGCGAGCACCTTGGATACTGCGGGAGCCTGACTCGGGAGCACGACATACGTTTGACCGTGCGCTCGCAGGCCTTCTTCCTGATATCAATATCTATCTGGAGCTAAGGCACAATGAAGCTATCAAAAACGCTGTCGAATCCGGGCTGGGAATCGGCTGCCTGTCACAGATCGTACTAAAGAAAAATTTTGCAAATGGCGACCTAGTCCCGCTGAATCTGCCGCGCCGTAACATGCGGCGTACTTTTTACTTTGCCTTGTCAAAAAAGCGTTTTCCCCTAGAGTCAGTTAAATCGTGGATGGAAACCTGCCGCGCCATGGATCATTAAATTAGCCAGGAGTTACTAATAGTTATTGCTGCTCTGCCCGCGTTGCCAGACCTTAAGGAAACTTTTCTCAAGCGCGCTTTCTGCTGCCAAGCCTAGCTTTTCTTGCCAGTTCTTTTTGTGCACAAAGGTCACTTCAAAGACGTCCCACTCTGCAAGCCTGTCTTGCACAAACGCGTCACTGGTCTGTAGCTCGTCGATCAATCCCTCTTCAAGGGCATTTTGGCCATACCATATTTCTCCAGTTGCTACTTTACCAATATCCAATAAAGGCCGGTTGGCGCTAACAAAGTTCTTGAAAAGATCGTGAGTTTCCTCCAATTCTTCTACGAATTTCTCTCGGCCCTTAGCAGTATTTTCACCAAACATGGTAAGGGTGCGTTTGTGTTCGCCAGCAGTAAGTAACTCGAAGTCAACATTGTTTTTTTGCAGCAAACGATGGAAGTTGGGCAGTTGAGCAACTACGCCAATAGAACCTAGCACGGCAAAAGGAGCCGCCATAATTCGATCGGCAACGCAGGCCATCATATATCCACCGCTTGCGGCCACCTTGTCCACCGCTATCACTAAAGGAACATCAGCATTTTTAATGCGCTGCAGTTGGCTTGAGGCGAGCCCGTAGCTATGGACCATCCCTCCAGGGCTCTCCACCTTAACTAACACCTCATCACCGTTTTGGATCTGCGGAAGGACCGCAGAAATTTCCTCGCGTAAGTTCTCGGTCGCACTCGCTTTGACATCGCCGTCAAAACTCATGACATATAACCGCTTACGACGTTGCTCCGGTGCAATATCTACACCTTTCTTATGCTTTTTCTTCGCCTGTTTTACTTTTGCTTTTTCCTCTTTCTTAATCAACTTTTTGCGCGACTTTACAGCTTCCGGATCCTCAATGACCTCGCGGAAATTTTCACCGATATGACGATACTTCTCGTTCAAATTGACTAACTCAATTTGGCCAGCCTGACTGTCTGTGCGCTGCCTCACACCGAGAGATAAAATGCCAGCGACCAATATGAGGGCTGCCGCGACGAAGGTTACAGCCTGAGCAAGGAATAGCCCATATTCGTAAATAAATTCCACAGGTCTACTCCAGGATTTTAGTTTAAAGACTCAATATAGTGTTGGATCAATTGACCAGAAATAGAGGATATTGGAGGAATCATGGGCAATTGACTATAGTGAAACCAGTCGGCATCTGCGATCTCCGTAAGATCGCAAACGATCTCTCCTCCAGCGTAATCAGCAAAAAAACCTAACATTAATTGGTTTGGGAAAGGCCAAGACTGCGACTGAAAATAGCGTAGGTTAGACACCTCCACGCCAACTTCTTCACGCACTTCACGCACGAGCGTCTGCTCGGCGGTCTCGCCTGCCTCAATAAAGCCTGCCAGCGTGCTGTACATCGGCTGAGGAAAATTAGCGTTACGTGCGAGCAATAACTCCTCCCCACGCGCAACTAGCACAATAACACAGGGGGCGATACGGGGATAATTGATGACTCGGCAAGGCGCGCAGCGCATGGCCCTTTCGCTGATGTCCAGCGTCATTCGGTCGCCACAGCGCCCGCAATGCCGGTGATCGCGCTCCCAATCTAAAAGCTGAGAAGCACGCCCCGCTAGCGCAAAAAGCTGCTCATCAACTCTACCGAGGATATGGTATAGGCTGCCCTTCTGATAGCGTGCAGGATCAGGCTGATCCACAGCATCTATATCTAACACATAGCAGGGTTTATCTTCCCAATAGCCTAAAAATTGACGACTAAGCTCTGTCCAACCACTCCATTTAAGCTCGTCCCGACTTATCAGGCATCCCGTGCGAGAACGCATATCACTAAGCAGCTGACCCTGCTGAAACACGATATATAAGTCATGATCGCAGGATTCAGGCGCAGTATTGTCGGATCGAAACATCGATTCTCCAACAGAAATCATCAAATGGCCCGCTATCATATGTCCGCCAGTCTCTAGGAGCAAGGTCGGGAACGGAAAGAGCCTAAAGCCTTAAATCAACGCTAAGCAAATATAACTCGCCAAAGTTTGAGAAAGTCTTTCCGAATGGCGTAGAATATAAACACTTCAATTTACCAACAAACGTCACCTCTACCATGAATGAAACACTGCCCCATGCACTTTGGAAAAATTTCCTCGGCAACGCTCCCGAGTGGTACAAGAAAACGTTAATTGCTTTCTTGGTCATCAATCCGATTGCCTTATATTTTCTTGGGCCCTTTGTTACTGGCTGGCTACTGATCGCTGAATTCATTTTCACGCTGGCTCTCGCGCTGCGTTGCTATCCGCTGCAACCAGGTGGACTGCTTGCCATTCAAGCAGTACTGCTTGGCATGACGTCTCCGGAAATGGTCTACCAAGAGACGATCAATAATTTTGAAGTCATCTTACTGCTGATGTTTATGGTTGCCGGCATCTATTTCATGAAAGAATTGCTGCTGTTTGTTTTCACCAAAATATTACTGAACGTGCGCTCTAAAATTCGGCTTTCACTGCTGTTTACATTGGTTGCCGCTGTGCTCTCCGCATTCCTCGATGCCTTAACCGTCACTGCTGTATTGATCAGTGTCGGCATAGGATTCTATGCCGTATATCATAAGGTAGCCTCTGGCCAAAAGCATCAAAGTGGCGGGCATGACCACTCGGTAGACGACTTGATCCAAGAGCAGCATAAGGAAGAACTGGAGCAGTTCCGAGCATTTTTACGCAGCCTCTTGATGCACGGTGTCGTGGGTACTGCTCTTGGGGGTGTATCCACAATGGTGGGGGAGCCCCAAAACCTCCTTATCGCAAAGGTGGCAGGGTGGGATTTCATAGAATTTGCACTGATCATGGCGCCGATCAGTATACCAGTGTTGGTAGCAGGACTCGCCACTTGCGCATTGCTGGAAGCCACCCGAAAATTCGGTTACGGAGCGAAATTGCCCGATAATGTCCGTCATGAGCTTGAAGAGTACCAAAAAGAGCAAGAGAAGCATCGAAATGCACGGAGTAATGGGCGTCTACTGACGCAGGCGCTGGTTGCTCTTATTTTAGCACTGGCACTGGCATTTCATTGGGCTGCAGTAGGACTTGTCGGCCTAATGGTTATCGTGCTCCTTACCGCCTTTAACGGCGTTATAGAGGAGCATCAATTGGGAAAAGCCTTCGAAGAGGCACTGCCCTTCACATCGCTGCTGGTAGTTTTCTTTGCGATCGTTGCGATGATTCACGACCAACACTTGTTCTCACCCGTAATTGAGGCGGTTCTGAGCATGCAACCCGATGTGAGGCCGGGCATGTTTTTCCTTGCCAACGGTATCTTGTCCATGATCAGCGATAATGTTTTCGTCGCTACCGTATATATCAACGAAGTGAAAGCTGCCCTTGATGCAGGTGCGATTACGCGGCCGGAATTTGATCAATTAGCCATCGCTATCAATACGGGTACCAATTTGCCCAGCGTCGCTACGCCTAATGGTCAAGCTGCATTCCTGTTTCTCCTCACCTCGAGCTTAGCCCCACTAATCCGGCTGTCTTACGGACGGATGGTCATCATGGCAATTCCTTACACCTTGGTATTAGGCGGCGTTGGACTGGCTTGCGTGGCGCTTTTTATCTGAATGAGGTGCGTGCAGGGTATTATCCTTTTACCGCTCCTTCTGCGGCGCTGGCTTTCCACAGTACCTTTCCGCCACTGACCGAAGCGATGGCCTCCAATTGGGCCTCATGCGCCATGAGTTCGGTCTCGGTTGCGTTAATAACCGGCAGTAATTGCCGATCGGCAGGCAAGCGAACAATAGGTTCCATTCGAGACTGCCCATTCAGATCATTGCCTGACCCAGACAACTGTAGCGTTGTTTGGCCGCCGGTAATGGCCAGATAGACATCTGCGAGGATTTCAGCATCCAGTAGAGCCCCGTGCAAGTCCCGCTGGGAGTTATCCACTTCATAACGCTGGCATAGAGCATCGAGGCTGTTACGCTGTCCTGGGTGCTTTGATCGAGCCATCACCAGCGTGTCGATCACAGTGCACATATCCACGATGCTGCCGTTGCTTTGCGACAGACGCTGCAACTCACTGTCGAGGAATCCGAGATCGAATGGCGCATTATGGATAATCAGTTCCGCCCCTTTTACGAATGCTATGAACGCGGCCGATATGGCTTCAAAGGCAGGCTTATCAGCGAGGAACTCGTTGGTAATCCCATGCACCTCGATTGCGCCCTGATCAATTGCACGGTGGGGGTTAATATATTGGTGATAGTGATTGCCCGTCAGTTTGCGATTCACTAACTCTACGCAGCCAATCTCGATAATTCTGTGTCCTTGAGCGACTTCCAGCCCAGTAGTTTCGGTATCGAGTACAATTTGTCTCACTTGGTTCACTCCTTTGCGCAAACTAGGGTATTTATTCCTGCAGCTCATCAATACCGAGATTGGCCAGCAGATCTGCTCTTTCATTTTCAGCATGGCCACTATGCCCTTTTACCCAATGCCATCTGACATCATGACGCTGATTCTCTGCGTCTAACGCCTGCCACAAGTCCACATTTTTGACCGGTTTGCGTGCTGCAGTTCTCCAGCCTTTTTTCTTCCATCCTTCTAGCCACCGCGTGATTCCATCCTTCACATAAACCGAATCCGTGGTGAGATCGACACTGCAGCGTTGTGAAAGCGCCTTTAATGACTCTATCGCAGCTTTTAGTTCCATTCGATTATTCGTTGTATCCAACGCGCCACCGTAGAGTTCTCGTTCAACATCGCCACAACGCAACAGCGCTCCCCAACCACCAGGGCCCGGATTACCGCGGCAGGCGCCATCGGTAAAAATCTCAACTTTTTTCAAGAGGTCACATTCCCTTTCACGTTGGTCGCCTTCTTTCGAGGGTAAAACGTCTGCGGCACAGGCGTCGATTTCGGTACTAAACCAATAAGCCTGCCCCGACGCGCCTTCAGCGATCGGCGAGGACGATGCGCACCCGCAACCTGCTTGGTGGCATAGACAATATACACGCCGCCCAACATAAGACTATGCTGCGCCGCCCATGCATCGCCGCTAGTAATAAATTGTCGGAAGCGTCCGCCGCCGATAGGTGGTAGCGCGTACAAACGAAAAGTATCGAGCACTTCGCAACCTAAAAGGTTCAACCAATCTCGAAGACGGCGCTCACTCAATGGTCGATGCTTTGACCACAGCGGGTCACGCAATACTCCGCGCGCGCGAGTGCTGCATCCAAGCAAGCTAAAGGGGTTGAAGCCAATAATTAGTAACTGGCCCTGTGGAGTTAATACACGTTGTACCTCACGCAATACTTGATGCGGATTGTCAGCAAACTCCAAGCAATGGTGCGCGACAATAGTGTCAACACTGTCACTGTCAAGTGGCAACTCACTCGGATCTGCCACTAACCCGATGCCCTCCCCTGCACTGTCTGCACAATGCACTTGATGGTTGATCGGGCTGCGTTGACACAAAGCATGCCCACCGGTCACGCCCAATTGTAATATGTGATAGCCGAAAGAAGTATCGAGCAGATCTTGGGTAGCAGCGCGAGCAGCACCCATCAGGTACTGTCCATTCTCTTTGGAATACCAGGATTCCAGTTGTTGATAAATATCGTTACAATGCGTCTGCATTATCGTAGTGCTTCTCCGCATATCGCGCATGGCTTGCTCAGGTCGAGGCCTATTAATGACGATATTAATTCTACTGTATTTTTGCCGCTTTGGAATGCTATGCCATGTTGAATATACAACCCATTAACGCTTTCACCGATAACTATATCTGGCTAATCTACGATGACGCGGCGCGACAGGCCTTCGTCGTTGATCCAGGCGATGCCGAGCCGGTAATACGTGCCTTGCAATCTTTGCACTTAGAACTCAAGGGCGTCCTTATTACGCATCATCATTTCGACCATGTTGGCGGGCTACAGGGGTTGTGTGAGCGTTTTAAACCAGTCATCTACGGTCCAGTCAATCCCGGTATCGATGGGATTACTCACCGCATGTCGTCAGGTGACACGGTCGATGTGATGGGCATGGTATTCACCGTCATAGAAGTGCCAGGGCATACCCTCGATCATATAGCCTATTTTCATGACGGTGCAACTCCCACAGTCTTTTGCGGTGATACTCTATTTGCCGGCGGCTGTGGCCGAATGTTTGAGGGCAATCCACCCATGATGCTGCGTTCGCTAGAGTCGCTGGCCGCATTGCCATTAGAAACGCGGGTCTATTGCGCTCACGAGTATACACTGGCAAACCTCGCATTTGCGAAGGCAGTGGAACCGCACAACCAAACCCTGTTAGAGCGCATCGGTGTTGCCAAAGCCACCCGAGCACGCGGAGAGCCCACCGTGCCCTCGGACATTGCACTGGAACTTGCCACCAATCCCTTCCTGCGCTGTAATAATGGACAACTTAAGGCCTCGCTGCATGAACAAGGCAAATCTGAAGGACATAGCACGCTGGAGACGTTTACGGCCATGAGAGCATGGAAAGATAACTTTTAGATTACAACACGAGATATTACTGATCTACTCTGCAGGCTTGATATCACTCTTTTTTATGACCGAGAAATATTTATAAAAATTATATATTTCAGTTATTTAAGGCCGCTATCTATACTTATTTCGATAATATTTTTAGTGGCGTGCCAGTCCACGCCGGCGGATCGAACAAGCGCTGTCTCAAATGCGTCCCGACCACCGCCGCCGCCCTCTCCAGTGCCGGTGTTACTCAATGATGAGCAGCCAGATGATGTGTGGGCGCGAATCCGCCTTGGTCTCAATTGGCAGGAAATTGACCATGCACGGATCGACAAGGCGAGAGTAAGGTTTTTACAGCAGCATAACTATGTACCCGCGGCGCAAGATCGAGCCGACTATTATCTTCATCACATTGTCGAAGAAGTAGATAATCGTGATATGCCGATGGAAATAACGCTGCTGCCAATGATTGAAAGCAACCTTAATCCCTACGCAATCTCTCGTTCTGGCGCGGGAGGCCTGTGGCAGATTATGCCCAGGACTGGCACGCACCTCGGTTTGGCGCAGAACTCGTGGTACGACGGGCGACACGCTCTTCGTGATTCGACGACCGGAGCGCTGGACTATCTCGAAACACTGCACGAGCGATTCGACAACGATTGGCTGCTCGCACTTGCCGCCTATAATTGCGGCGCTGCCAAGGTAAGTCGAGCGCAACGCCGCAATCAAGCAAGGGGATTGGACACAGATTACTGGTCGCTAGATCTGCCTTTAGAGACCCGTAATTACGTACCAAAGCTACTGGCCCTTGTCCAGATAGTCGCCGACCCCGAACAATTTAATGTCTCAATTCCAACTGTCGACAATGAACCTTCCTTCGAAGTTGTCGAAATTAGACACCCCATGCATCTTGTCAAGGCGGCACAAATGGCAGGCGTGAATATTGATGCACTTCGCGCGCTTAACCCCGGTCGACTTCGAGGTATTGTCGCTACGCAAGGAACATCGGAATTATTGCTGCCTATCGGCACCCTGAATCAGTTTGAAGCGAGTTTAGCCTTGGCGAGTCCAGAGGAACTTATGCGGTGGGAGAGCTATCAAATACAGCCGGGAGATAGCCTAAGCTATATCGCCGAGCAATTTAATACGCGTGTAGTCTTGCTGCAACAGCTTAATGGAATTCAAGGCACTAAAATCAGAGCCGGCGATACGCTTAATATACCGATCAGCCCTGACGGCTCTGCTGAACCAACCGCGGCACACGATTATCAGGTCCGCAAAGGGGATTCTCTTCATCGCATCGCAGACAAATTCAACGTTTCAGTCAGTGATATCGTTATTTGGAATGCGTTAGATCCCGCAGCCTTCATACGCCCCGGCCAACAACTGACCCTTTACGCCACTGATGGCTAAGCTAAACACTGAGGCGTGCTTGGCATGACGACCACAGCGCACTACCAAACGCCCTACGGCGCGTTCCAACTGAATTGTTATCCTCCCCGCCCCGATCATCCACTAATCGCATGGTGCAGTGCTGACAGCCTGCTGCTAGCAGAAACCCACCGCCGGCAGGCGTCCGGCTCAAAAATATTGGTAATTAATGATACGTATGGTGCCCTTTGCGTGGCACTACAACCTCAAGCGTTATGGACCGACTCTACACTGACCGCTCTTGCGCTGCGGAAAAATGAACGTGCCAACCGGCGACCACAAACCCGCATTGTCTGGAGCACAGAGGAGCCTTACGACACACCCGAACTGGTCGTTCTGCGCATTCCAAAGCAGCGCTCACTGTTCGAGTATCAACTGTCAGCGCTGGCGCGCTTGCTGCCACAGCGGACAACCATATTGGCGGCGGGTATGGACAAGCACTTGTCACGTCATACGGCAGCCATTTTAGAGCACTACATCGGCCCTACACAACGCCACCGCGGCCAGCGCAAAGCGCGCCTTTTTAGCGCGGTACGGGATGAACGATGCGCGCGAGAGTATAACGGGACAGCGACTTATCATTGTGAAAAATTGAACGCAGACGTCTGCGGCTTGGCCAATGTCTACAGCAGAGATAAGTTGGACATAGGGACGCGCTTTCTGCTGGAGGAACTACCCGAGTCGGCTAACGCTGAGACACTCATTGATCTCGCCTGTGGCAATGGCATCTTGGGCTTAGTCGCGTTAAAGCGAGGCATCGCTAAGAACATTGTCTTTTGTGATGAGTCGGTTATGGCTTTGCGGTCTGCCCGCCTCAATGCAGGTCAAATCTTTCCGCAGGAGGCAGAAAACATTAGCTTCCACTTGGGTGACGGCTTACTAGAGTACCGCAAAAAACCAGCACAACTCATTCTATGTAACCCACCTTTTCACTTACAACACACAATAGACGACTTTGCCGGCCGGCATTTGCTCAGCCAATGTAGCAAGCATCTGCAGCCTGGCGGACAACTCTACGTGGTCGCTAACAGACATCTGGACTATGTTCGCTCTTTACGCCATGACTTTGGCCGCGTGGAGAAATTTGCTTGTAACGCCAAGTTCAATATAGTGTTCGCACAAAAGGCGTGAACCCAATGTCTGCAGAGGTTGCATTCTGTGTATCCTTGCGAGTATGTTGTGGCTCCGTCTTTTTCCGTATGTACGTAGAGAGACGATCCCGAAATCTTAAAGGAGTACATTTTATGAGTCGTATAATGAAGTCTCTGTTGCGAGCCGGAAGAGCAAGCTTGATTGCACTAGTTGCGCTTGCCTTGCCGATAATGGCACAAGCGGGGGACACCGAAGCACCAAAAGCCGAAGCTCAAGCCGAAGCTCAGCCCGAAGTTAAAGCTAGCGGTCGTGCAATGGTAATGGAAGCGGAAGCAAAGATCACCGCAGTTGATCTCAAGACTCGCCAGGTGACTTTGCTCGGCCCCGGCGGAAACACTTTTACGTTGCAATCGCAAGATAAAGCCATAGCTCTAGAGGACGTGAAGGTCGGAGATAGTGTGGTCGTGACCTACATCGCGGCCATAGAATCTGAACTGCGCGCACCAACCGCTGAAGAGATTGCTGAACCATGGGTTGTACTTGATGAAGAAGCTGTGTCAGAAGACCCTAGTCACCCCGGTATCGCTGATATGCGTGTAATCCGAGCGGTAGTCACTATTGAGGGCATGAATCGTCAAGCTGGCACCGTTACGATTTTAGATTCTCGTGGCATGTTACACCTTATAGGAGACGTCGAACCGGAAAAAATGGAGGGCGTTACGCTTGGCCAGACCGCTGTCATTGTATTTGCGGAGGCTATGGCATTGACGCTGAAGCATCAGGCGGCACCAGCAGAAGGAGCATCGACTGACGAAGCACCGGCAGCAAACTAGGCGGCAATTGCCCACCGCCGCTAAGTCTTGGCGGCGGGCAAATCCAACTCAGGCATCACATGTAAGTAGCCCAGAGCCGTAAAGAATAGCGCGCAGCGCAGTGGCTCATGAACCAATCCCCGCAACGCGTTGCGATAACACAGGAGCTGTTTTAGATACGCGGTTCCCTCTCTCGCTGCAAAAACATGCAGGGGCTCTCCTGAAGCAGGGCGGCTGCTTTTATAATCCACAATCCAGCGCTCTCCAGTCACTTTATCAACAAAGCTGCGATCTATGATGATGTCACGGATACAGCCCCGCTCATCCACCACGGTGAGCGGCCATTCGTTGCGTGCATCAATATGATCATTAGACAATATCCACCGTCCGCTATTATCGGACCTCAATGACTGAGCGACAGAACTCATAACCTGCTGCAGAGAGTGCTCGAGCACCCCACCCGAAAGACCTTGACGCTGTAATGAGATACGCCAACGGCGCTGATCCCGGTCAGTTATCTCTGTAGGCAACGGTGAACGCGCCGCTAATTGCTCTAGCGCAAGGTGCACGACCATACCGATACTGCGCTCAATATGATTGTCGTCGGATGCAGAAATATCTGCACGCTCTAAGGCTGAAGTGGTGCAGAAAGGCATTGTTTTTTCGTTACGCGTATCGCGGCACAGTCGCGTCAACAGATGTTCAGCGGCCTCTGAAGTCGAAACGCTCACCGCCGCAGGACAATCATTAACCGTCATCTGGTTCTGGACAGTGCTCCAGATAGCATTCAATAAGGTTTGCTTTGATGGTTCACGAGGCAGCCCGGTTTTTTTCTCATACTTAAAGCTCCAGGTCAGTAGCAAGTGGCTTACTGCGCGTGTACTGCCTACATATAACAGGCGAGTCGCCTCCAATAACGATTTTTTCCGGCGCTGTTCACGAAGATAGTTATAAAGCGTCGCATCACCTTCCGCGCTGTGATCGTCAGCAGCGAGCAAAAAGGAACGGTTGCCCTGCGCGCTAATGTGCTCATCCCATAGCAGTAGTTCCCGGCCATCGCTGCGCGGCACTCGATCTAACTGCGAAATAATGACACGATCAAACTCTAGGCCCTTAGCTTTGTGCAGTGTCATCAGGCTGACTTTACTGTCCGGATTACCGGCACGCACATAACGCTTCTTTAAACGCATCACCAGCCACTCAACATCAAGGCCCACGCCCTCTCGTTCTGCTAATTCAAGCAACTGCAGGAAATCTTCTGCATCCTCCAAAGCTTCAGCTTCTGCGACACATGCCGGCCCGCCAAGCTCGACCCAAACCTGCTCGATCCAGACTCTCAACCCTAATCGATCACGCTGTTCTCTGGCTTCGGCAAGCACTGGAAGCGTGTGCTGCAATCGATGCTTAGCATCATCACTGACGAACTGCTGCAGTTCTGCGCTGCTTAAGCTAGACCAAACAGTATTGTAGGGCACCGCGTCACCGCAGTTTGCAATGGCCAATAGGTCAGCTAATTGCAGGCCACACCATGGCGCGCGCAATAGCGCTAGCCACGCCAGCCGATCAGCATCACTGGCGAGAGCGCGACACAGCGTCAACATGTCAGCAACTATGGGGGAACTGGCTAGGCTATCCAAATCTGGCGCATTGTAGCTAACGCCTGCTTGTCTTAGGCGCTTAATAATTGGTTGCAGATGGCTCCGGGTTCGACCCAGCACCGCAATTGTATCTCGTCCGTTCTTGGCCCAATCGGTAATTTTCGCACAGATATACTCAACCTCGTGACCACGAGCATCGTCGCCAGTAAAAGCCTGTATGTTGACAGGCCTCTCGTGGCCTACAGAACGCACGGGAGTAGCCGAGCTATACGCGACCTGAGCTCGTTGGACATCGTTATTCGCAGGAAAGGCCTGACTGAACGTCTGGTTCACCCACTCTACCAGCCCCTCATCTGAGCGAAAATTACAATTCAGCTGTAAGTGCTGAAATGCGACGCCGTTGAACCCTTCCTGTCGAGCCTTGAGAAACAAGCCGACATTGGCACCACGAAACCCGTAGATGGATTGCATGCCGTCACCTACGATCATCAAAGTCCTCATAGCTTTAGTATTTTCCGCATTGTATTCACCCCACCCACGCGTCAGTTTGCGCAAAAGCTCATATTGATTAATAGCTGTATCCTGAAATTCATCCACCAATATATGCTCAATCTGATAATCCAGCCGCAGCGCCAATTCAGTGGGTGCGTCATCCTCCCCAAGCGCCAGCAAGGCGGATTGTGTCACCTGAGCATAATCAGTGATGCCATGTTTCCGAAATACGAGTAACAGCTGCGCGGCGAGCATGGGAAGTAATCGCGACAGATGTATCACTAACTCCCAAGACGCACTACCCTGTTGGGTCACCGGCAGGATTCCAATAGACGCTAAGCGCTCCCTGAGCCTGTCTATTTGCTGCAATTCAATCAATAAGGCTTTATATTCCTTCTTGCGCCGATCAAATTCGCCCTTGCCAGCGGGAAAGCCCTCTCGCTTGGTGATGCTCTTGCGCCAACTTGCATCCTGCGTCATCAACAACTTTCTAAGACTGCGCCAGTCAGACAAATCAGCAGCTGCAGTTCCCGGAAAATGCTCTGGTGCTGTCTCTGCTAAGTTAGTCGCAGAAAATTGCAGGAACTCTAGCAGGCTTGCTTCGTAAGGCGCTAATAACAAAGCTAGCTCCGTGAGTTCATCTTGTACCAGTGATTCGACTGCTTGTTGCAGATAAGCTACAGAGCTCTGTGGCGCATCATGCACTCTAATATTTTCATTCCACTGTTCTCGGCGACTTAGCATCGAAACTAACAATTCTTGTAACCGTCCCCAGTCATTATCAAAATGCAGCAACAATGCCTCAAGATCAGCAACCAGAGGATGATCTTCATCTAACAACTTATAAAGCTCTATTACCGCTTCGCGGTAAAATTCTTCAGCATCGCTCACCACGTCGGCCTGACCACCAAACTGGCTAAGCACAGGCATCTGCCGAGTTAGCCCTGCGCAAAAACTATCGATTGTCTTAATATTAAAGCGCGAGATATCTCGAAGAAGATGCCACCCAAATTCTCTATCAACCTCCAGGGCCCTTTCAGCGAGTGACCGTGTCACCCTTTGGTGCGGACTATTGCAGGATGTCCCCCGACGGGCATCCAGAAGCGCCATCATCACCCTCTCACGCATTTCCGCTGCCGCCTTGCGGGTAAAGGTAATGGCCAGCACCTGTTCCGGGCGACGAACTGTAGGCAGTAAACTTAGATAACGCTGAATTAATAATTCAGTTTTTCCCGATCCGGCCGGAGCGCTGACGCAGTAACTGTTCGCAGGATTAATTGCCGCGGCGCGGGCGGGCGCATCGATGACGGCATTCATTTTAATTAGAGCTCCACTCTTTTCTTAAGTGCATTCACTCTGCACAGGGGTTGCAACCCACACCAATTACAGCTGGATGGGCTAATGGGATCAACTTGTGCTGCGCCTGATACGAAATCATTAGCGAGACGCTCTAGATTTTCTTGCCAAAGCGTATTAAGGGACGCCCAATCCTGAGCATCCACCTGACCTTTTATTGCACGCGGAATATCGGTCTCAATACCGTTTGCTACGTCTACCCCACCGAGTCCAACATATCGACAATCACGGCGAAGAACCTGCGCAAATGCCAATGCTGCTGCGGTGTCATGCTCTGCCAAGCTATATAGTAAAAGCTGCGGCTTGGCGGGTCTAGCACCTAACCAGTCTCGTACTTTACTTTTGCCCGACTTGTAATCAATGATTACGCGAGATCCATCAGGTAAGTGATCAATGCGATCCACACGCAGGTTAATCTTTAGTTGTGCCAATACCAGCGTGACGTCCTGCTCGCGCTGCACTACCGCAAATGTACTGCGTTGACGTTCGACCTTTAGCCATTCATGCAGTAACAATATTAAACGTCGAGACTCCAGCTGCCAATACGCGTGGCCCATTCGTCGCCGCTGAACTGCGGGA
Organism: Haliea sp.; assembly: GCA_002862465.1. Lineage (GTDB taxonomy): Bacteria > Pseudomonadota > Gammaproteobacteria > Pseudomonadales > Halieaceae > Marimicrobium. The sequence goes on from PKDD01000171.1 coordinate 15,850, forward strand.
GCTGCATCCACCGCAGTTTGCACCGCTCGCGCGACGACCTGTTTTTCCAATGGCGGATCCAGTGCCTGCAGTGCCCCGTAATCATCGATCTCGCCCCAAAGCGCATACAGTGCGTCATGCAGCAGGGAACCACGCTGACTGGCTGATAAGGCAACGCTAAAATCCCCGAGTGGATCGACCTTTAACCGATGTCGCGCAAAGGCTCTAAAAGGACACTGTGACTGGTCCTCGATTAGCCCACTACCGCCCCTGATCTCGGCTTGAGCGTCAAGTTTCACAGAGGGCGCCTTTTGATCACGTAATGTTATCAATACCCCAGACTTGCAGTCACTGATCCAATCTTCTGAGACGCAGGATGGGTCAAGAGTGGCTTGGACAGCGAAATTGCTCAGCAATGGACTAGGCACTTCCGGAACACCATCAATCTGACGGCAGTAGCTCGCGTGCACTGACTGACAAGTTCTAACATAGCCTGTCATCAGTGCTTCGCTGAATGCCCATTGACGCTCTGCTGTGGCATTCGGCATCCCCAATTTTGTCTGCAAAAAAATCGGAATAAACGGATTAGGATTCGGAGCCGCGGGCCAACTTGCCCCTTGCATTCCGGTCAGCCATAAGTGTTCAAAAGCGAGCCCTGCCGCCTCCAAAGGCCCTAGCACCTGAATCGGACTATCCTCAGTCTGCGGCTGAGATATCTGCCGAAAACAACAATCACGCAGCAACTGTAATGCCTCGGCATAGTGCATAGCTTTGCAGACCGCATCAAAGCCTTTAAATTCTTCAAGCGTCCGCTGCCACAACTCTAGTTGCTGGTATTCCAAAGAATCTAGTCCCTGATTACCCGGCCAGCCGAACAGGGACAGTACTTTCTTAAAATGCTCAGCCCACTGGGAGGGTAATGCTGCCGAGCGTAAGTCTCTCATCTCAAATAGGGCGCGCAAGTAACGCGCCAGTACCAGCCCTCTTTTCTCACCCAAGCACACGTTGGATGCCGCATATCGCAGGTCACCAATTGACAGTCGCTCGCTGCCCTCTTTATAAAGTGAGGTCACGAAGCACTGCGCCAATGCACTTTGCGCATCGGGTAGAACGAGGAATCGCGAACGCAACACATCAATAACCACCTGCACTGTGGTCTGATTAAGGCCCAATGCAAGGGTTGAAAGTGCATCACGCACCAGAGGCGCCTGCCCAAGAGTTATGCCAGTAGAAAAATTAACCGGCAAACTCGTGTAATTATTGCCAAGACAGTCAAACTCGCGCCGCAACAGGTACTCAAGCGCAATCCTATCTCCGGCCATATCACCCAGAACAATGCCAATAGTCGCCTTAGAGTCGCGGCGGTGAAGGCTAGCAGCCCAGATTGCAACTGCTCCTAATTCCGCCCGCTTATCACTAAAAGAATGCGCAACACGATCAACCTGATCTGAAGCAGAACTGAATTTTTTCGCGCTCGCTGCAAGTGCATCGAGTATCGACTGTTCTAGTGGACCGATTTCTTCAAACTCTATCAGGGCGACCCGAGTGAGCGGCAGTTGCCCCGCGATACTCATTAGTTGTGCCAGACAATCCACCGACGTGCATTGCCCTTTCATGCTCAAACGTCTCTCAAATAGTGCTAACCACTGCAAAAAAGTACTACAATCTTCGTCCAACGTAAAAGACTGGCGCAGATCCCACTGATTCAGATCCACTTGCCATCGCAGCAGAGCGTCACGCGCATGATTGGAAAACTGCGCCGCGACGTCAGGGCGCAAAAGTTGGTAATCTGAAGACTGCTCTCCTTGCTCACAAATTACCTGGCGCCAAAGTTCTAGCGTCTGGTTGAGATCGAGTGGCATCATGGGTTGCAAAAGATCTAGATTAACAGCCAATTCCCATTGTCCCCGCAGCCACTCCTCTAACGGCTGCACTGCAAGAGGCTCCCATACCCGTTCTCCCGTCGCCATGTGCTCAGCATCCCACTCGGCTTTGATACGCCTGGCCAACCGGTAATTCGGCGTTAAGAGCACGAAGCCTTCACTGATCAACTGCTCAAGTTGACTAATATCGTAGAGGCCTCGTGCCAATTTACTCTCCTGCGTTATGGTTTAATTGGTTATGACGCCTACACAAATCTCTGGGATTACATTAGACTTCCGCGCCCGCGGCCGGTTTACCATAATGGCTGCGGTTTAGGCCAGAGTGGCTGCACACATATGGAAGCACTTTATCAGGTAACCAACGATGAGCAACATCGATGTTCACAATATCAACGTCGACTCGCAGGACATACTGATTACGCCGGAGCTGTTAAAGTCAGCCCTGCCGATGTCAAAATCAATTCGCGAGACACTTACCGGCAGTCGCCACGTGATCGAAGACATCTTGGACCGTCGAGACCCTCGCATCTTTGTTGTAGTAGGGCCCTGCTCCATTCATGATCCTAGCGCAGCTGTGGAATACGCGCAGCGCCTGAAGATACTGGCAGAAGAACTCTCAGATACCCTCTATATTGTGATGCGGGTCTATTTTGAGAAGCCTCGAACAACCGTGGGCTGGAAAGGCTTGGTTAACGACCCCCACCTCGATGACTCGTTTAAGATTGAGGAAGGTTTGCATATCGCACGTAAATTGCTCTTGGACATACTCGAGATTGGACTCCCAACTTCGACTGAAGCATTGGACCCTATTTCCCCACAATATTTGCAAGATTTAATCAGTTGGACAGCGATCGGAGCGCGCACCACTGAATCCCAAACCCACCGCGAAATGGCCAGCGGTCTATCCAGTGCGGTCGGTTTCAAGAACGGCACCGACGGTGGCCTGACTGTTGCCACAAATGCGCTAAATGCGGCTGCCAAAAGTCATCGCTTTTTGGGCATCAATGGACAGGGACAAGTTTCCGTCTTTACCACACGGGGTAATCCCTATGGCCATATTGTCCTGCGCGGCGGCGCCGCTGGCCCCAACTATGACGCGATCAGTATTAAATCGTGCGAAGAAGCGTTAGACAAAGCCGGAGTATCGAGAAATATCATGGTGGATTGCAGCCACGCTAACTCCAACAAGAAACCTGAACAGCAGCCATTGGTTATAGAGAACGTGGGCAATCAGATTCTGGAGGGCAATACATCGATTATCGGACTGATGATAGAGAGCAATCTGCGCGCCGGGAATCAACCTATCCCGACCAACCTTGACGAATTAGAATATGGCGTTTCCGTCACTGATGCCTGCATCGATTGGCCAGCCACGGAGGCCAGCCTGCGCACTCTGCGTGAGACAGTCAAAGCCACTTTGCATGCACGCTGATACAATTTTCATCCGCAGCGGGCGCCATTAGAGATGCTTAGTAAAAAGCCCGTCAATAATAAGCCTGCGACGTATCGCTGTGATCGGTAGTATCTTGCACTCCGGTGAGCTGCGGAATTTGCTCCAGAAGGGTTTTTTCAACGCCACCTTTTAGCGTTTGATCTACCGCACTGCAACCCTGACATCCGCCACCAAACTGCAGTATCGCAACCATGGCATCGGTAATCTCTACCAGACTCACTTCCCCTCCATGGGAGGCTAGCGCTGGGTTGACCTCATTGTACAAGACGTAATTTACCCGGTCTTCTAACGGACTATCGTCATTGACTCTGGGTAACTTGGCGTTGGGGGCCTTGATGGTCAACTGCCCACCCATTCGATCCTTGGAGTAATCCACAAGCGCATCCTCCAGGAAAGGAATACTGCGCCCCTCATACCAGACCTTAAATTTCGCCAATTCTGCGACCTCATCACCTTCATCTATATCATCTTGCCGGCAGTAGGCAATACAGGTTTCCGCACGCGAAGTGCCGGGTTGGTTGATGAACACCCTCACACCAAGGGCCCCATCCTGCTTTAATAATAATTCTGCCAGGTAATCCTGTGCCGATTCAGTAATAGTGATCATAGGATAATCGACTCCGAGTCATATACCTCAATATCATACCAAATTTGCGTCCAAAGTGTCAGGCATAGCCGATACTGATCGTAAAAAGCAGCAATAATCTGTTATTATGGTGTGTTTTTTGGAGAGGCCTAGACAGCCGCTCATACAAAATAGAAAAGGCAGTCTAATGGCGATTCAAAAACCCGCTCCCGGGTTACTGGAAGAAATCCTAAAACAGCGGATTATGATCATCGACGGTGCGATGGGAACGATGATTCAGGCAGAAAACCTGATCGAATCGGACTATCGCGGAGAGCGTCTTGCCGCCCACGGATCAGATGTCAAAGGCAACAATGAGTTGCTCAGTCTAACGCGGCCCGATATTATCGCCAAAATACACCGGCAATATCTGGAGGCCGGAGCCGACATCATAGAAACCAATACGTTCGGAAGCACAGCCGTCGCCCAAGGAGACTACGACCTAGGCCACCTCGCGTCAGAACAGAATCTCGAATCTGCCAAAATTGCCCGCAAAGTGGCTAACGATATCACTGCAAAGACACCGGACAGGCCCCGCTTTGTCGCAGGCGTACTGGGGCCAACCCCAAAAACAGCCTCGATCTCCCCCGATGTGAACGATCCTGGCGCTCGCAGTATCAGTTTTGATGCGCTGCGTCTTGACTACGCCAACTCAACCCGCGCGCTTATTGCGGGCGGTGTTGACCTCATTATGATCGAGACCATTTTTGACACACTCAATGCTAAGGCCGCTATTTTTGCAGTTGAGGAAGTCTTTAGAGAGCATGACCACAAATTGCCGCTAATGATTTCAGTGACCTTCCCCGACATTAGCGGCCGAATATTATCAGGACAAAACCCAGAGGCATTTTGGAATGCAGTTGCTCACGCGCATCCTTTAATAATCGGCAGCAACTGTGGCAGACGTTATCAGGAAGTGCGCCCGTTTATAGAAGACTTGTCAAATGTCTCCGACTGCTATTTCAGCGCCCACCTCAATGCTGGTCTGCCCAATGCGTTTGGGGACTTTGACGAGACTCCGGAAATTATGGAGAAGGATTACCGAGAATTCGCAGAGCGCGGCTTTCTGAATCTAGCGGGTGGCTGCTGCGGCACCACTCCCGCCCATATCCGTGCGATCGCCCACGCTTGCGAGGGAATGAAACCGCGCGCGATCCCAGATCCTGAGCCAGCCTGCCGTCTGAGCGGTCTGGAGCCATTCACTATTAAGAAGAATACCCTCTTCGTGAATATAGGTGAGCGCTGCAATGTCACGGGCTCTGCCAAATTCAAACGCCTGATACTCGATGGATATTATGACGACGCACTGGCCATAGCGCGCGCGCAAGTGGACGATGGCGCACAAATCATCGATATAAATATGGATGAGGGCATGCTGGACTCGGAAGCCGCCATGGTGACATTCCTTAATTTAGTTGCCTCTGAGCCGGACATTGCTCGGGTACCGATTATGGTGGACTCGTCCAAATGGAATGTCATTGAGGCTGGCCTTAAGTGCATACAGGGCAAAGCGATTGTCAATTCCATCAGCCTCAAAGCCGGAGAGGAAGAATTCCTCACTCAAGCCCAGTTGTGTCAGCAATATGGTGCTGCTGTGGTGGTTATGGCTTTCGATGAACAAGGTCAAGCTGACAACCTGCAGCGACGCAAGGACATCTGCAAGCGCTGCTATGATCTGCTGATCGATAAGCTGAATTTCAATCCAAATGACATTATTTTTGATCCCAACATATTTGCCGTGGCCACAGGTATAGAAGAGCACAACAACTACGCAGTCGAATTTATAGAAGCGACGCGCTATATCAAGTCGGAACTTCCGGGAGCTATGGTGTCCGGTGGCGTCTCCAATGTTTCTTTTTCTTTTCGCGGCAACGATGCTGTGCGCGAGGCGATCCACTCAGTATTTCTATACCACGCGATTAAGGCTGGCATGGATATGGGCATCGTGAATGCCGGCCAGTTGGCAGTCTATGATGAGTTGCCCAAAGATTTACGTGAGGCCGTAGAAGATGTCATCCTCAATCGAAGAGATGATGGCACTGATCGCTTGCTACAAGTGGCTGATCGCTATCGATCGACGGGCGGCGGTGAGGCACGCGTCGAAGATCTTAGTTGGCGTGAACAAAGCATAGAAAAGCGGTTAGCTCATGCATTAGTCAAGGGAATTACCACCTGGATCGTTGAAGACGCGGAGGAAGCTCGACTAAAATTTGATCGCCCGATTCAGGTAATTGAAGGGCCGCTGATGGATGGGATGAACATCGTCGGTGATTTATTCGGCGACGGCAAAATGTTCCTTCCTCAGGTGGTAAAGAGCGCTCGTGTAATGAAACAGGCGGTGGCGCATCTGCAACCTTATATTGAGCTAGAGAAAGAAGACGGCAATGCCACCAACGGTAAAATACTGATGGCAACCGTTAAAGGTGACGTGCATGATATTGGTAAAAATATCGTTGGCATAGTGCTGCAGTGCAACAATTTCGAGGTGATCGATCTCGGCGTTATGGTGCCATGTGAAAAGATTCTTCAGGTCGCCAAGGATGAAAATGTCGACATCATCGGCCTCAGCGGATTAATCACGCCCTCGCTAGATGAAATGGTACATGTTGCAAGTGAGATGCAACGCTTGGAAATCAATGTACCGCTTATGATTGGCGGTGCGACAACGTCTAAGGCACACACTGCAGTCAAAATCGACCCTCAGTATGACCTAGATGTGATTGTATATGTTCCCGATGCTTCCCGCAGTGTTGCCGTTGCCACCCAACTGCTTGGCAAAGGCAAGAATACGTTTGTTAGCAAACTCCATGATGAGTATATTGTAGTTCGCGAGCGCGTAGCAAATCGCAAGCCTCGCGAGCGCGAAATAGCTTACCCGGCGGCAGTGGCCAATGGGCTGCAGTATGATTGGCAAAGCTATCAGCCCCCGCGACCCACATTTATTGGCACTCGAGTATATGACAATTTTCCACTGGCAGAACTGGTGGATACCATCGACTGGACGCCGTTTTTTATCACGTGGGAACTGGCAGGCAAGTTTCCAAAAATACTGGACGATAGCGTAGTCGGCGAGCAGGCGCGGGAGTTGTACGAGGATGCACAGGCTATGTTAGCGCGCATCATTGACGAAAATCTGTTAGTTGCCAAAGCCGTTGTTGGTTTTTGGCCTTGCGCCAGAAGCGGAGCTGACGAACTTTCTGTCTATGCTGATGAGTCGCGTAGTGACGTCATTGCAACCCTCCAGCATCTGAGACAACAGACAGAAAAACAAGATGGAAAACCGAACGCCTCCCTTGCTGACTTCGTCGCGCCAGTGGGCACTCAAGCGAAAGATTATATCGGCGGCTTTTGCGTTACTGCTGGCCACGGAGTTGATGAGTTAGCGGCTGAATTTGAGGCGCAAAATGATGACTACAATAGTATCTTATTGAAGTCACTCGCGGACCGTTTAGCTGAATCTTTTACTGAATACTTGCATCGTCTAGTGCGGCTCGAACTATGGGGTTACGACCGTAACGAGTCACTGAGTCCTCAGGAACTAATCAGCGAGCACTACAAGGGCATTCGACCCGCACCCGGCTATCCAGCATGTCCAGACCATACCGAAAAGGCAACCCTATTTGATTTACTGGATGCCACCAATGCGTGCGATGTCAGCTTATCAGAGAATTTCGCTATGGCTCCTGCATCGTCAGTCAGCGGCTTTTATTTTTCTCACCCAGAGTCTCGCTACTTTGCGGTGGGGAAAATTGGAAAGGATCAAGTGGAAGATCTTGCCCTACGTAAAAATGAATCCACCGGTGTTATAGAGCGCTGGCTACGTCCAAACCTAAATTACTAATCGGTGGCCTTTTATGAATAATCATGACCGTGACTCTCCCGACCTCCAACCTGAACAAAAAAAACTTAATCCATTTCAGATTGTTGGGAGTGTGCTTGCTGCAGCCTTAGGTGTGCAAAGTAGTAAAAACCGAGAGCGTGACTTCAAACAGGGCAATATAGGCATTTTTGCTCTAGTGGGCGCTATATTTACTCTGCTCTTCATAGGCGCCGTCGTCGCTGTTGTGCAGATCGTCATAACGGGGGCCGCAAAATAAGCCGCACACTTAACTTTTCCGAAGAAAAATTAGGACGGCATACCCGACAGCCATAAATAGACAGCGGATACCACAATGGCGATTACCACGGTCGCAGCAGTAGCATCAACAGTACCGTCTTCGTCGCGCTCTGAATTTGATGGGTCAGACATTGATTACTCCAGCAAGATAAATCTAGTTAGCCAAGGATTATAGCATTAACTGCCGTAATCCCAAGTTCTTTACATGCTTCGCCTCTTTCCACATAAACTTATAATTATTGAATCTAACCTTATGAATATTATAACTATTTATTGGTCCCATTTTTCTGATAAAGTACCTCACCTTATATTGCCATCCAATAGTACCGCTTTATAAATTTAGGATCTGTCGATGTACGTTTACGACCAACATGACCAGACAATTATTGATGAACGCGTGGCTCAGTTCCGAGATCAAACCATGCGATTTATGGCTGGCGAAATTAGCGATGGGGAATTTTTACCATTACGCCTACAAAACGGCCTGTACTTGCAACGCCTAGCTCCCATGCTCCGCATCGCCGTGCCCTACGGTCTCCTGAGCAGTCGCCAGTTACGGAAATTGGCCTCAATCTCAAGAACTTATGATAAAGGCTATGTCCACATCAGTACCCGACAAAATGTGCAGTTAAACTGGCCTATGCTGGAGGAAGTTCCCGATATCCTTGCCGAACTTTCGACGGTACAAATGCATGCTATCCAAACAAGCGGCAACTGTATTCGCAATACAACGACCGACCAGTTTGCAGGGGTGGCCTCTGACGAACTAGAGGATCCGCGACCTTACTGTGAAATCATTCGACAGTGGTCAACGTTACATCCGGAGTTTGCATTCCTACCACGCAAATTCAAAATCGCAGTGTGCGGCTCAGCTCAGGACCGCGCCGCCATACACTATCACGATATTGGGATTGAGTTGGTCTCCAATGATGGCGGCGAAATTGGTCTTAAAATTCTAGTCGGTGGAGGCCTAGGACGAACACCTGCAATCGGCTCTGTCATTTGTGAATGGCTGAACAAAAAGCATTTGCTGACGTACTTAGAATCAATCCTGCGAGTTTATAACCAACATGGACGTCGAGATAACAAGTATAAAGCCCGCATCAAAATTCTGGTAAAGGCAATGGGTATCGATGCTTTTCGGCAGGCAGTGGCACAACAGTGGACTGCATTAAAGGATGGCCCCTCAACGCTTACAGAAGAAGAAATAATAAGGGCTCAGTCATTTTTTAGTGACCCTAGCTACTTGACGATAGACGGCGCTCTGGCTGCATCGGATCTTGAGCGCGACCGCGTTCGAGACCCGATCTTTGCTAATTGGATCACGCGGAACACCCAGAGTCACCGTATACCCGGTTATCGGGCGGTAACGCTGTCGCTCAAAGCAACAGGTTTTGCTCCAGGGGACATCACGGCGGAACAACTCGAGTTGCTTGCAGAACTAGCAGACCTATATTCGTTTGGTGAAATTCGAAGTACACATCAACAAAACATAGTGCTTGGGGATGTTCAGATTTCTACCCTTTATGCACTTTGGCAAAGACTGCAAGCAGCAGGCCTAGCCACGCCAAATATTGGGTACCTGACTGACATTATTTGTTGCCCCGGCGGCGACTACTGCTCGCTAGCAAACGCCAAGTCTCTCCCCATAGCAGAGGCGATCCAGACACGCTTCGAAAACCTTGATTATGTCTATGACTTGGGGCCACTTGAACTCAACATCAGCGGCTGCATGAATGCCTGCGGTCATCATCACGTCGGTCAGATCGGTATTTTAGGAGTGGATAAAAAGGGCCAAGAGTTCTATCAAATTTGTTTGGGCGGCAATCAGGCAAAGGACGCGTCCATTGGCAAGATTCTGGGACCCTCGTTCAAGCAGCAAGACGTACCTGAGGTCATCGACAGAATCCTTTCCACTTATGTGTCATTGCGCCAGGAGGACGAACCGTTTCTCGACACCTACCGGCGCGTAGGGATCGATCCGTTCAAGGAGCGAGCATATGCGCAGGCTGATTAAGCATGGCAGCATTATCGTCGACAGATGGCAAGAGATTGATCCAGACTGCTCGGCTCCGGCGCATGACCAAATTTGCAGCCTCGGACAGTGGCAGGCTCTCACCGACAAAACAGGTAGTGCGGTGCAATTGGAACCGGGGCAGGAACCTGCGCCTTTGTATAGCGCTCTTGAAGATATTCAACTATTAGTGATTCATTTTCCGATTTTTACTGATGGTCGAGGCTTCTCATATGCGCGGGAAGTGCGTGAGCGGGGCTATCAGGGGGAACTGCGTGCCAGCGGGCATTTTATCCGCGATCAGCTCACCTATTTGCAACGCTGTGGCTTCGACGCTTTTCAAATGGCAGATGATTCATCTCTGGAGGCGGCTCTGACGAGCCTCAGAGATTTTACCGAGCACTATCAGGCCGCCATTGATCAGCCGCTGCCACTTTTTCGCCGACGGTCATAACTATCACGTGCGTTTATATCTGCTGCGGGTTTCTTTACACTGATAATAGGGCTAAGACGGAAGCAGGATAAATGGACTTCAGCAGTATTACCTTTTCATTTTTCCTAATATTTACTGGGGCGGCCTTATTTGCTTCATTGGCTTTGTATACGCGCCAACCCCTGATTATTGCGTATATCGCGCTAGGAGCCTGCATTGGACCCTATGGTTTAACGTTAGTCACGGACCTAGAACTGCTCACAGACATCGGCCATGTGGGTATTATCTTTCTCCTATTCTTACTTGGCCTGGACATGCAGCCACAGGCATTATGGGCAACACTGCGAAAATCCGTAGTGGTCGCCATGTTCAGTTCCTGCATCTTTCTATTAGGTGGGTGTGCGGTAGCGTATCTCTTCGGATACTCGATCATTGATAGCCTCGTTATTGGTGCTGCGATGATGTTTTCGTCAACCATCATTGGCATCAAACTCCTACCCACGACTGTTCTGCATCACCGCCATATCGGGGAATTGATGATTGGTCTGTTGTTACTGCAGGATCTTCTGGCTATCGTTGTTCTTATGGTGCTTCTCAGTGCTAATTCAGGTGACAGCATGGGTACAGCGCTTACGGTTTCTCTGTTGAGCCTTCCCGTGCTAGCTGGAGTTGCCCTATTAACGGTGCGTTTTGTGCTACTACCTCTGATCACCCGGTTCGATAGCTTTCACGAATATATTTTTCTTTTGGCGATAGGTTGGTGTCTGGGAATGGCAGAGGCTGCAAGCGCCCTGGGGCTTTCGGCTGAAATCGGCGCTTTCATAGCAGGCGTCACGATTGCGACTAGCCCTATTTCTCAGTATATCGCAATCAACTTAAAGCCACTGCGTGATTTTTTCCTTATTCTATTCTTTTTTTCCGTGGGAGCTCGCTTCAATCTTGCGCTTTTATCGCAGGTACTTATCCCTGCCCTGTTACTTTCTGCGCTGGTGCTAGGCATAAAGCCGGCAGTTTATCGCTACTTGCTAAAGGGCGTCAGTGAAGAGCGAAGCATGGGATGGGACCTAGGCTTTCGGTTGGGCCAGGCAAGTGAGTTCTCGTTACTAATCGCTTACGTGGCTATTGGCGGGGCCCTTATAACCGAGCAAGCCTCGCTACTAATTCAGGCCACTACGATTATTACGCTCTTAGTTTCTTCATATATCGTCGTATTGAACTATCCGACCCCTATTGCGATCTCAGATCATCTTCGGCGGGATTAATTCAAAAAAAAACCGGCCATTAGGGCCGGTTTTAGCGAAAATGATGCCTAACTTACAGTTGTGCTTCCAACTCGGGCAGGGCATCAAATAGATCGGCCACAAGGCCGTAATCCGCCACCTGAAAGATAGGCGCGTCTTCGTCCTTATTGATCGCCACGATAACCTTAGAGTCCTTCATCCCTGCCAAATGTTGAATGGCACCTGAAATACCAACGGCTACATATAAGTCCGGCGCTACGATTTTGCCGGTCTGGCCAACCTGCATATCATTGGGGACGAACCCTGCGTCAACCGCTGCGCGCGAGGCACCAATTGCAGCACCCAGTTTGTCTGCAATGCCATCAAGTAACTTGAAGTTCTCACCGTTTTGCATTCCTCTGCCCCCGGAAATAACAACCGAGGCTGCTGTTAACTCAGGACGCTCGGATACCACCACCTCTTCTCCAATGAATGAAGATATCCCTGCGTCATGGACAACATCCAGTGATTCTATAACTGCTGAACCCCCTTCGGCAGGCGCACCGTCAAACGCAGTGGTACGCACCGTGATGACCTTCTTGGCATCAGTGCTCTGCACCGTGGCTATGACGTTACCCGCATATATCGGCCGCTGGAAGGTGTCGGCGGATTCCACCGAGGTAATATCGGAGATTTGAGCAACATCTAGCAAAGCCGCTACGCGCGGAAGAAAGTTCTTACAGTTTGCAGTGGCGGGAGCGAGTATGTTGTCATATCCAGCCGCGACCTCGGCGATCAGCAGACTAACGTTCTCCGCGAGTTGATGCTCATATACTACATTATCGGCAACCAACACCTTGCCAATACCTGGAACAGCCGCAGCCGCCGTGGCAACTGCTCCACAGTTCGCTCCTGCTACTAGAATATCAATCTCACCGCCCATAACCTGAGCGGCCGCCACAGCATTAAGGGTAGATACCTTCAGGCCATTGTTGTCGTGTTCTGCAATTACCAAAGTACTCATGATATTATCTTCGCCTCGTTCTTCAGTTTGTCTACCAACTCTTCTACATCTTTCACAGTGATACCGGCCTTGCGTTCTGCTGGCGCCTCCACTTTTTTCTGAGTGATATGAGACGTTACCGCAACATCCAGATCAGCAGGGGTGTAGACATCCAATTGCTTCTTCTTAGCCTTCATAATGTTTGGCAACGACGCATACCGCGGTTCATTCAGACGCAGGTCAGTAGTCACTATTGCGGGCAGCTTAAGGCTGACGGTCTGTAAACCACCATCAATTTCGCGAATGACATTAACCTTATCACCCTCGACGGCGACCTCAGATGCGAAAGTCCCCTGCCCCATATTCGCCAATGCTCCCAGCATTTGACCCGTCTGATTGTTGTCGCCATCAATGGACTGTTTGCCCAAAATCACCAGTTGGGGCTGCTCTTTGTCGACGACAGCTTTTAACAGTTTGGCAACAACTAACGGTTCCACTTTGCTCTCAGTTTCGACTTGAATCCCACGATCAGCGCCAAGCGCCAAAGCCGTGCGTATTTGCTCCTGACAACTTTTATCGCCGACGGAAACGGCGATTACTTCGGTCGCTGTACCCGCCTCTTTCAGACGCACTGCCTCTTCGACAGCAATTTCACAAAATGGATTGATAGACATCTTGACGTTATTAAGATCAACATCAGTACCATCAGCTTTGGCGCGTACTTTGACGTTATAATCAACGACACGCTTAACGGCAACAAGAACCTTCATGGATTCTCCATAGATTTTTCAGGTGATTTGGCGTGGCTGAGGCGTTAGCTAACTATTCAGCCACAATTATCTCGGCGAAGTATGTTGCCCATAAATATGCGCTGGGTCAAGACCCATAAAAGCTTCCGAAGCGCCCAGCGGCGCTCTAGCGCTGTATTTTGCCTATTCACAGTGTTTATAGTTTCTAATCGTTAAAAATTATATAATTAGACCATTTCAGGGATCAGGCCAAGATCCCGACCCCAGAGCGATAAAGAGAGGATGACGCAGTGGAACGTGAATCTATGGAGTTCGATGTTGTAATCGTAGGCGCCGGGCCCTCAGGCTTATCCGCAGCCTGTCGAATTATGCAGTTGGCAAAAGCTAAGGACCTAGAAATAACCGTTTGCGTAGTGGAAAAAGGCTCAGAGGTCGGTGCTCATATACTGTCAGGAGCTGTTCTCGAACCGCACGCTCTAGATGAACTCTTCCCCAACTGGAAAGAATTGAGCGCGCCAGTGAAAACTAAGGTGAAAGGTGACAGATTTTTCTTTTATCTCAATCAAAACAGTGCCATCAAGCTGCCAAACTTTATGATTCCTAAGCCAACCCATAACGACGGCAATTACATTGTCTCTATGGGGAACGTATGTCGCTGGCTTGCTGAGCAGGCTGAAGGCCTTGGCGTAGAAATCTATCCCGGGTTTGCGGCAGCCGAGGTCCTCTACCACGAGGACGGTCGGGTCAAAGGTATCGCAACAGGAGACATGGGTATAAGCGCCACTGGCGAGCATAAAGACGGCTATATGCCAGGCATGGAACTACATGCAAAATATACCTTGTTCGCCGAGGGTTCCCGCGGACATCTCGGCAAGGAATTGATCAAGATATTTTCATTAGATGATGGCAAGAACCCTCAGCACTATGGCATCGGCATCAAGGAAATCTGGGAAATTCCTCCTGAGAATCATGAGGAAGGACTCGTCATTCATGGTCTCGGATGGCCACTCAGTGAGAGTAACTCGAGCGGGGGAGCGTTCATGTACCACGCCGAAAACAACCAACTATATATAGGCCTAATTGCTGACCTGAACTATAGTAATCCGCATATGAGCCCTTTTGAGGAGTTCCAGCGCTGGAAGCATCATGCTGAAACTGTGAAATATCTTCGGGGTGGCACGAGGCTTGTCTATGGCGCTCGCGCGATCACTAAGGGTGGATTTAACTCGTTACCCAAAATGCACTTCCCTGGCGGATTACTCATAGGGTGCGATGCGGGCACATTGAACAGCGTGAAAATCAAAGGTAACCATACTGCGATGAAGAGCGGCATGCTCGCTGCGGAGACTGTTTTTGAGGCACTGTGCGAAGGAGATTCGGCTCCCGCAGACTTACAAACATATGGGCAAAAAATAGCTTCTTCTTGGTTACATGAAGAACTCTACACCACACGCAATTTTTCTGGGTTCATGCACAAATTCGGTATTCTAGCCGGTTCTGCGTTGGTATGGATTGACCAAAATATCTTCGGCGGCAAACTGCCCTTCACCCTTAATGATTCTAGGCCAGATTATGCGACACTAAAACCTGCGGCAGAGTGTAAAAAAATTGTGTATCCGAAACCGGATAACGCAATCAGTTTCGATCGCCTGTCGTCTGTTTTCTTATCCAATACTAATCATGAAGAGGATCAACCCTGCCACCTCACGCTCATTGACCCGAGCGTACCTATTGCAAAAAATTTGCCTATTTTTGATGAGCCGGCGCAGCGCTATTGTCCGGCAGGAGTCTATGAGATCGTCGAGAACGATGCAGGTCAGCGCTTCCAAATTAACGCGCAAAACTGCGTGCATTGCAAAACCTGCGATATAAAAGACCCATCTCAAAACATTGTCTGGGTAACACCAGAGGGCTTCGGCGGTCCCAATTACCCCAATATGTGATGATCATCAATGCGCAGCATGTCTGTTGACCCTCTAATCGCCTAATCGCCCTCGAGGTTAAAGCTATAAGCGCCAGAGGTTATCATCACATGACCGTTGACTGTGGTCGCCATTCCCACAAGCCTGTACCAGGCAGAGCGCGCAGATAAAGCTGTCAGGCCGTGGGCAAGCTTCATCGCCGCGATATCGCCGACGGCGGCATCAAGAAACAGCGGGAAATCTTCACCCGCTATCACTCCCCTTGCCGTATTTAAAGTCGCCTCAAGATACTGCACGCCATCTACCACCTGAAAATTGAAATCGACTATGAGCAGAGGGTGCCGTTCAACCTCGATACGCCACTTCTCTTCAGGGGTTACAAGGTAATATTCTTCGTCTGCCTCACGCCTGAGAATACTCGCGAACAGATTCACAAGCGATTGACGCTCGATTTTTGAGCCCTCATGGTACCAGTGCCCGCTTGCATCAATGCGAATCGGAATATCACCACTTAAGCGCGGATTCCACAGGTGCAATGGTGGTGACTCATAATCCCTTCCGGATTTAACCCGAGTCTCCAGAGATTCAAGTGGAGTTTTCATTTTGTGACCTAAGGCGTCTAATAATCTATGGGACTGGAGTCGTCCCCGATCAGACGGGCGTTGATAACGCCATCTAATGCCCACATTTTTTCTAATACGGGGGGCTCAGGCCGCGTGTCAATATCAATCAAGTTATATGCTAACTCATCGCGACTTTTATTTAGCATATCGATGACGTTAATGTTTTCGTCGGCCAAAATAGAGAGAACATTACCAAGAACCTTGGGAATATTTTCGTTGGTCAGCGATAAGCGACAACCACCCACACGCTCCAACTGCAAAGTCGGAAAATTGACTGAATTTCGTACGTTGCCGTTCTCAAGAAAATCGCGCAATTGATCAGCGGCCATGATGGCGCAGTTTTCTTCGG
This sequence comes from Haliea sp., assembly GCA_002862465.1. Taxonomy (GTDB): domain Bacteria; phylum Pseudomonadota; class Gammaproteobacteria; order Pseudomonadales; family Halieaceae; genus Marimicrobium. The sequence goes on from PKDD01000171.1 coordinate 32,220, forward strand.
CCTCATCTGTGCTTGCTCCAATATGTGGCATTAGAATCACATCGTCGCGCGGAATCAGGGCTGGCGTAGGAAAATCAGCGATGTATTTACGCAACGGCCCAGCTTCAAGAGATCGTAATAATGCCGTTTGGTCTACGATCTCTTGGCGTGCAAAGTTAAGCAAACAAGCTCCGGGCTGCATCACACCTAATAATTCTGCATTGACTAATCCTCGAGTTGACTCCAGGACAGGCAAATGCAAACTAATGTAGTCGCACCGCGCGAACAATGCGGAAAGGGTGTCGGCCTTGAGAACTTGGCTGGACAGTCGCCACGCGGCTTCCACAGACAATGCTGGATCAAAACCGATAACCTTCATGCCCAAGGTTAACCCCATCTCCGCGACCAAGGATCCAATAGCGCCAAGACCTACAACTCCGAGTGTCTTTCCGACCAATTCGCTTCCTTTAAACGTCTTTTTATGGCCTTCAAGCACTCGATTCAGTTCGCCCTCATCATTCATACTCTGCAGTGTGCGAACATACTCAATGCCGTCGATAACACCCCGTGAACCAAGCAACAGGCCTGTAGCCACCAATTCTTTAACGGCGTTAGCATTCGCTCCGGGAGAATTAAATACGGGAATACCGCGGGCGGTGCAGGCAGCTACCGGAATATTATTCACACCAGCACCCGCGCGCGCTATAGCAAGGACAGACTCAGCAATATCCTGCTCTTGAAGCTTGTGGCTCCGCAGTAGTATTGCATCCGGGTGCGTAAACTCAGTTGCAACTTCATAACAGTCGCGAGGAAGCCGCTCCAGCCCCCTCAGCGACATCTGGTTTAGGGTCAATATCTTATTCAGCATGTTTTCCTCAGGTGGAATAATTACAGTATCGAAATTTTAGCGCGTTCGCGTAATCCACGCTGATACTCGCTATCGATTAAGCGTCCTGCTTCAGTTGCCAGAAGTTGCTGAAACTGCGCTTGCTCTTGAGTTGACAAGGATTTAAACACACCAGCACTTACGCCCAACAATTCAATAACAACTGCATCGCCGTTAGGCATTGAGATAAAGTCAGTGGACACGGCACCCTCAGTCGGCACCGGCAACTGGAAAGTCCGGCCGAGAACTGCAGGTGGCAGCATCGTGTTGCGCCGCTCCACCCCCAGTTCTACCTCAAAGTCATAGTCGTTTGCGTCGGCGAATTGTTCGGCGGCAAGACCGTTTCGTAGCGCCTGCAGCGCGCTAGTGGCCTCAGACAGAACGGCTGCTTGCGCTTTCTCTTCCAACAATGCAGCCACTACCTGCTGACGCACTAACGGCAACGTTTTTATTTCTGACTCGTTATGCTGACGAACATTCAACACGACAAAGCTATTCCCAGCCAGTTCAATAACGTCACTGTTGTTTCCTGCCAACAAAACGTCCTCAGAAAAGGCTGCGGCCACCAGCGAAGGATTAGAGAACAACCCTTCGGCTTCTGAACGCGTGACCGCATCTGCTTGCTTCACCACTAGGTCGAGATCCGCTGCAGGACTGCGCAAATTTTCTGCATTAAATGACGCATCCCTTAGAGACTCCACTGTAAGCAACAACATTTCTCTTGCGTCGCCCTCCTGAATAGAGTTTTCCAATGATGCACGCATGTCTTCAAGACTGGGCGCTGCTGCCTGCTCACGTTCTGTGACCAGAATCAGATGCGTACCTGCGGATGTTTCTAAGGGCGCCGACACAACGCCAGGCTCTAACTGCGCAATAACAACCTCCATCTCTTCGGGGAAGGCATCGCCACTGGTATAGCCTAGATCGCCCCCTTTATCTACCGACCCAATGTCGTCCGAGAGTTCACTAGCGACATCAGAAAAATTAACGCCGGCAGCGAGTTTCTCCTGCGCGACTGAAACACGTTCTTGAATCTCAGTATCACCGTCAGTTTCAAAAAGAATATGGGATACACGACTTTGAGATTGATACTGAAGCTGCTCCTTCGCCTGCTCATATGCTTCGAGAATCTCCGACTCGCTAACTGATTGACGATAGTCGTCCATCGTCAGCTCGAGATAATCGATATCTACCGACTCTTGCGTACGAAACTCCTCTTGGTGGTCAGCATAATATGAATCAACTTCAGCGTCGGTAGGGGGCGATATCGACGTAAATCTCTCGAGGGGTATGGTGAAAAAACGCAAATCACGCTGCTCCATCATGAACTCAGAGTTCAATGCTAGCTCTGAAGACGTGACGAATTCACTGCCGGCAATTCCACTGCGCAACTGGGACAGAAGCATGTCTTCACTCAGCGTCTGCTTAAAATAGCTAGGAGTATAGCCGGCACTAGAGAGTACACTTTTGTAGACAGCCGCCGAGAATTGCCCATCGATCTGAAATTGCTCCATTCCGGCAACAGTGGCGCCAATGTCGTTTTCTGATATGACGAGCTTCAAGGCCAGCGCTGCTTGCATCAACAATGCGCGGGTGATAAGTGACTCGAGGGCTTGAGGCGCAAGCCGCTCATCGTCAAGCATTGCTGGGTCGAACTGATCACCCATCATAGAAATCAGACGTCGCTTTTGGGCATCCAAAGCTTGCTGTAATTGCTGTGGATAGATCAGCTCTCCGTTGACGTCGGCAATTTCATTATCCCCGCCACTAACTAAAATTGACTGGATACCAAAAAACGCAAACGAAATCACTATAAGGCCGATAATAATCTTAGCGGCTGCGCCCTGTGTATGCTGACGTATGTCCTGAAGCATGAATAATACTCGCAAAAAATAAACAAAAAAGCGCACGTGAGCGTGCGCCTTTCGTTAAATTTTATGCCGCTACCCTCGCGGCACTGGATGAAGTCGCAAACAGTTACAACGCTTGCGGCAACCTGTCCTGCCTACTTACCGTTTACAGCATCCTTCAATGCTTTCCCCGCTTTAAAGCTGGCCACTTTAGATGCCGCAATTTGAATTGTGGCCCCCGTTTGAGGATTGCGGCCACTGCGCGCATTGCGATGCTTAACAATAAAAGTGCCAAAGCCCACGAGAGCAACTTGCTCTTCATTTTTAAGCTCATTAGTAATGCTATCCAGCACTGCGTCCAGTGCACGACCAGCAGAAGCTTTTGGTAGATCAGCTGCCGCCGCGATTGCGTCAATCAGTTCAGTTTTATTCACGATTATCCCCTTGAGTGTTAAAGCCGAGAAGCTATATGTTACCCCTAAGTAACATGGAGTGCAGCCTTTATGATAAAGCTGTTCTTGTCATTTCCCCATTAGAGGTTTGAGCAGCTCGGCACTCTGAGAAAAACAAGAAATACCGTGCAACTCTACGTAAGACTCTATACTACAGCAGGAATGCTGGTCAATAATCTTCGGGCTTGTTAGTGCGTATTAATGCGATTATTGTCGTCATTATCGTTATTAGATGATGCGCCGACCGAGTTTGCCAAAAACTCTTCATCACTGAGGGGATCAGGCATCGACTCTAATGCCAGTGCGAGCACCTCATCAATCCACTTCACGGGCCGAATATCGAGGTCCTCTTTAATGTTATCCGGCACTTCCTTTAGATCCCGCTCATTTTCTTTGGGGATAATGACCGTTTTGATACCCCCGCGTCGCGCGGCTAACAGCTTCTCTTTCAAACCACCAATAGGCAGAACTTCACCTCGCAGGGTAATTTCACCCGTCATTGCTACATCTGATCTGACAGCAATACTGGTTAGAACTGATACCAACGCAGTGCACATTGCGATGCCTGCACTAGGGCCATCTTTTGGAGTAGCGCCTTCAGGGACATGGATATGTACATCGTGGTTTTCATGGTAATTTGCCGGTATACCTAGCATTTGCGAGCGACTGCGAACCACCGTGGTCGCTGCTTGAATAGATTCCTGCATTACATCGCCCAGAGAACCGGTCTGCATGTGACGTCCTTTCCCTTTAATGGCGACTGCTTCAATGGTGAGCAACTCGCCACCGACAGAGGTCCAAGCCAATCCTGTTACCTGACCAATTTTGCTAGTCCCTTCCGCAATGCCATAGTTGCATTTGCGCACACCAAGCAAATCAGGCAACATTTCTGCTGTTATCGTGGTGCCTATAACCGCCTCACCCAAAGCGAATGCCTTAACCATTTTACGGCAAACCTTAGCAATTTCTCGCTCCAATGCTCTGACACCGGCTTCCCGGGTATAATAACGGATGATGTCTACAATAAGATCCTCTGCGATGACCACCTCATCTTTTTTCAACCCATTGAGCTTGATTTGCTTAGGAATAAGGTACCGCGTGGCGATATTGAACTTTTCATCCTCAGTGTAGCCCGGTATTCGTATAACCTCCATCCGGTCAAGGAGTGGCGCGGGAATATTCATCGTATTTGATGTACACACGAACATGACATCGGATAAATCATAATCTACTTCCAGATAGTGATCGTTAAATGCATGATTTTGCTCTGGGTCGAGTACTTCTAACATTGCCGAGGCAGGGTCGCCGCGATTATCCATTCCCATCTTGTCTATTTCATCAAGCAGAAACAGTGGGTTTTTGACCCCCGCCTTCGACATTTTCTGCAACAACTTGCCAGGCATCGAACCTATATAGGTACGTCGGTGACCCCGGATCTCAGCCTCATCGCGCACGCCTCCGAGCGCCATACGCACAAATTTTCTATTCGTCGCACGCGCTATAGACTCACCTAGAGATGTCTTCCCTACTCCTGGCGGTCCTACCAGACACAGGACCGGGCCTTTCACTTTGCGCACACGTTTTTGAACCGCTAGATATTCCAAAATACGGTCCTTGACCTCTTCGAGGCCATAGTGATCTTCATTCAGGATAGCCGACGCCCGCTTTAGATCATGCTTTACTTTGCTGCGCTTAGACCACGGGACGCTAACCATCCAGTCGATATAGCTACGCACTACGGATGCCTCTGCAGACATTGGCGACATCATTTTTAGCTTGCCCAACTCTGCCTGCGCCTTATCCTTTGCTTCAGAGGGCATTTTGGCTTGCTCAATTCTAGTCTCTAGAGCATCTAGCTCATTAGGCGCTTCATCCATATCGCCGAGTTCTTTTTGAATGGCCTTCATCTGCTCGTTCAGGTAGTACTCGCGCTGACTTTTTTCCATCTGCTTTTTGACGCGACCTCGAACACGCTTTTCAACCTGAAACAGATCGACTTCAGCATCCATTAAGCCGACCAAATGTTCTAGCCTTGCGGCGACGCCCGAAATTTCGAGGATGTGCTGCTTCTCTTCGAGAGTAACACCTATATGTGCCGCTATGGTGTCAGCTAAACGGCCTGGTTCGTCAATGCCGGTAAGCGACGTCAACACTTCCGCTGGAACTTTTTTACTGAAATTAATGTACTTTTCGAACTCGCTGGTTGTGGACTGCAATAAAGCCTCTGCCTGGCTTTCGGGAATATCCTCACTGATAATTTCCCTTATCCCAGCCACAGCAAACGCTCCTTCGTCATCGACATGATCCACAGCAGCACGATAACTTCCCTCTACTAACACCTTAATCGTGCCATCTGGAAGTTTCAGCAATTGGAGGATATTCGAGACTGTTCCAACCTGATAAAGACTGTCGGCAGTTGGACTGTCATCTGCCGCATCGCGCTGTGCTACCAGCATCACCTGCTTATCGTTGGCCATAGCATCTTCCAGAGCATTGATAGAGCGCTCTCGTCCTACGAACAGCGGCAGCACCATGTGCGGAAAAACAACCACGTCTCGCAATGGCAAGAGCGGCAGCGCAGTAACAGTAGAAGAGTCCATATAAACCTCAAGGTTTAAGAAAAATGAGTACTATCAAGAAAGCTGGGGGTGCTCTCCCTAAAAATCAAGCTTATACGGCCTATATTAATCCTGGCGAATAATTTTGCAGCGCACGCGACCCGCTTGTCGACAGAACACTCAGTCGTCGGTGGTAGCTGCTCGAGCCGCGAGCTCGTTATTTTGATAAACCAACAAGGGTTCAGAATCGCCATTTATGACCGATTCATCGATGACGACTTTTATTACATCATCAAGAGAGGGAATGTTGTACATGGAATCCAACAGTATGCCCTCCAGAATAGACCGCAACCCACGTGCGCCGGTTTTCCGCTCCATACCTTTTTCCGCGATTGCGCGCAGACCGTCTTCGCGAAAATCTACCTCAACACCCTCCATTTCAAATATCTTACTATACTGCTTGGTGAGCGAATTCTTCGGTTCTGTCAGTATTTGCACCAACGCCTCTACGTCTAGTTCTTCCAAGGTAGCAATAACTGGCAGCCGGCCAACGAACTCAGGTATCAAGCCATACTGAACTAAATCATCAGGCTCCAACTGAGACAGCAGCTCGCCTACATTGCGCGTTTCGTCCTTGCTCTTAACTTCAGCGCCAAATCCAATCCCGCCCTTCTCCGACCTATTGCGGATAACCTTTTCCAATCCAGAAAAAGCGCCACCACATATGAATAAAATGTTCGACGTATCGACCTGCAGGAATTCCTGTTGCGGATGCTTACGCCCACCCTGAGGCGGCACTGATGCAATAGTGCCCTCAATCAATTTGAGTAATGCCTGTTGCACACCCTCACCAGAAACATCGCGCGTTATGGAGGGGTTATCGGACTTACGCGAGATTTTATCGATTTCGTCAATGTAGACGATACCAACCTGCGCCTTCTCCACATCGTATTCGCATTTTTGCAGCAGCTTTTGGATAATATTTTCTACGTCCTCGCCTACGTATCCCGCTTCGGTGAGGGTGGTTGCGTCTGCGATCGTAAAAGGAACGTCGAGCAGGCGCGCTAGGGTTTCCGCCAACAGCGTCTTACCACTGCCCGTAGGACCGACCAGCAGTATATTGCTTTTACCCAATTCAACATCACCGCGATTGGCTGTGTGACGCAAACGCTTATAGTGATTATAAACGGCAACCGCGAGCACTTTTTTAGCGCGGTTCTGTCCAATCACATATTCATCGAGTATTGCGTTAATTTCATGGGGAACAGGCAAATGGTCCTTCTTTTCTTCAGAATTACTTTCTTGAACCTCCTCCCGGATAATATCGTTGCAAAGATCAACACATTCGTCACAAATAAACACGGAGGGGCCAGCGATTAACTTTCGAACCTCATGCTGGCTTTTGCCGCAGAACGAGCAATACAGCAATTTGCCCCCGTCATCACCCGATTTTGTGGTTTTGTCACTCATCTAACCGTCCGCTTTCCTTATAATATCAAAAGACCCATCGTTCACATCCAAGATGATGTTTTTTGTCAGTATTTGCAAGTCCCAAAAGGGACTAAATGACGCTATTTAACCTCGTCAGTAGTCACAGGCGCCGTGCTAGAACGGCTCTCAACAACTTCATCTACGAGACCATACTCCTTACTCTGATCGGCATTCATAAATCGATCGCGCTCTGTATCTCGCTCGATACTCTCAATTGTTTGGCCAGTATGATGCGCCATAAGTTGATTCAATCTCTGACGGATAATCAAAATCTCTCGCGCTTGTATGTCGATATCCGTTGCCTGTCCCTGTGCGCCTCCGCTGGGCTGGTGAATCATTGTGCGAGCATTCGGCAGGCAAAAGCGTTTCCCTTTAGCTCCGCCTGAAAGCAGGAATGCACCCATCGAAGCAGCTTGCCCGATGCACATGGTACTGACGTCTGGCTTTATAAATTGCATCGTATCATATATTGACAAACCGGCAGTGACGGACCCGCCGGGCGAGTTGATGTACAAATGTATATCCTTGTCAGGATTCTCAGATTCTAGGAACAACAGCTGGGCGACAATCAGGTTAGCCATATAATCTTCTACGGCACCGACAACGAATATAACGCGCTCCTTTAGCAATCTAGAATATATATCGTAGGAACGTTCTCCCCGGGCAGTCTGCTCTACCACCATAGGAACAAGTCCAAGATTGCGAATCTCATAGTCACCTTGAGCATTAAATTTGTTCGGCATACATCCCTTCCTTACTTTCCAATCTGTCTACAAGTGAGCAAACCGTTGCACTGCTTGGCCTTTAAGATAACTGTCAGGCGTCCGCCTTATCCGCACCTACGACATCGTGATAACTTTTCTGACTTTCTGTAACGTTAGCCCCAGCGAGTAGTTTTTCAACAACCTGATCTTCCAAAACTTTAGACTCCACCGAAGTACGCTGTTGAGGGTTAGACTGATAATAATCCATCACCTCCTGTGGCGACTCGTAAGTCGAGGCTATCTCCTCAATGGCTTTAGTCACTCGCTCGTCATCGGCTTTCAATTCATAGTTTGAAATGTACTCCGCCAAAATTAAACCTAACTTCACTCTGCGTTCTGCATTTTCTAAAAACATCGTATCTGGAAGCAAGGATTCTAAGTCTAAATCCATGCTCCCAGCGCCACCGAATTGCTGAAACATTTGCTGGCGCATGGCAGAAATTTCTTGATCGACAAGAGCCTTCGGCACTTCCAATGCTTCATGTGTCTGCAACAGTGCATCCATTACCTGCTGTTTAACATTAGCCTCAACAGCGTTTGAGAGCTCCCGCGCCATATTCGCACTGACATCCTGTCGGAAGCGCTCTTCCCCACCCTCTTTGACGCCATATTTTGCGAACAATTCCTCATCGATTGCCGCAGGCACTAGCTCTGATATTTTATTCAGTGTGACATCAAATGTGACGGACGCACCCTGAAGCTCAGCGTTGTGATAATCGTCGGGAAAGCATAGCTCGAGCGTTTTTTGCTCTTCAGGTAGCATGCCGACTATTCCCTCCTCGAATCCATTAATCATACGACCAGAACCTAATTCCAGATCACTATCTTTGGCACTGCCGCCTTCAAACTCCTCATCCCCCTTCAGGCCGGTATAATTTAGATTGACCTTATCAGTCATTACCGCTGCGCGTTTGACCTCTTCCCAGGTGCCCTGCTGCTTGCGGAAAACTTCTATGATGTTGTTTACGTCGTCATCCTTCACCTGTGCCACAGGCTTCATCACCGGAAAGTCTTTCATGTCGACCAAATCTATATCAGGAAATACCTCGAAGACCGCTACATATTGCAGATCTTTTCCCGCCTCTAAGCTCTTCGGTTCAATGCTGGGCTGTCCCGCTGGACGAAGCTTCTCTTGCACGACAGCCTCTTGAAATGACTGACTGACAACTTCCCCCAGAACTTCCTGCCGTACGCCGGCACCGTAGCGTTGGCGCATAACTTTCAGAGGAACTTTTCCAGGACGAAAGCCAGGGAGTTTGGCCTTTTGCGCCGCTCTCTTCAGCCGGCTATCGATTTCTACCTCTACACGCTCTGCGGGCACACCTACGGTCAAACGCCGCTCTAGATTTGAAGTAGTTTCAATAGATACCTGCATAATTATTCCTCATCCAGCGATGGTTATCAGAGGCCAGAAGTGCCCACAGATTTCGGCCACTCGCCACACAACAAACATTGCAGGGAGTTCAGCCATTAATTTGGTGCGGAAGGAGAGACTCGAACTCTCACGCCTTGCGGCACTGGAACCTAAATCCAGCGCGTATACCAATTTCGCCACTTCCGCTAATAACACCCCCCTCAATTAGCTAGAAATAACCCCGTAAATACTTGTTAAAGTACTGATTATGGGAACTTTTTTCTAGCAGCAATATGTTTACTGGGAGGACAGCCACGACGGCAAAGATTGTGCCACAAAGCAGCCAGTGGTTCAACTACTAGGATGCTCGCAGCCCCAGTGTTTTCGCCAACTATGGAGGTGTTAATGATCTGAGCTAACATCGGTCACGCGTCCTGTCTCTTAGACTGTCAGACACGCAGGGTCAAAGCTATACTCACCTCGCAACCATTGACTGACCTCTAAGGCAGCAGCCCCAGGCAAAGCGCCATATTCTAGCGCTAGTTTTCGACACTGCTGCGACCCCATGCCAGACAACCCTTGCTGCTCGAATAATTGTCTATCCCTAGACACCCTCTCCCACGTTAAGGGCCCCAACATTCGGCACAAGACCTCATCAGTGAGGCGGCCGCTGCCATAGAGCTCAGCAAGTCCACTAAGGGCCGGCAGTGACAGCAGCCCTTGATTCATCGGATTGCATAAATGTCCACTGATGTAAGGATTCAAGTTGGGAGACCGCGCAGTTAACTTGCTCGTATACAAAAAGTTACTGCGCACAGCACCGTCGTTTACCGGGTAGTTATCCCACAGCAGAACCGCGCGACCGAGCTGTTCCGTGATAGGCTCAAGATCGCTAGCGCTTATCGATTTTGAGCAGACTTCATTTCCTGTCCAAAATATGTCCACATCCGCAGGCAGGTCCCGACCTAATTGAAGCCAATAATCCACGGGCATGCGCCCAAAATATCGCTGCAAAGCGGGATCGAAAGAGTAATAAGTGGGACAAACCAGCACTCTTGCTGTCGGGGCCCAGCGGCAAACATCAGATACTATTTCAGCTTGGCGACTGGCAAGAGCATCCAAATCGCCAGGCATGTCGTCGAATAGAATGGCCAACAGGGGGGCTTCCAATTCATTTAGGCGCTGCAGTTTACTGTTGAGTTGCTGGCGCTGGTCAGCGCCATAATCGCGATAAAGTTCAACAGGCGAAAGACCTACCCCCCACTTAATACCGCGCTCTGCGCAAGCTTTTGACAGTTGCTGCAGTTCGCCCCACTTGTGGACAGGCCAATCGCGCTGCCATTGGCGACGCAAGTAAGGGTCTTCCTTGGGACAATAAATAAAAGTGTTGAGGCCCGCTTCGCAGAGATAATCCGCATAAGCCAAGCGAGTGTCAATCGACCATGAGCGCCCGTAAAAACCCTCAATGACACCAACGAGGGCCTCTTTTAACTTGACCATACCAAGAGCCTTATTCTTAAAAAATTCTAAAAATTCTTTTTTAATAGCCAACTATGCTAAAAAAAAGCCAACTTTCTGTGGAAAAGTACCAATTTTAAGCGATACTAAAGCTGTGGTAACTCGCGCATCATTGCGGCCGAGGCGCCATGAGAGAAGATGCTTGCTCTCGCATAGAAACAGTTACTTTATGTTTCACTCCTAATGGTCTTGGTGGGTCCCTTTCGGGACCCATTTTTTTATAATCAAATTAAAGCTGCCATCGTAAGCAAATTAGGCAGTCTCGCCTCCGTCTACCTACATTGTGTGGGTGGGACGATCAGAAGATAGTGCACCAGCGAGATGGTTTTCAATCTTAGTATTTGCAGACGCATCCTGCTCGCTAAACTGGACCCCGATGCCTGCTGTGCGGTTTCCTTGTGCACCGCGAGGTGTAACCCACACCACTTTTCCGGCGATTGGAATTTTTTCTGATTCGTCCATAAGCGTCAACAAAATAAACACCTCATCACCAAGGGAATAAATTTTATTGGTGGGCACAAATAGACCACCATTATCCAAAAAAGGCATGTAGGCTGAATACAACACTGCCTTATCTTTTATTGTGACCGACAATATACCGCTGCGGCCGCTCTGATGCTGATCGCTCATAGAGCATCTTCTCCTTTCTCCATGAGAACGTTATCACCTATAATTCCAGCGCCCAACTTTCGGCAGCATTTTGACAGAAATGCGTCTGCCAATAATTGTTTGTTAGGATTGGCGCCAGCGCTCACTGCGCGCTGTAAATCAACCACCTCATCAGCTAGACCAAAGGCTATGCGAGCCTGTTTTGATCTCAACTGTTCTATTGAGAGCGCACTTAATATGCGCTGTAAATCTGTTGCGATTTCGTCTAAGAAGACGACCATCTCTTCATCAGCCCACAGCGCAACTGCCTGAGGTACAGTGATCTTTCTCGCCAACAAAGCTTGCAAAGCAAAGTTTCGTGTAGCAAAGACCTCTGCTCCGCCAGTGTTGAACAAATATTGTGCAAGAAGAGGGCGCCCCTCTGTCATAGACAAAAGTCTTTCACTCTCCTGTCGGTTCTCAGTCGTCTCATCCAGCCACCGGCAGCAATCGTTCTGGTTGGGTACTGGCAACTGCAGTATTTGGCAGCGTGAGCGGATTGTCGCCGGAACAGTAGCCATGCGATGACAAACCAATATAATGTAAGTGCCGCTCGCTGGCTCCTCCAGAGATTTCAGTAGGGCATTAAACGCATTGACATTCATGCTATCGGCAGGCGCGAGCACTATCACTTTCCGCGCCCCAAACCCTGATGTCATGTTAGAGAACCGCACAACTTCTCGAATCTGGTCTACCTTAATAATGCGGCTTTTTTCTTCGGGCTGCACCCACCTGAAATCTCCATGACTGCCACCGGCACTCAGTTCGCAGGCATGACACCGACCACAATTAAGTCCACCTTCTGCATGAGCGCACAACAGCAATCTAGACAAAGACAAAGCTAACTGTGACTTTCCCGAATACTGCCCACCGCACAGCAATAAAGCATGCGGCAAATGTCCAGTTTCCAATTGATTATTTAACTTGCCCCACTCATAAGCATGCCATGGCAGCGGTGACGTTACTGCTGGAAGGTCATTCAAATTAATCACGACCCCACCGACCTCTGATGCCAAAAAGACAATACTTCATTGGCCACCGTCAGCAATTGTTGCTGAACTTGATCCAGAGATACACTCGCATCAATCACACGATAGCGGCCGCTATCGTTTTTCGCCTGTTGCAAATAGCTACTGCGAACACGATCAAAAAAATCCAGATCTTCCTGTTCGAAGCGATCCAATTCGCCTCTTACTCGCGCCCGCGACATACCGATCACCGTTGGCGCATCAAGCAAAAGAGTCACATCGGGACGCAATTTATCTTGCACTAGGCTCTCAAGCTGCTTGACATTGTCCCATGCGACACGCCTTCCGCCACATTGATAAGCATACGTCGCATCTGTGAAACGATCGCATAAAACCGTTCTCCCGGCCGCGAGTGCGGGTTCAATAGCCTCCATAATGTGCTGCGCACGCGCGGCAAATATCAACAACAATTCTGTCATCGCACACACTTCCTCTTGGCGAATTTGCAGTAACAACCTCCGGATATCCTCGCCAATAGCAGTACCGCCAGGCTCTCTCGTGCAAACAACGTCGACTCCGTTATCACGGAGGAAACTTTCAAGAAATGCTAAATTGGTGGATTTACCTACACCTTCCCCACCCTCCACAGTAATAAAAAGGCCTCTAATACTCACGCTACTGTGGTCCCTCTGGTGATGAAGTATAATTTTTTCGCCGCTGTAATTGAAACTGACTGACGGCACGATTATGTTCTGCCAAGGTTACGCTAAACGTGTGTCCGCCATCACCTCTGGCGACGAAATACATAGTATTACCCTCAGCAGGGTGCAACGCTGCATGGATTGCTGCACGACCAGATAAGGCAATTGGGGTTGGAGGCAAACCAGCATGGCGGTAAGTGTTGTGGATATTGCTATCGTCTCTCAGATGACTTCGCCGCAGGTTACCATCAAATTCGGCACCCAGTCCGTAAATTACGGTCGGATCTGTTTGCAGGAGCATCCGCCGCTGTAGTCGTCGCACGAACACGCCTGAAATCTTCTCTCGTTCCGCGACAAGACCTGTTTCTCGCTCAATGATTGATGCCATAATTAGCGCTTCGTAAGGCGTTTCATAGGGCAGTCCCGATGCTCGCTCACGCCATTCTTCTTGTAACACGTCGATCAAGGCCGAGTGTGCCCGCTGAAGAACGCTAAGATCTGTGTCGCCTCGCAGATACACATAAGTATCTGGAAAAAAGAGTCCCTCTGGCTGCAGGTATGGCTTAATCAACGCCATTAGCTGCGGGTCGGATGGCCCTGCTAACACGGTTGTTAGTGCCGCCTGCTGAGAAAGAATATTTAGCGCTTTAGCGAGCGTTATGCCCTCAGGCAAAGTCACCTTGTAGCGAATCACAGCGCCGTCACTAAAGAGCTTTAGCATCGACTTAGCGGTTAATTTTGGAAGCAATCGATATTCACCGCGTTTTATCGTCTGATCCATTCCGCTCCATCTACCATACAGTAGCAATAAACTCGGATGCACTAAAATGCCAGCACTGTGTAGATTTCTCACGACCGATCGCAGCGAGTCTCCCTGTACGATCGTAACGACAAATCCTTCTTCAGGAACTAACAGCGGGGCATCCCACCGCTGTCGCAATTCCTTTAAGGTCAGGCTACCCAATAGCGTCAGCATTACTAGCACCAACGTCGATAGAAACAGCTTTCGAATCATACCAGGTCTGCCTGGTAACACTGAAATATAGCCTCACAGACCCCGTGAGCATTCCAGCTATGCTGGCCAATTCTCGCAATAGGCCTGACGGCTTGTAGACTATTACTATAAAAGACCTCTTCAGCCGCTTGTAAATCTGCGACTGTGAGAATAGCCTCGTTAACAGTCAACCCTAGCGCTGGCGCCCATCTCTCGATGACCAACCTGCGCCGAGTGCCCAGAATCCCGCAGTTGTCCAGTTTTGGAGTTAGCAACTTGCCTTGATAAACGAGGAACAAGTTGCCTGCAACCACTGACACCAGATGTCCACTTTGATCCAGCACGACGGCCTCGTCCACCCTCTCTGCCTTTGCTTGCGCGGACGCTATTACTTGCTCAAGTCGGTTAAGGTGCTTGATCCCTGCGAGGAAAGGTTGTGTCGCGAGGCGAATTTTGGCGAAACACAACATCGCGGCTGACGCCATCTGCCCACAATCTCGATCGAGTTGACTGACAGTAATCAAAATCCGCGGCACCGCATTATCAGGCGGCGTGTAGCCTCGGTGGCCATGGCCTCGGCTTACGCTTAGACGCAATACCGCCCAACGCCCCTGCATAGTGCTCACGACGGTATCCAGCTGATGTCGGGCAAGTGCAGTGCAATTAGGGATTGCGAGGGCTTTTAGCCCAAGCGATAGCCGCTCTAGATGTAAATCGACAAAAAGAGGTACGCCTTGATGCACCAGAATGGTTTCAAAGACACCATCACCGAAATCGAACCCCCGATCGGGCAAAGGCAGCGCAACTGTTGGAAGACCATCAAGCCAAATCTCAGACCGCTGGGACACCGGCAATCCAATCAGTCAACTTTACAGAACAGCAGTGAACCATTGGTCCCGCCAAATCCAAACGAATTCGACAGCGTACTGTGGATAACACGTTCTTGGGCGGTATTGGGGACGTAATTCAATGTGCATCCCTCATCAGGCTGATCGAGATTTATAGTCGGCGGTGCAACCTGATCACGCAAGGCCAAAATCGAAAAAATGGCCTCCACCGCGCCAGCCGCGCCCAATAAATGGCCTATCATAGACTTAGTTGAGCTAACCGCCACCTGTGAACTTGTACTGCCAAAAACAGACTCAATTGCGCGACTTTCGGCAAGGTCACCAGCGTGAGTAGAGGTGCCATGGGCGTTGATGTAACTAATTTTATCGAGGGTAATACCCGCATCCTTAATCGCATTGGACATGGATGCCGCCGCGCCTCTGCCGTTCTCCGGAGGCAGCGTCATATGATGAGCATCGCCACTCATGCCGAAGCCCCGAAGCTCAGCATAGATTTTCGCGCCTCTGGCCTTCGCGGATTCAAACTCTTCAATCATAATTACCCCAGCCCCATCGCCCAGGACAAAACCATCTCGGTCCTTGTCCCAAGGTCGGGAGGCTCCAACAGGATTATCATTGCGCGTCGAGAGTGCTCTAGCCGCAGCAAAGCCACCCAACCCAACAGGTGTGGTCGCCATTTCAGCGCCGCCGACCAACATTGCATCGGCATCTCCCAATGCGATCAATCGAGCGCCCAGACCAATATTGTGCGTACCGGAGGTACAGGCCGTCACTACCGCAAGATTAGGACCCTGGAAATTGAATTTCACTGAGAGATTGCCGGATATCATGTTGATGATAGAGCCTGGTACGAAAAAAGGTGAGACGCGACGCGGCCCCGCGGTTCGAATAATTTCGGTATTCTTCTCTATCTGACCGATCCCGCCGATACCCGAGCCAATAGAACACCCAATACGCGGCGCATTTTCTTCAGTTACCTCTAAGCCGCTGTCTTGCATGGCCTGCATTCCTGCTACCATGCCGTATTGCACAAATACGTCCTGCTTTCGTGCTTCTTTTTCTGCCAGATAAGGTGAGATATCGAAATCTTTAACGCTGGCACTGAACTGGGTACCATAGGCAGAGGTATCGAAGGTTTGAATTGGCGCCGCACCACTTCTTCCTTCTAGGATGTTGCCCCACGTTTCATCTACCGTATGACCGACGGGACTCACCATCCCCATTCCAGTAACGACAACCCTTCTGCCAATCAAAGCTAAAACTCCTTTAGAGCGCACTTTTTGGGATACAGATAAAAAGAAAAACCGCTCTAGCTAATTAGAAACGGTTTCTCACACAGAATCAGCGGCAATAAATCACGTAAGGTTAGAATTAATATATGCAATCGCTAAAGCCACGGTAGTGATTTTTTCTGCTTCCTCATCTGGAATTTCAGTTTCGAATTCCTCTTCCAGAGCCATGACTAATTCAACAGTGTCTAAAGAATCTGCACCGAGATCCTCCACAAACGATGCTTCGGTTTGCACCTCTTCTTCTTTGACGCCAAGTTGCTCCGCTACGATCTTCTTTACGCGCTCTTCAATACTACTCATTTTATCTGTCACTCCTAATGTATTTAATTCTTAATGTATCCAACTGCACGACCCGACGGCACAGTTTACTCTGTTTTTTCAGTGAGTAATAAATTTTTTTTGATCGGGTGGACAATCCTACATTTAACTGATAATTATCAGTCATTTATGCCATATGCATCCCACCATTTATATGGACTGTTTCGCCTGTAATGTAGCCCGCCCTGTCACTACACAAAAAGCTCACTAAAGCCGCAATTTCTGCAGTACTTCCAAGCCGCCCAAGAGGTATTTGCTGTAACAACAAGTCGCGCTGAGCTTCGGGTAAATCCCGCGTCATATCCGTGTCAATAAAGCCAGGCGCAACGCAATTAACAGTGACGGAACGAGAGCCTAATTCTCGGGCTAGCGCGCGAGAAAAACCTTCAGCGCCAGCTTTTGTTGCCGCATAGTTACTCTGACCTGCGTTACCCATGGAGCCAACTACTGATGTAATGTTAACAATCCGGCCCCAACGCGCCTTGGTCATACCCCTCAGGCAGGCCTTACTAACGCGATAAAGGCCGCTGAGATTGGCCTCCATGACATCCTGCCATTCTGCTTCTTTCATACGCATTAAAATATTGTCCCGAGTAATACCGGCGTTATTGACCAACACCAAAGGGAATTGAAACTGCTCCGAAATAGCCTTAATCGCCGTTGTTACGCTGTCTTGGTCAGAAACATTTAATGTAATACCGCGACCAATGTTACCTTCCTCTGCAAGGTAGGCAGAGATGGCTTCAGCACCGGTATCAGTAGTGGCCGTTCCAACTACCGTGAAGCCGTCGACAGCCAGCGATTTTGCGATCGCTTTACCAATCCCGCGACTAGCACCAGTGACAAGTGCCACCTTTTTTTCTTCCGCCATATTGGGCCTCCTGTGCTCTACTTAAGTTCGGCTGCGGTTTCCAACAATACTTCGGGGTTTTCTAACGAATAGCAGTCCAACGTTTTTTCAATGCGCCGACTGAGACCACTCAACACCTTGCCCGGTCCGCATTCGATAATGTTCGTCGCCCCTGCCTCAATGAGTTTGCCCATGCTGGCTGTCCATTGCACCGGACTATAGATTTGCTCTACCAGCAATTCGCGTATTTTTTCTGGATCAGGCTCAACCGTTGCGTTCACATTATGCACCACGGGTATCTTGGGCGAAGAAATCGTAATTCCAGCAATCACCTCAGCCAGATGCTCCCCTGCTGGCTTCATCAACTGGGTATGAAACGGCGCACTTACCGGGAGAGGCAATGCTCTTTTAGCTCCGGCTTCTTTCAACGCAATGATTGCTAAATCAACGGCCGCAACTCTACCAGCGATAACAACCTGCCCAGGTGAATTAAAGTTTACCGCAGAGACAACATCGTCCTCCTCTTGAGCAACCTGCTGACAAATACGAGTCACTTCAGAGTCTTCAACACCGATAATTGCCGCCATCGCCCCCTGCCCTGCAGGCACAGCCGCTTGCATAAACTCACCGCGCTTGCGCACCAATTTAACGGCGTCTGTAAACTCCAAGGCTCCGGCACAGACCAACGCAGAAAATTCGCCAAGACTGTGGCCCGCCATAATAACAGGCACTGCGCCTGACGCCTCCCCCCATGCTCGCCAAAGTGCCACGCTGCAGGTGAGCAGTATCGGTTGTGTCGTTTCCGTAAGATTTAGCGCCTCTTGCGGACCGCTCGCCACTAAAGACCACACATTGTAGCCGAGCACATCAGAAGCCTCTTCAAAGGCATCCCTGACCACCGCGAACCGATCATGTGCTGCTGCCAGCATTCCTAGCTGCTGGGAACCCTGACCAGGAAAAACAAATGCAATGGTATTGTCACGCATAGATACTGACGTCTCTGTTCAAAACGCGGGATCCGGCAATAGGAACTTCCGCAGGCAAACATGCCCTTGTGTGTCGCAAAGGAGCAACTTGGGGTTGATTACGGCTGTGAGAATGGCCCTGCAATTCAACGCTATTATGGCGTCCAAGAGGGCCGGAGATTGCTAGACGGGGATATCGTTGGTATGTCATAAAAATAATATTGAGCTGTTAATCGTGCTCATAATAATGATCGAAAACGAAGAGGACAGCCAGTCCTAGCTCGGCTAGGCGTTGGAACCCATATACGCGACGGTTCCGCTTCACTTACAATCAGACTAAGAATTTTAGTCGTCAATACCGCTATCGATTACCTTCTTTCCGCGATAAAAGCCATCGGCCGTAACATGGTGACGGCGATGAGTCTCTCCTGACGTTTGATCTACAGACAACGTCGGTCCGGACAATGCATCGTGCGAGCGCCGCATACCGCGTCGCGAGCGCGTCTTTTTACTTTTTTGAACAGCCATGGCTACAACTCCTAGTGCTTACTGCCGGGCTTCAATTGCTCCAGCACATTAAACGGATTCGGTTTATCTTCCGCGATATCCTCTTTAACTAGAGGATCAAAGAAAGACATCGTCGTCCTCTTACATGTTCCTGTCTCATGATAACTAAATGGCTTCATCGCCAACATCAATTCGTCTTCTACCAATTCCCACACACTAAATAGACCATCTTTCAGTAGCAGGGGATCCAGATTCTTAGGGAGACTTACAGCCTCTTCATCGGTCAATATGATGGCCAGTTTACTTTCGCTGGATAGATGCTCTGGCATTGCTTCAAGACAACGCTGGCAAGTTGTTAAAATATCCGCTTGAACGACCACATCAATGACAAATCTCCCTTCCTCATCCCGAGAAAAAATCATTTCGGCCGTAATCATTCCTTCATCGCCCGCCAAAAGTGGGCGTAAACGCTCTAAGTCCAGCGGCTTTAACGTACCGCCCATCACTGCGCCTCGAGCTGCGGCCTTGCGGACGTCCAGCATACTCAGGAGGGACTCAGTTAACATAGGCGCGCATAATAGGTGCGCATTGCCCCTTTGTCAAAAATATCTTTAGAATACAATCAGTTCTCCTGATTAAACCCTGTTCTGGCGCACCATATGAATATCATTTTGGCATCAAGCTCACCCTATCGGCGTCGTTTGCTTGAGAGGCTCAATCTGCCCTTTCAATGCATTCACCCTCAGACGGATGAAACCCCATGGCCTGACGAGGCGCCTGCGAATCTGGCCGCGCGCCTAGCGCTGGCTAAAGCCGAGTCTATTTCCACTCTTTATAACGACTCGCTGATTATTGGTAGCGATCAGGTCGCCTCGATAGAAGGTAGCATAATAGGCAAACCCGGGGACTTCGACACTGCCTCGGCGCAACTGCGCAGCAGCTCCGGTCGGCAGGTAACATTTTATACAGCAATTGCTTTAATTTCACCAAACCGCGACCGACAGCGGGTTCATGTAGAGCGATTTCGCGTACAGTTTCGCACTCTGAGTGACGGGCAGATCGCAGACTACCTCGATCGAGAGCGGCCATATGACTGCGCAGGCAGTTTCAAAGCCGAAGGTTTGGGCATTGCTCTCTTCGAGCGTTTAATCGGTGATGACCCGACAAGCCTGGAGGGGTTACCCCTGATTACACTAACGACCTTACTGGGGGAACTCGGTGTAGACATTTTACGAATTTAGAGATCCCCTATAAAATCATTAAAAACAGTTATTTACGTATATTTTCTAGTATTTTTTTTAAGTAATCATCTAGCGGAGCCTGTAAATGCATCTCAGGCGCATTAGGCAAAGAAAAACGCAAAGCGGCCGCATGCAGAAATAGCCGCTTTAAACCGATTTCTCGAGCAAACTTCTCGGTTAGGTTATCGCTGTACTTGTCATCGCCCAGCAGCGGAAATCCAACATGCTGGGCATGAACTCGGATCTGATGTGTGCGCCCAGTAATTGGGCGAACCTCTAGCAAAGTAGCACCCTCTAACCTCTCCACGATGCTGAATTCTGTTATCGCCCTCTTACCCTCCGCACTGACCCGCACCATGCGCTCGCCAGATTGTAAGAAATTTTTTTCCAGTGGCGCATCTACAATGCGCGTCGCTCTCGGCCACTTGCCCGCAACCAAAGCAAGATAACGTTTATCAATATGCTTTTCTCGAAGTTGTCGATGCAGTTCTTTTAGGGTGGCTGAGCGCTTTGCAATCAAGATTAGCCCTGATGTATCACGGTCCAGTCTGTGGACTAATTCCAGATAACCTGATTCAGGGCGCATTTTACGCAAGCACTCTATCAGTCCAAAACTGAGGCCACTGCCGCCATGAACAGCAAGTCCAGACGGCTTATCTATCACTAATAGATCATCTCCCTCGTACACAATCTGCTTCGACAACTGCTCAGCCTGCTTAACAGGAATGCTGGGTGAAGCAGACGTTGCTGGCTGATAAATAGGCGGCAATCGCACCAAATCGTCAACGACAAGTCGATAATCTGCGCGCACCCTGCCCTTGTTAACCCGCACTTCGCCTTTCCGCAACGCGCGGTACAAGCGGGTACGAGGCACGCCCTTTAACTCTCGTATCAGAAAATTATCCAGGCGTTGCCCTGCCGTATTTTCATCTACGACCAGATGCCGCGTGTGCCGAATGGGCTTAATGTCAGGGTCTTTAGACACAATCGGTATAAGTCATATTATTTTTTTCCATATCCTGCTATTATACTCTTTGTGGGTGCTCCCGCTATTGGCTTCTCGCCAATACCGGTGTTGTTACAACCCCCTTGGCGATAGAGTGAGCCTGCGCGTGAGACGCACGGCGGCGCCAGACGAATTACGCAAACCAAATGAATGTCGGCTTCAATGGCATAGTGCAAAAGCGATACGGGCCGCGCACATGAATAAGCCAAACCGACAATGTTATGAACCGAGCAGTCCATACTGCCGGGGCACAGATTTAGATACTAGAGAGCTATCGGCGTTATTGCGGGCCATGTAGGTGTTACGACACTAGCAAAAAGGCTAGTCCATCACCACAAAACTTTACGGCCTGATGCTGAAACAACCACCTGAAATGGTGTGGTTGGTGTTAACAAGATACCCGGGTGGAACCTGCAACAAGCTTAGGGTTTAACCTGAAAGGCGGCTATAAATCGTACGATTTTTGGCCCATGGATCACTGTTAACCGGTACATTACCGGCTTCGTATCTAATCTCCGGCTCCGCCAGGCCTGCTCAATACGAGGCTACGGCACTATGAAAAAAATACTAATTAATGCAACTCAACCTGAAGAGTTGCGTGTAGCAATGGTCGACGGGCAACGCCTTTACGATCTCGACATTGAAAATCGGACCCGCGTACAAAAAAAGGCCAGCATCTTTAAGGGCAAAATTACTCGCGTGGAGCCCAGCCTGGAAGCCGCATTCGTAGACTTTGGCGCTGAACGCCATGGCTTTCTTCCGCTCAAAGAGATCGCAAAAGAATATTTCTTCCGTAACCCTGGTAATGACGGACGCCTTAAAATTAAAGACGTCATCAAAGAAGGGACAGAAGTCATCGTACAGGTTGATAAGGAAGAACGCGGCAACAAAGGGGCCGCTCTGACCACTTTTTCCAGCTTGGCGGGGCGATACATGGTACTGATGCCCAACAATCCTAGAGCTGGCGGTATTTCCCGCCGCATCGAAGGCGAAGAACGCACCGAGTTGAAGGCTGCACTCAACACTCTCGAGATACCAAGCGGAATGGGCGTGATAATCCGCACTGCCGGAGTTGGCCGGGCGGCAGAAGAGCTTCAGTGGGACCTTAATTATCT
The DNA here is from genome assembly GCA_002862465.1 of Haliea sp. Taxonomy (GTDB): domain Bacteria; phylum Pseudomonadota; class Gammaproteobacteria; order Pseudomonadales; family Halieaceae; genus Marimicrobium. The sequence goes on from PKDD01000171.1 coordinate 54,525, forward strand.
TCTACAACTTTGGGAATCCATCTCAAAGGCAGCAGCGGTAGCTAAACCTAAGGAACTCCTGTTTCAAGAAAGCAATGTGATCATTCGAGCGGTGCGCGATTACCTTCGCGATGATGTTGGCCAGGTGCTGATCGACTCTCCTGAGGCCTTCGAGCAGGCTACCGATTTTGTTAGCCAAGTCATGCCCAAGTACTTATCACGCATTCAACTCTATGAAGACAATATTCCAATGTTTAACCGCTTTCAGATTGAAAGTCAGATCGAAACCGCTTTTCAACGTGAGGTGCGCTTACCCTCTGGTGGTTCGATAGTGATAGATCCAACCGAAGCACTAATTTCTATCGACATTAACTCAGCACGTGCGACGCGAGGATCTGATATTGAAGAAACCGCGTTAAATACAAACCTTGAAGCAGCAGACGAAGTCGCTAGACAGTTGCGTCTTCGAGATATGGGAGGCTTAGCCGTAATCGATTTTATTGATATGCTGGCTCCACGTAACCAACGCGCGGTCGAGAATCGCATGCGCGACGCCCTCGAAATCGACAGAGCCAGAGTTCAGGTCGGCAGAATATCTCGCTTCGGCCTACTCGAGATGTCTCGTCAGCGTCTACGGCCGTCCTTAGGTGAAACCAGCGCTATCGTTTGCCCGCGGTGTAACGGTCAGGGCACTATCCGCGATACAAAATCGTTAGCGCTATCGATCCTACGGTTGCTTGAAGAAGAAGCTATTAAAGACCGCAGTGCGGAAGTACGCGCCGTTGTACCAGTCGATGTTGCAGCCTACCTATTGAATGAGAAGCGATCAGCATTGACGGAAATTCAGCAGGACACAAAATCACGCGTCTTGGTGATTCCCAATCCGAATCTAGACACGCCACACTTTGAAGTCACTCGGTTGCGCACCGATGAATTAAGTGCTGGCCATGAACTCAGCTATAAAGTGGACGTGCCCGTTCCGGATGCAGAGATTGCTAGCGGCAGCCGCTCACCGGCCATTCCTGCACAACAACAGGCAGCGGTGCAGGGTGTCCCGCAGCGTGCTCCCGCTCCAAAAACCGAAAACAAAGTCCCTGCCAGACCGACCTCAAGCAAGGCCTCTCGTAGACAGCCAAAAAGCAGCAGTTCTGGCAAGCCGGCGGAAGGACTGCTCGCACGATTATGGTCAACGATCACTGGTCGCGGCACTACCGAACGACCCAATGCAGAAAAAAAATCGCAACAGCGTGAACGCCCTGCAGGACATCAGCAGAAGGCGGCATCTGGCGATCAACGGACCTCCAACAATCGGAATAGAAATCGTAAGCGAAACGCCCAGAGTGGCCAGCAATCGCAAAATCGAGAACGCGGTGCGGCGTCCGGAGGCAGAGAGGCTCGCAACGGTGATAAGCAAGGGCAACAAAAACGCGGTCGTGGCGCTGACCAATCTCAAGGTCGCACTGATGGCAGCCGACGCTCAAATCGGGATAATTCAGATGAAGAATTGAATACCACTGCTGTCAAGAAAACAGACAATACGGCAGGTTCCTCCTCCGAGCACGATAAACCCCGCAAGCGCCCTAGCAGCGTGAAGCGCACAGAACCCCAGCGTCGTCGTCGTAATCGGGGACCCAAACCAACATCAGAAACTGCGGCGCCGGTCGAAATCACCGAAACGGATAACACTACCGCAGTTGTCCCCAGTTCTAGTGAACCAGCGCCAATTCCATCTGCAGGCACTGGAACTACTCAAGTCCCTAGCGCAGTAGAATCAGAGCACACTGGCGCAAGAGACCCTGAGCCAGTTAACGCCGACAGCATCAGCATGACTGCAGCACCCGAAACCATGGATGCTACAAGTCCGAATGATGGCTGGGAAAATGTGCCAGGTGATGCTGATACCGAACTGACAAATGACGCTGAGCTTGCAACGACATCGACAGTGACCACTGCAAAACCGACCACTTCGACCGAGCCCGCGGAGACTAACACCGAAACCTCGACAGATGGACTAAGTGCCGACGGCAGAGCATGCAACGATCCAAGGCTGGATGCCCGCCCAGTGGAGCAGCTTGAAATCAGTACAGCTCATATGACGCTTTTCAGCGACACTATTAGTCCTCCGGCGAAGCCCAGCGACCGAGTCGTTCCGCGCTCCAGCAATGATCCTCGTGGCCCGCGCTCCGAGGATTCCAGAACAAACACCGCGGCAAACTCTTAATCGACTGCACCGCAATAGGCGCACAAGTGGCTACGCCCCTTGTGCGCCGCCTTCATCACTGTATAATCTCGCACGCTTCTAGTGAAGCTGTCGAATCGTAGCGAACAAAGTTTCCGGTGGGCTGGCTGAGTGGTCGAAAGCGGCGGTCTTGAAAACCGTTGAGGGTTTATCCCCTCCTAAGGTTCGAATCCTTAGCCCACCGCCATCTTCTCAGTAAAAACAAGCTACATGGCGATCACTACAAACATACCTACCATTTACCCGCCACTTTGTCTCTTTTCGCCGGGACGGAATTTAATCAGCAGGGACGCCACTGAAAACGCCATGGCACAGACTGCTGCGGGCTCTCGTTCAGGAATGGACGAATATGAATTGCACGGTCACCTCAGCGAACAACTTTTCAGGGCAGTAGGCGGGTATGTCGCGAATTTCTCTAGTTCAGTTAGCAGGATCAGTCAGGAAATTTAATTTCAATAGGCCGTTTAGTTGTCCTACACTTACACCGGCGTTTATATGTTTTATACTATGAAAGCTGGCTGTTAATGTTGGCTGGTCAATTATTTTAATCGGGAGGTTGTGTGATGTTAATGTCAAGAGTATTGAGGAAAATGGCATATCTTTCGTGTGGCGTGTTGTGTGCGGGTACGGTAGCGTTTGGGGCCAGTACGGAGCCGAGTTTCAATTTTGAATCGTTGGTTTATGGCGAATCA
>PKDD01000092.1 GCA_002862465.1 Haliea sp.
CACGAGGACAACTCGCTGGTAAAGCAATGTGTCGAGGAGCCTGGGCTGGGCCGCGTTATCGTAGTGGATGGCGGGGGTTCTATGCGGCGTGCCCTGTTGGGCGACCTGCTGGCAGAGAAAGCGGCAGCCAATGGCTGGAGTGGACTGATTATCAATGGGGTCATCCGTGACGTGGATGAAATTGGCCGCACCTTGGTCGGTGTGCAGGCATTGGGTAGTTGTCCCATCAAGACTGAAAAGCGCGGCGTGGGGGAGCGTGATATCGACATTCACATCGGTGGCGTAGATATCGCACCGGGTGATTATATTTATGCCGATAATAACGGGGTGATTACCAGTAAGCGGTCTTTGCGCTAGCGCTGACCCCTACTGCGGCGCGCGGCTTTATAGCAGCCGCATGGACAGATCGAGCGCTTTACAGTCCTTGGTCAGTGCACCAATTGAAATAAAGTCCACACCGGTTTGTGCAATGCCAAGAAGGGTAGCGTCGGTGACATTGCCAGACGCTTCTAACTCTGCGCGCCCATTAGATAGGTTGACGGCCTGCACCGTGTGCTCAATAGAGAAGTTGTCCAACATGACTCGGTCGCAGGCTGCACCTAGCGCCTCTTCGAGCTCTGCAAGATCTTCGACCTCCACCTCTACTGGTTTTCCGGGCGCATAGTCCCTTGCTGCAAGCACCGCCGCTGCGATGCCACCGCAGGCTGTAATGTGATTTTCCTTGATTAAAAAGGCGTCATACAACCCGATGCGGTGATTGTGGCAGCCGCCGCAGCGCACAGCGTATTTTTGTGCCACGCGTAATCCGGGAATGGTTTTACGCGTGTCTAACAATTTGACGCCGGTTCCACTGACGACGTCGGCATAGCGACGACTGATTGTTGCTGTACCCGACAGCAGCTGCAGAAAGTTAAGCGCACAGCGCTCACCGGTGAGCAAGCTTCGAGCAGGCCCTTCAAGCGTGAGGAGGGTATCGCCTGTGTTGATGGTTTGCCCATCATGACAGTGCCAGTCAATGCTTACTGTCGCATCCAAAGCAGCGAAAACAGCATCCACCCAGGCCTGACCACATAGCACGCCTTGTTCGCGGCTGATGACACGGCCTGTTGCTCGCGTCTCTGGCGCAATTAACGCGGCGGTGATGTCACCAGTGCCGACATCCTCCGCCAAAGCCGTGCGGACATTCAGTTGCACCACTGCGGGATCGGGGGCGACGATTTGGGTGTCGGATTGACTCATAAAACAACGGCGTGTCACAAAAAGTCTAACGATTGTAGCAGTTACTGATGCCGGCTGTTAACTTCGATTCCCATACGCTCGAGTTCTCCCTACACACAGCTATTCGGAGTAGACTATGCGTCAGTAATAATATACTCGGTTTCAGTTGAGACTGTTGTTCAGGAATAACACCAAGCATGCAATACATACTGGAAAATGGTTGGTTGCGCGAGGCAAGGCGTCTGCCATCACCTAATTGCGAGTTGCGCCCACCGGGCTGCATCCCAGAACTATTGGTTATCCACAGTATTTCTCTCCCCCCGCGATGTTACGGTGGGGACAGCATAGAGCGATTTTTCACTAATCGTCTGGATTGGGACGAGCATCCTTTCTTCGAAGAGATCCGTGGAATCAAAGTGTCGGCACATCTGTTGATACAACGCGATGGCGGTCTTGTGCAATTTGTTGATTTTAGTGCACGTGCTTGGCATGCCGGACGGTCGACATATAAAGGGCGCAGCAATTGCAACGACTTCAGCGTCGGCATTGAGCTTGAGGGCACGGATGATGACCCGTATACCGATGCGCAGTACGACGTCCTATCGGGGGTGACGAATAGATTGATTTCAGAGTACCCGGGTATCGGTAGAGATAAAATTGTCGGCCACAGCGATATTGCACCGGGGCGAAAAACCGACCCGGGCCCAGCATTTGACTGGCACCGTTATCGGCAGCAATTGAAGTCAACAGACCACGGCTGAGGTCCCTTGCAGTAATTGTTGCGTTAGGAGGGCATTTTTAGGAATAACTGCTAAGCTTTATCATTAACGCCCCTATGGTTTGCAACCAGTCGACGGATACCAAAATCCATGATGAGGTCTGCTGACACGGAATTGACACTTCCTTCCATCGTTGCCGCGTTGGGAGGTGCGCCCGCCGAACTAGATCTCGTGCTTACAATTATCTTTCATGCTGATACTTCGCGTATTGGGCACAAGGTTGTGGTTCCGCTGCAAAGTGGTGATGTCCCTTGGGTGTTGGGACGCTGGACGCCCGAGTTCATCGGGACCTGTGGTCATGCTCCGGCCCCACTGGATGACGTCCATGTCAGTCGTCAAGCATTACAATTTAACTATCAGGGTAAGCGCCTTACGATTCTTCGGTTTAATTCAGCCAGTCGCTGCCGCGTTGGTTCCACCGAGCTATACAGCAGTCTTGAACTGCATAAAGACACGTTGCTCGAGGGGGTACCTCTGCTGCTGGGACACAGTGTTGTACTTATGCTGCGACTGGCTAGGCGGAGCAATGCAAAGTGCCAAACAAGCCCTTTGAGTGATCCTCTGCGCGGGCAAAGTGCTTGTATGGATACGCTTCGAGAGCAGGTCACGTGCACCGCCAAAAGTGACATAGACGTCCTAATCCGAGGTGAAACAGGGACCGGCAAGGAATTGGTAGCGACTGCTATACACCAGGCGAGTGACCGCGCCTGCGGCCCCATGGTCCGCGTTAATATGTCTGCAATTCCCAGTGGGCTGGCGGCGTCCGCTTTGTTTGGCAGCATGCGCGGCGCCTTTACTGGTGCGGATAGGACAACCCTCGGTTATTTCGAGCAGGCGCGGGGTGGAAGCTTATTTTTAGATGAGATTGGGGATGCCGCTTTGGATGTGCAACCGCTATTGTTGCGTGCTCTAGAGCAGCGTGAAATCCAGGCGGTCGGTGGCTCAATCAGAGATGTGGATGTGCGCGTCATATCTGCGACGGATGCAGCGCTCGAGGGTGAAGGTTGCCATTTTAAAGCAGCGTTGCGTCACCGTCTTGGGACCTGCGAAATAGTACTTCCGCCGCTACGGAAACACCCGGAAGATATCGGTGAATTGTTATTGCATTTTCTTCAGCGGTTTACAGCAAAGGCCAAACGCATTGAGCTTTTACCAGATATAAAGAGCCTCGAGCGGGAAATTGCTGCCTGGGCAGTACTGTTTTTCCGCCTTGCGAATTATAGCTGGCCGGGAAACGTGCGTGAGCTAGGCAACTTCGCGCAACAGATCGTTCTCGCAAGTGAGTATACCCCGATTCTCAATGAAAGCCTGCAGTTAGCACTGCTCAGCAAAACCACTAAAGCGGGTTTGTCAGAAGCGCTTCCGGCACGCCGTAAAATACACGATATTGACGATGAGACGTTTGATCAGGCGATGGTCTCTAACGGCAGTGAAGCGTTGCGCGTTGCTTTGCAGCTAGGTGTTTCGCGCGGCGCAGTGTACCGGCGCATTAAAATGTCATCCCGCTATCGCTTGGCCGCGGAAATTTCACTGGAGGAACTGCAGCGTGCATTGACGCTGTACGATGGTGATAGTGGAGCGGTTGCTAAGCAGTTGCAGGTTTCGGTGAACAGTTTGCGCTGCCATTTGCGCAATTTACAGCTATGTCACCACTGAGCGCGTGAGCCTGAAGAGCAAAGTAGGGCCGTATCATATTCTGCGATTGATTAACAATGGCGGGCAGGGGCGCGTACTCCTAGGCTACGACGAGCGACTCCAGCGGCGAGTGGCCATTAAAATCTGCACATTGCCAGCCAAGCACGACTTGCGGAAACAGCTACGGAGCGAAGCGCGATTATTGGCACATGTGCGTAGTCACAGGGTTGTAAAGCTCTATGATGTTATAGAGTCTAGTAAATACCTCGCTCTCATTATGGAATATGTTCCAGGGCTGGACCTTGAAGAGTTGCTCGCGGCGGTTCGTCTCTCACTGGCAAGTGTGCTGACAATAGGCGCTGACATTGCTGGCGCCCTGGCCATTGCACAGCGACAGCACATCGTGCATGGCGACGTGAAAGCTGGAAACGTTTTAATTACTGACTTCGGGCGAGCGAAGCTTGCAGACTTCGGGATTGCGAGAAACATTGCGGGCCAGTTATCACGGCAATGGGGGGCGGGGAGCTTTGATGCCCTTTCTCCTGAGCAGTGCTTGGGCTATCCGCTCGATGGACGCGCTGATCTGTTTGCTTTGGGTTGTTTATTTTACCGCATGCTGAGTGGTGAGCAGCCTTTTTTTCGCAACGGTCGTCCTGATCCGAATTTGTTATTGACACAGTCGGCGCGTCCCTTGATGGACATAGTTGGCGGTGCTGTAGTATTGCCAGAGCAACTGCTGGAACTAATTGATAGGCTGTTGCAAAAAGAGCCTGCTAATCGGCCCAATGACGGGCACCAGGTGCGACAGGTATTGAAATCCTTGTTGCGAACACTGTCGCCAGTATGCAGTGATAGCCTAGTGATGCAGGCTCGGCCCTTCTTTCGAGACGAGTCTCCCACTCCTATGCTGACTTTGATACGGAGGGGCTTGGCGCATCAGGGGCCGATGACACTGCAGCTATAGCATTGACAGATTTTGGTATCGTACAACAGCATCTACGTGGCGAGTTCGCTAAGTAATCATGCTTGCCATTGTCATTAATGCTAGCGGTAGTGAGGCCATTAACGACAGAGTTTCAGTGTGCATTGTTTTTTATATCCTGAATCAATGCACGGTTGTAAGGAGCATCAATGCCAAACTGATCGGCGACACGCAGCAGAAAGCCAGTGATGTAGTCAATTTCGGTCCGTCGACCGCCCTCGACATCCTGTAACATAGAGGAGCGGTTGCGCGCGGTTCCCGCGATCACGCTTGCAACTCGCTGTGGCAGTGCTGCTGCAATCTGTTCAAAGCCAGCTGCGTGAGTGATGTTTGAGACCTCATTACACAATGTTGCGACGTGTTCGGTTAATTCCTGACGCTGGCCCAACTCGCCGTTTGAGCAGTTGTGCAAGGCAGTCAGTGGGTTGATGACGCAATTCACAGCCAGTTTTGCCCACAGTGCAGACTCGATATTATCGTCCCAAAAGCAGGAATCAATCGCGCGCGACCATTGATGGAACCAAGGGGGAGGTGCATTTTGGCCCTGCCGGCCAATGCGGGTCTCGCCTTGACCCGTATGCTGTATGTGTTGTGGCGCTATCGAGTAAGCACCCTCGGTCGTGGTGCTTAAATAAAAGTGCAGATGCGGCCAGTCCTTGCGCAACTGCTCGGCAATACCCATGCCGTTGACCATTAGCACTGCGGTGCTGTTTTTACGCAGTAGGTGGCCAATGCTCGCCACTGCATCGTGGACATCATAGGCTTTAGTCGTTATCAAGAGATGGGAGATCGGTTTACAATTGTCAGGGGTTACAACCGGTAGCCGTTGTGTTGTGCGTGTTCCGTCGCGGTCAATGATGATTGGCAGCGATGTTTGCAGTGTTCCTTTGCGCATTAGCAGCGTAACATTGCAACCACTGCTGCTTAAACGTCCAGCATTCAAGCAACCAATCGCGCCTGCGCCCAGTATATACCAGTTTGGATTCTGCGCAGTCAAAATAGGTGGAATAGGATTGAAAGCGGCTTGCGGCACATTATGATGTGACCTCTATATTTAGCAGAGTTGGAGAGCGACACTATGCCATCGTTTGATGTTGTTTCGGAAGTGGATTTGCACCAGTTGTCTAATGCTGTCGATCAGGCAGCAAGAATTGTAGGTAACCGTTTTGATTTTAAGGGCGTTGAAGCCTCCTTTGAGCGGGAAGAGCGCAGTGTGGTGATCACCGCTGAAGCGGAGTTTCAGGTCAGTCAGATGGAAGATATGTTGCGCGCTGCGCTGATCAAATGTGACATTGACCCCGCCGCTATGGATGTTTCAGACATGCAGGCGACCGGCAAGACTGTGCGCGCAACGGTGGTACTGCGACACGGACTAGAATCCAGTCAGTGTAAGGCGATGGTTAAGCGTATTAAGGATGCAAAACTGAAAGTTCAGGCTCAGATTCAGGGTGATCAGGTGCGAGTTACTGGCAAGAAGCGCGACGATTTACAACAGGTGATGGCGCTGTTGCGGGAGGAAGACAACGGCGCACCGATTCAATTCAACAATTTTCGCGACTAGGTTGGTTGTTGTGAGAGAAGGCTCAACAGTGCCGCGGGTTTTTTCGACAACCTTCGCGTTTAAAACTGGCTTTTCCAGAGCGAGGTACTACAACACTTCTGAGTACCGTTAGATGCAACCGTATTGATACAGAAGAGTTCGCCCCCCGGGCATTGGGTGCTGTCCCAAGATAGCTGTATAAAAGTAGTATGGATGGAGTGCCAGTCCTGCGAGCAGTTGACAAACGTGCGCCATTTCGTTTGTCAATTTATTGCATCGGATGCGGGGTCTAGCCCGTCGATATGAACTACGAAGGACAGCTCCGCTTTAACCAACACGCTCCAATTGCGGCTGCCGGAATAGGATGCGCACTACCTCCGAGGCCCGTGTCGGTTGGGGAATACGATGCCAGCGGCGACTGCGAGAGCGTCTGCTCTGGTTTCAACTGAAGGTTACGCGGCAGTGCGCGGACCATTGGCATTACGCCTCGTGATTGCATGATTAGTATAGGCCGCTTACACTCATATCCAACAGATTCAAGGGCCGCTATGTTGCATTTTGTGAATTAAAAAGTCGGTTACGAGGTGGTGGCATTAGCGCTTAATTTTTTCGAGCAATCTGGGCTGTGCTGTCGGTAAAGCAGACCGATTGCGGGCGTCTACCGCACAGACGCTCGACGGCAAAAATATAGACGACGCAAGCATCGAACCAGTGGCAACGTTTTTTATACTGTGACTTAAATGTGTTGTCTCGGCAAACGGGCTTTGTGGCAAAGAGGTAATATCCCTCAATGTATAATCATTTGTTATCCAGCGGGAAAATAGGGCAACTGGAGTTGCGTAATCGTATTGTCATGACCCCTATGGGCAGCAATCTGTCCGAGGCGAATGGCCATTGTAGTGAGCGGATTCAGGCTTACTATGAGGCGCGCGCCGAAGGCGGCGCGGGCATGCTGATCGTTGGTGTGGCGTCGATTGCGTGGCCGGTCGGTGCCTGTAACCCCAATCAGGTGGCGATATCGTCTGATGCGTTTTTGCCGGGTCTATGTGAACTGGCATCGCGTATTCAGCGGCATGGCTGCCGAGCAGCGATACAGTTACAACATGCGGGCAAGGTGGCGGTCTGTGATATTGCCGCGGGCCGCCCAATGCTGGTGCCTTCTATCCCAGATAAATCGCGCGATGAAATGAGCGCAGCTTTGACATCGGTGGAAATGTCAGCATTCGTTAAATCTTACCAAAAGAAGGGCGCCAAAGCTGAGTATAAGGTTGCAGATTGTGATGATATTCGTGACCTTATAGAGCGGTTTTCCGAAGCCGCTGAGCGCGCGCGCCGTGCAGGTTTCGATGGTGTTGAGCTACATGCCGGTCACGGCTATATTTTGTCTGAATTTCTGTCTCCGAGTATCAATCGTCGCGACGATGAATATGGCGGTTGTCTAGAGAATCGTGCGCGTCTGCTTGTAGAGGTCATTGAGGCGGTGAAGATTAGGGTAGGCAATGATTTTCCCGTATGGTGCCGTATAGATGCGCAAGAATATAAGATTGAGGGAGGAATTTGCCTTGCCGATGCGGTTGCAACGGCTGCGTTAGCTGAGGCGGCGGGTGCCGATGCAATACACGTTAGCGCTTACGCGAATCCATCTTCCGGTGCGGCTTTTACCGAGGCGCCACTAGTGCATCGCAGCGGTGGTTACTTGTCGTTTGCAGCGACGATTAAGGCCCGCTTGCGGATTCCGGTTATCGCCGTCGGGCGCATTGAGCCTGACGTTGCCGAGCAGGTATTGGCGCGCGGCGATGCTGATTTTATTGCCATGGGCCGTAAGTTACTTGCCGATCCACAGTTGCCGAATAAGTTAATGCGTGGGCAACAGGAGACTATACGCCCCTGTATATATTGCTATACCTGTGTCAGTCGTATTTTCGTCAATGAGCATGTGCACTGCGCAGTGAATGCTCGCACTGGCTACGAACATGAAATCGTGCTGTCGCCTGCGCTGCAGTCACGGCATGTGCTCGTAGTGGGGGGAGGTCCGGCGGGCATGGAAACTGCGCGCGTAGCGGCACTTCGCGGGCATCGAGTTACGCTGGTTGAGCAACGCACAGATTTGGGAGGCACCGTTTTTTTTTCCTCTATTGTTTATCCGGAGAATGGCAAACTGATTGATTATCTGGCCGGGCAAATAAGGCAACTGGGTGTGGATATTCGCCTGAGCACAACAGCCGATGTTAAGTGTCTGCGATTGCTGGCGCCTGATGTCGTGGTGGTTGCCACAGGCGCGCGCAGGGATACACTGTCGATTCCCGGTGCAGAGCAGCCGCACGTGTTTAGTGGCGATCAATTGCGCGCGGTGATGACGGGTAGCAACCCTGCTGCAGTGCGCGATAAACTCGCTGGTTGGCAGGTCGCGCTCTTGTCACTGGCGGTCTCATTGGGAGTCACTAAAAATGCGCACTGGTTGCGACGCCTCAGTCATCTGTGGATGCCAGTGGGGAAACGCGTGAGTATTGTTGGCGGCGGACTTGTAGGTTTGGAGTTAGCGGAGTTTTTGCTACAGCGTGGACGTGAGGTGACTGTGGTGGAAGCCGGTGAAAAATTTGGTACTGAACTGGCCATCGTAAGACGTTGGCGGTTGCTCGAGGACTTAAAGCAATTGGGCGCTGTGCTCATTAACAGGACTGACGTGTCGTGCATCAAAGCCAAATCTCTGGCATTGCTGTGCGACGGAGATGAGGCGGAGGTTCAAACTGACACCGTCATTTTGGCGAGCGGTGCAACTGGTGATGTGTCCTTGGCGGACCTGAGCCATAGCTGTGGTTATGAAACCCATGTCGCGGGCGACTGCAATGGGATAGGCTACATTGACGGAGCTATCCACAGCGGTCATGCTGTAGCGCGGTCGTTGTAGGCATGCGTCTTTTGGCTTCAATGTGCGGGGGAATAGCTACTGAATACTGTATTGTTGATTCTGTTTCTGATTTTCGGCGGTGTCGCGTTGATGGTGGTGCTGGGTGAGCGATTTACCAAGCCGGAAGTCCCACAGCGCTTAGCAAGACTGCAGCGCTGGTTAACCCCGCTAGTTGGGCTCATGTTGCTACTGTCCTTATTAAACTACTACCTTTAGCCCCTTTATCTGCCGGGACGACGTGATGAATAAACCACTGGTTGGCGTGCGTATATTGGACTTAACACATATGTTAGCGGGGCCGTATGCAGGAATGATTCTGGCGGATCTGGGGGCGGAGACTATTAAAGTTGAACCGCTTGCTGGAGAAGCAACGCGCGCGCTGCTGGCGACTGACGCTGAGCACTCATTGAACGGGATGGGTGCCTACTATCTGACGCTAAACCGTAACAAGAAAAGTGTCGCGATTGATTTGAAGTCTGAACGCGGCATGACGGTATTCAATCGGTTGGTGGAAGCGTCGGATATCGTATTAAGTAACTTTGCAGCGGCGGTGTCGCCGCGTCTAGGACTGGACTTTGAGACGCTCAGTCAAGTCAACCCACGCATCATTACCTGTACAGTTACAGGGTTTGGTTCAGATGGCCCGGGAGCCAACCGCCCTGCCTTTGATCAGGTCGCGCAGGCCAGTGGCGGCGGCATGTCTATTACGGGTTCCGATTGGGAGCATCCTGTGCGAGCGGGGATTCCTATTGGCGATCTTGGTGGCGGTATGTTCGGCGTTATGGGTATTTTGGCGGCGCTTTATGAAAGAGAGCGCAGCGGCCTTGGTCAACATGTGGACATCGCTATGGTCGACTGCCAGATATCCATGCTTAATTACATAGCGACTATGCACTGCCTATCTGGGGAAAACCCCTACCCTGTGGGCAATGCGCATGTCGTTCATGTGCCTTACGATACATTTCGCTGCGCAGATGGAATTATCGTTATTGCAGTGGTTACCGATAACTTTTGGCAACATCTGAAGAGCGTGGTGGACTGTCCCCAGTTTGATAACCCATCGTATGACACGCAGCCCGGACGTTGGAAGGACAGAGCGCTCATCAACAGTTGGCTCAATGATGCACTAGAGCGGGAAAGTTGCGCTTACTGGCTAGAAAAACTCGAGAAACGCCGTATTCCTTGTTCCCGCGTCAACACCATCAGCCAGGCTTTGTCCGATCCTCAGGTGTTGCATCGAAACATGGTGGTAGAACTTCGCCACCCTGATGGGGGCAGCACTCGAGGACCGGGTAATCCGATCAAGTTGTCACGTTCCAAGGAGGAGAGCTTTAGTCCAGCGCCTTTGCTGGGCGCGCATACGGACAGTGTTTTGGCGGAACTGCTCGGTCTGACGGCAACAGAAATCAAGGCATTGAAAGCACAAGGAGTAATAGCGTGATTGCAGAAACGCCAACCGGAAGACCCGGAGTTAAGGCAATGGCTAGCGGCCTTCAGGCGGCGCTTCTAGGCGCCGAGCAAAACGCGGCAACGAGTGGTGCACGCATTGATGGTCTGACACGTCTGTCCGGCGGGGCTAATATGGAGACTTGGTCTTTTGATTGGGTAAAGGTGTCTGGTATTGAGCCTTTGATTCTGCGACGGTCGCCCGGCGAGCCCCGAGACTTTGATAATGCGGTCGGTGAACTCACGCTAAAGGATGAGGCTGCACTGATCAACGTGGCAGGCCGATACGGGGTCCCGGTGCCTGTCGTGCGCTTGGTTCTAAGCTCCGATCATGCTCTGGGGCAGGGTTACATCATGAGTCGAGAGCGCGGCGAGGCGCTGCCTTTTCGCCTGCTGGCGGACGATTGTTATCGAGACGCGCGTGAGGGGTTGGCTTTTCAGTGCGGCCAAACATTGGGTCGTATCCATAAGATTCCACTGGAAGCACTGCCGGTAGGCTTGTCGGATCATACAGGTGAGCTTCTGTTCAAGCGTGCTCAGGACATGCTCGACGCACACGGAAACCTATCACCTGTCCTGCAACTGGGACTCAACTGGTTGCGTGATAGACCGCCTCAAGAGTCCTCGCGCACGCTAGTGCATGGCGATTTTCGCAATGGAAATTTGCTAGTAGATGAAGACGGACTGGTCGCCGTGCTGGATTGGGAGCTAGCGCATCTGGGCAATCCTGTTCAAGACCTCGGTTATCTCTGCGCCAATGTCTGGCGCTTTGGCTCGTCTAAGCCGGTAGGCGGATTTGGTGAGTATGCAGATCTCTTGGCAGGCTATAAGTCCGTAGCCGGTGCCGCGCCAACGCTGGCGGATATTCACTATTGGCAGGTGCACGCCGCGCTATCCTGGGGAATGGTCTGTCTGCGCATGCTGGAGATGTATCGAAATGGTGAGGATTCCAGCTTGGAGCGGGCGGCGGTAGGGCGGCGCCTATCGGAGGCAGAAATTGATCTCCTGCTGTTGATGGAAGGAGAATATGTATGAGTGGAACTGAGTCGACAGAGCTCTTGGCGGCCGTGCGTCAGTTTTTACGGGAGGAAATATTGCCCGAGTTGGATGGCTTCAAGGCTTACACTACTCGGGTGGCGGCAAATGCACTGGGTATCGTGGCCAGGGAGTTGGAGATGGGTTCTGCACTAGCGGATTTCGATCAACAGATAGCCTCAACACTTGGACTCGATATACAGGCGGGCCCCGTTCCGCAACAAATTGCGCTTGCCCTTCGCGATGGCACTATGGCTCAAGATGCGCTCATACTCGATTATCTGAGGCAGCGGACACTGCATGCTTGTGCTATTGATAATCCAAAATATTCCGGGCTGCAGCAGGCCAGGGCCCGCTGGACGCAATAGCCCTCCATTCACGAGTTGCAGCTTACGGGCACTCTTTTCCGCCTCGTGTTAGGGGCATGTTCTGCTGCAATTTCCGCAAACAGCTTTGATTGTCCAGCATTTGCACTGAGAAAATAGATAGGTATTTTTTTAAATCGTTGATTTTATTGGATTATTTTTACTTTTTGTCTCTCTGTAGGTGAAGTCGCGGCGATATCACCGCTTGGTTTTTTAAAAATCTAAATATAAATTAGGAAACTGCCCAAAAGTACAATGTTTGTGTTGTTTGGCAGCGGTAGGATTACACCCTGAGATGACCAAATGATGTGACAAATTTAGAATACAAGTGAACACAAGAGAATATAAGAGAGTAGCAATTATGATAAACAGAATGATTTTTTTAAGTATTTTGTTCTTCACCGCAGGCGCCGTGAACGCAGCGACAACCACGCTATCGCAGTCTTTCAATCAAACGGTTGATGGTGAAAATTTCACCTTTAGTTTCGCTCCTGGTGCTTATCAATCGGGCAGTCTCAGTAGCTTTACCATCTCTTTACAGGGCGATTTTGAAAATACACCGACAGAGTTTGCCTCCATTGCTATCGGTGGCGACGACAAGGGAGACTTTAACCGCCTTTCCACCGAAGCTTATAATGTTTCTTTTAAAGGCTTCAATAACACGAATGCCTACCGCTACGACTTAGATTTTAGTCTGGACGCTACACAGACGGCCGCGTTTATGAACAACAGCAATGTGGTCGTTGACTTTGCCGACGGGGTGCTGGCGTTGTGTGGATGGTGGAACTATGGAAATTGTGTAGCCAACAATGATGTAGCGCCCTTTGCCACGGTCGATTTTACTTACGACGCCGTGAGCAATATTCCTGTCCCTGCGGCAGTTTGGCTGTTCGGTTCGGCCTTGCTTGGCTTGGCCAGCATCGCCAGACGCAAGAAGAGTTAGACAAGACTGTCAGCCAGCAAAGCCCGCCTCGGCGGGTTTTTTATTGCTTGGAATTTGATGCCTGCAATTGTGGCAATTCTGCTGTTGTAACCGAGCGATGCAATAGAACGCGAAGTCTCTTCAATATCGCAATTAGGTGCTGACCCCCTTGGGTGCCCTTCTATCCATGAATTTGAACATATAGCCAGCGACTCGACGCTTCTGTATCTCTTCGGTACCCTCGGTGATTCGGTAGCGTCGGTGATGGCGGTAAATATGCTCGAAAGGGGCATGACGAGAATAGCCTAACCCGCCATGCACCTGCATGGCCTGGTCAGCGGCATCGCAGCACAGTCGGTTGGCGACAAAGTTGCACATTGATATTTTGTCAGACACCGAAAAGGCACCATTTGTATCCATTTGCCATGCCGTTTTATGTATGAGGGCGCGCAGCATTTCTGCCTGAGTTTGAAGTTCCACCAAAGGAAATTGAATACCCTGATTAGTGGACAAAGGTTTACCGAAGGGTGCTCGCTGCATTGCATAGTTTACGGATTGGTCAATACAGTATTGAGCCGCACCCAGGGAAGAGGCCGCTTGACGGATGCGATTTTCATTAAAAAAATGCTGTACCACTTGCAGGGCCTTACCTTCGCTGCCGAGGATGCAGTTGTGCGGCACCTCCATCTCTGTAAAAGACACCCTGCCGTGATCCGTCGGCATGTTGAACGTCCATAGCATCTCCTCAATTTTAAACCCCTGCGTGTCAGTCGGCACGAGAAAGGCCGTCAAACCAGCAGCGTCGCCAGCCTCGCCGCTTGTTCGGGCAATGACCAGTATGTGACCCGCACGATGAATGCCGGTATTCCAAGACTTCTCGCCATTGATTGTCCAGGTATCGCCATTGCGTGTGGCAAAGGTTCTCATATGGGTCGCGTCTGATCCATGCGCCGTCTCAGTAATGCCGAATGTAAAGTAGCGGCGACTTTCACACAGATCGTCTATCCAGTCGATTTTTTGTTGCTCCGACCCGTACTCAATCATCAGCAACAGTCCGATATTGTTCCCGACGATGGAGTGCTCATTCTGTAAATCGTTATGGAGCCCCAGTCCTCTGCACGCGAGGTGCTCGCGGATGATCGCCATTTCCAAATTGCTGCCGTCTTTGCCTCCGTACTTTTTGGGGGAGGAAAATCGAAAGTGTCCGGCGGCATCGGCCCGCCGCTTGGCCTCCATAAGTAGTTCTTCCCATTGCTCGTTGGGTATCCCATTCTTGTCCCAGTTTGTGCGCGCATCCTCGCGACGGTGATCAAAGAATCGATTGTTATCATCTTGCATTTGTAGAGGGAGAATCTCCTTGTCAATAAAATTATCGAGGTCTTGTAGGTAGTTCATTAAGTATTTGGGGATGTCAAAGTTCATCATGGTTTTTCTCGCTGGTTCGTAGGCTGCTACAAGAGGTGTCAGTGTCTTTCGCTCAGTCGGTAACCCATGCGCGGGTGCGCATCATCAAGTGAACAAATTGAAGTTTTGAGGGTCATAAGACAACGCATATGTGCAATTCCTGCACAAACACTCCTCAAGCCAGTCATTGTTATTACCGTCTGAGTATTGATGAGGCAGGATCAAAAGTCACGCATACTCTCCAGTAAGGCGCTGGATATGTTAAGTTAGACGCGGAGAGACGGACAGCGCGTTCGGCAGTTTGTTAGGTATACGGGAGTTTAAACTTTGGACAGCCCGCCCTATAATTGTGCTTGGTAGCAAGCCCCGGAAAATAACGGCTGCGGGGGCCTAAAGGGAGTAGTTGGTGCCAACTGATTGGCTCAGTAATTCTAGTGCGGTGTTAGGGCGAGTAGTTTTGGCTGCAATGGCCGCACTGAGCGCAATGGCGCAACCGGCCCGCGTGCGTCGTATGCGTCAGATTATCTTGTTGATCGTTATCGTGTGGATGCTGTTGTCGCTCACTCAACTGCTGTGGGCGCTTGTCCCCAATGCGGTGAGCACTAATGCTGTACCGGCTAATGTAATTAACCCATTATCAGCTAGCAGTTCCCGGGCTATCGTAGCGCCTGTTGATATCGATCGCATGGTGGCTTGGCATTTGTTTGGGGAGGTTGGAGCAACAGCTCAGGCAGTCATTGAAGCGGCAACAGAGGCAGAGGCTGATTCCCGTGAGGGCATAGAGGAAGGAGCACGGCAAACCGCGCTGCAGTTAAAGTTGCGCGGTATCGTAGCCTCTACGGAGGACGGTCTGGGGTACGCTATTATTGAAAATGCAAATCAACAGGCGATTTATGCGGTCGAGGACAAGTTGCCTGTTCGGGGCAATGTGTTGTTAGCCAAGGTAATGCCGCGACAGGTTGTGCTGGACAATGGTGGGACCTATGAATTACTGGTGCTGTTTGAGGAATCCGCTTTGGGTACCGCGGAGCCAAGGTCTGCTCGGTCGGCGCCGGCGCCTGCGGTCGGCGAGAACATTGATAAGCGCGGCGATGATCAGGCTACCCGATTGGCGCAGAGTTATCGGCAGCGCCTGTACCAGAATCCTCAGTCGCTTGCCGAAGTCGTTAATGTCAGTGCTGTGCGCGAAAACGGCGAGTTGCTGGGTTATCGAGTAAGTCCTGGGAAGGACCAGATACAGTTTGAGCAGTTGGGGTTCAAAATGGGCGACGTGGTGACATCCGTCAACGGGGTAAGCCTCGATAATCCGACCAATACCATGGTCCTGTTTAATGATATGCGCACAGCCCAAGAAGCGGTATTTGAGTTGCAGCGTGACGGGCAGGCGACTACATTGAGTGTTAATTTAGACAATGGTGGCGCGCAGTGAAACTTGTTGAAAGGATACCATTTTTTGTGAGAGCGATAACTCGGTTCCACCCTGTGACTGTGATTGTATTGCTGCTGAGTTTGATGTTCAGTAGCAGCTCGGCGCTGGCGCAGGATTATACGGTCAATCTGAAAGATACTGATATTAGGGAGTTTATACAGTTCGTGTCTGATGTAACCGGAGCGACCATAGTGGTCGACCCCGTTGTCAAGGGTAAGGTCAGAGTGATCTCCTCAGAGCCCGTATCAGCAAGTGAGCTGTATGAACTTTTTTTGTCAGTGTTGGAAGTTCATGGATACACCGCGGTGCGTTCAGGTGACATAGTGCGTGTTATCCCGGCTAAGGATGCGCGGTCGGCGCCGCTTGATGTTAGCGATGCTCGTGCTACCACAGTCTCCGATGAGTACATGACGCAGGTTATTCGGCTTGAGAATATTTCAGCCGCGAAACTTATACCGGTGCTAAGACCATTGGTGCCGCAGCAGGCCCATATGGCGGCTTATGCTCCTAGCAATGCCATTATTATCTCGGATGTCTCGGCCAATATCGACAAGATTAGGGACATTATCGAGCGCATGGACAAATCTGCCGTGCAAAAGACAGATATTATTAAGTTGCGCTATGCAGTGGCAGAGGATGTGGTAAGGATGCTGGAGCAGCTTAACAAATCGGCGGCCCAGCAGAGCGGTAGTGAACAAGACGTGCTGCTGGTTGCCGATGCGCGCACCAATAGTGTGCTTGTCAGCGGTGATGAGTTAGAGCGGGCGAGACTGCGAAAATTGGTCACTCATCTAGATACGCCATTGGAGCAAAGCGGCAATGTTAAGGTTATATACCTTCAATACGCCCAGGCCAAAGACCTTGCTGAGGTATTGACCCGAGTCATGAAGAATATCTCAGAGTTGGACACCGGTGATGGAACGCAAGCGGCAAGCAGAAGCGGCAGTAAAACTTCAACAATAGAAGCAGACGAAGGCACCAATGCTTTAATTATCACCGCCGATGCGGACGAGATGGCATCTTTGGAGGCGGTCATTCAGCGCCTAGATATTCGCCGCGCTCAAGTGTTGGTGGAAGCAATCATTGTAGAAATGGAAGTGATTGACGGACAAGAATTGGGGTTACAGTGGTTGTTTGCCGATAACGATGGTGTGTTTGGCAGTAACATTACGCGGGGGGATGCTCGGCTGGGGGGTATTGCGGGCTCGCAGCTACCCGAGGGCGGTGGGGATTCTCCAGACGGCGTTGATTTAGGAGGTTTGGCTGCTGCTTTGGCCGGAACGGGGGGCGTGTCCCTTGGCTGGGCTCAATTGGATCGGATGGGTTTATCCATGACGGTCATTCTCAATGCTCTCAATGAAACGGCAAATACAAATATCCTGTCCACGCCCAGTATACTGACATTGGATAATCAGGAGGCTTACATTACGGTGGGCCAGCAGGTGCCTTTCGTGACTGGTTCGTTCACTAATACCGGTGCGGGCGGCGATGGTGCGCAGAATCCTTTCCAGACGATCGAGCGAGAGAATGTCGGTATTACCCTGACTGTGACGCCACATATTAATGACGGTGATTCGGTGGTGCTTGATATTATGCAGGAGGTTTCCAGTATCAGCAGTGTGTCCGTGGTTGCATCGGACGTGATTACTAACGAGCGTAAAATACAGACCAAGGTATTGGCGATGGACGGCCAAGTGATCGTTCTGGGTGGGCTGATCAAGGACGATGTGCAGGACGCGCAGCAAAAAGTGCCATTATTAGGTGACATTCCTTTTCTTGGTAGGCTGTTCCGCAGCGATGCAGAAAGGGTCAATAAACAAAACTTAATGGTGTTTATACGCACGACGATTATTCGCGACGACGAGCAGTTGGCGGGGGCTAGCGCGGAGAAATATCGCTATATTCGCGACCAGCAAGCGTTGCGCAAAGAAAAAGGACTGCTGTACCTGGGCGACGCGAATCTACCTATGATGTCGGAGTGGGAAGATCAAATGCAGCAATTGGATCAAATTAAGGCGAGTGCCAATGCACCGGGTGCGCCCGCGTCACCGGTAGATGGGCGGTGAATATGCAGGTAGGGCGGGCGCCCGCGGAAACGCCTGTAGCAAGCGTTGCGGCAGTGCCGGGGCTGCCGTTTACTTTTGCTCAGCAATACGGCGTGTTGTTGGATGCGGCTGACGACGGTTCGCCCGTGGTAGTGCACGCTGGGCAGCCAAAGGCGTTAGTCTTAACTGAATTGCGTCGTGTTATTGGTAGGTCATTCACGTTGCAAGATGTATCAGAGAGCGATTTCAAGCGGAGGCTGACGCTGGCGTATCAGCGTAATAACAACGAAGCCGTACAAATGGCTGAAGACATTGGTGCGGATGTTGACCTCAGCCGCCTAGCGGACGCGATTCCTGATTCAGGCGATCTGATGGATACCGAAGACGATGCGCCCATTATTCGTCTGATTAACGCCATACTGTCGCAAGCCGTGCGTGAGCAGGCCTCAGATATTCATGTTGAAACCTTCGAAGACCGGCTAAGTGTCCGTTACCGTGTTGACGGGGTCTTGGCCGAGGTGCTCTCGCCCAAGCGTATGTTGGCACCGTTGCTGGTGTCACGGTTAAAAGTGATGGCGAGGCTGGATATTGCCGAGAAGCGTATCCCTCAGGACGGCAGAATTTCAGTGAAAATAGCGGGTCATTCGGTGGACATTCGTATGTCAACTATACCTTCTGCTCACGGGGAAAGGGTGGTTTTGCGATTGCTTGATACCGCGGCCGGACAACTAGAGTTGGCGCAGTTGGCCATGAACGCTCAGGTTCTTGCTGCTTACAAAAAGCACCTGCACAGTCCCCATGGCATTATCCTTGTCACTGGCCCTACCGGTTCAGGTAAAACGACGACTTTGTATGCCGGGCTTGGTGATATCAACGAGACTTCGCGTAACATCCTTACTATTGAAGATCCTGTCGAATATATGTTGCCAGGCATTGGTCAAACTCAGGTTAACGCCAAGGTTGATATGACCTTTGCACGCGGATTGAGAGCTATTTTGCGTCAGGACCCAGATGTGGTAATGGTGGGTGAGATCCGGGACCGTGAAACCGCAGAAATTGCAGTTCAGGCTTCACTCACTGGGCATCTCGTATTGTCCACCCTACATACGAATACGGCCATAGGCGCGATCACACGTCTCAAGGATATGGGGATTGAACCTTTTCTGTTGTCATCCAGTTTGATAGCGGTGATGTCTCAGCGACTTGTGCGCTTGCTGTGCACCGATTGCAAAGAGCCGGCTGATCTGAAGCCTGCAGAACGGGAACTGTTGAGTATTGGACCCGACGATGATTACCAGGGCGTCTGTCAGGCCAAGGGTTGCGAGAGCTGCAAATACACTGGATATCGCGGCCGCACGGGCATTTATGAAATAATTGAGATTGATGATGCCATGCGCCAAATGGTTTACGGCGGTGCCAATGAGCAGGATATTTTGCAGGTGGCACGCCAGCATTACCCAGGAATAGAAACCGATGGTCGGCGTCGGATAATGGCAGGTGAAACCAGTATTGAGGAAGTCATGCGTGTGACTTCCATCGTCTGATCTAGGCCGCCTGAATTGTGACCGCATATCGCTATCAAGCGCTTAACGCCGCAGGGAAACTCATCAAGGGTGTGCTCGAGGGCGATTCCGAGCGGCAGGTTCGCTCACAGCTGCGTGGCCAGGATATGCGACCGGTGGAGGTCGCTGAGGCCAACAACACGGCGCAGTCTGGTAAGTCGGGATGGAACCTTTCACTCTTTTTTTCTCGTATCAGTGTCAGCGATCTGGCGCTTATTACTCGCCAGTTGGCCACGCTAGTAGACGCAAATCTGCCGCTGGATGAAGCGCTGCAAGCAGCGGCAGAGCAGAGCCGCAGCAGTCGCATCAAAGGCATGCTGTTGCAGGTGCGCTCCCGAGTTGCTGAGGGGCACACATTGGCCTACGCGATGGGTGAGTTTCCGAGTGTGTTCAATGAAATGTACCGTGCAATGGTAAATGCGGGAGAGCATGCGGGTTATCTGGGTCCGGTGTTGCAACAGCTGGCAGACTATACAGAGCAGCGCCAGTATACCGGGCAAAAATTGCAAATGGCGATGATATATCCTTTTATCCTGCTCGGGGTGGCGGTTGCGGTGGTGCTGTTGCTACTGGTTTTTGTCGTGCCTGAACTGGTCGGTATTTTCGCGCATAGCAATCGCGAGTTGCCTGCGCTGACACGCGGTCTTATTGCCACGAGCGATTTTTTTCAGCACTACGGTCTCTGGTTAGTGATAGGAGCGGTCGCAGTGCTTTTTATCGCGCGGCGCCTACTGCGAGATCCACAGCGTAAGAAACGCTGGCATCGTTTTCTGCTTGGCACTCCAGGCATATCACGGGTGCTGATCTCTATGGATACGGCGCGCTTTGCTTCTACGCTAAGTATTCTAATGGCTAGCGGCGTGCCCTTGCTTGAGTCCCTACGTATTGCAGGACAAGTGCTGACCAACCTGGTCCTGCGAGAAGACAGTGAGGCGGTGTCTGAACACGTGCAAGAGGGAGCAAGCTTAAATCGCGCTTTGCGCGAAAGTGGTCGCTTTCCGCCCATGATGGTGCATATGGTTGCCAGTGGAGAGGCCAGCGGCGAGTTGGAAACCATGCTTGATCGCTCGGCGACTAATCAGGAGCGAGAACTGGAAATGACGCTAGGCACTATAATGAGTCTGTTTGAGCCGCTGATGGTGGTTTTCATGGGCGGAATGGTGCTAACGATCGTCCTCGCTATCCTATTACCTATATTTGATCTTAATACAATGGTGAAGTAAACGATGAAAGCAAAACGTAGTGCGGGGTTCTCCCTAGTAGAAATTTTGGTAGTGCTGGTCATTATGGGGCTGCTAATCAGTGTGGTTGCACCCACTGTGCTGAACCGTGCTGATGATGCCAGAGTGCAGAAGGCGCAAGCCGATTTTAATGCGATAGAAACGGCACTTAAAATCTATCGGTTGGATAATTATGTTTATCCGACGACAGAGCAGGGCCTGCAGGCACTCGTAGAGCCCAGCACGCTTGCACCTGAGCCAAGGAATTTTAAGGTTGGAGGTTATCTTGGTGAGGTCCCGGTTGATCCTTGGGGTCGGCCCTACCTTTATCTGAGTCCCGGTGAGCAAGGTGCAGTGGATATTTACTCTCTGGGTGCCGATGGTCTGTCTGGCGGTGAAGATCAGAGTGCCGATATCGGCAACTGGAAAGAAGAGGACTGATTTTCGATGCGCAGCTGTTGGGCGACCACCTGCTACAGGTGCCGACCGCGGTGCTGAAGCGGCAGCGTGGCTTTAGCCTACTAGAGCTGTTAGCAGTTTTAGTTGTCATTGCGTTGTTTACGTCACTGGCTAATCTTACGGTCACGTCCGGTGGTCAAGACATCGAACTGCAAAGCACCGTGTATAAGCTTGCGGATGTGGCTGGCTACGTGCTGGACGAAGCGCAGATCACGGGTGTCGACTACGGGCTGTTGCTGCAGGAGGAACAGGAAACGGGCGAGACCATCTACAGCTATCGTTGGTTGGAGCGTGGCATCGATGGCTGGGCCGTGCCTAAAGTCGGTCAGGAACTGTTTGCGCAGCAAAGACTGCCGCCCGGTGTGGCACTTGAACTGGTGTTGGAGGATGCGCCGTTGACTGAATTATCACTGGATGATCAGTCAGAGGATCTAAGCCCGCAGGTGGTATTTTATGCGAGTGGCGAGGTAACGGTCGGCTGGATCAACATGATTCAACAACAGGATGGCGATTTACTGTGGCGCATCGAATGGGATCTATTTGGCCGCTTTGAGGTGCTGCGACGTGGCGAAGCAGAGGTGGAAAACTAGTGCGTGGGAGAGGTTTTACACTGGTCGAGGTCATGGTGGCACTGGCGATTGTCGCTGTTGTCTTGCCTGCGGTATTGGTTTCGCTGTATCAGCAGGTAGACGATACCGCCTATTTGCGTGATAAGTCTCTAGCTCACATGGTGGCGCAGAATAAGCTAGCAGAAATACGTCTTGTGATTGGCGCGACTCGGAATCTGTCGGCTGGGAAAGATAGCGGCTTCGCTTCCATGGCAGATCGAGATTGGTATTGGTGGGTTGAGACGAAAGCAACCGAGGTGGCTAATTTTTTTCGTGTTGAAATTACTGTGTCGCTCGAAGAGGAGCAGCGCGAGCAGCCTTTGTATGCTCTGACGGCCTTTATGTCAGGGGATTTAGAAACAGACTCCGAGAGTTCGTCCGATGAATAATCGACGCTCAAAGGGTTTCACGTTGTTGGAGGTGTTAATTGCAATGGCGATTACGGCCTTTGTGGCCCTGATCGCCACCACTAGCCTCTCTAGGGTAATGGACGGCGTCCAGAGTCTGCGTGCAACGGCGGATCGAACCTATGAAGTGAATCGTGCATGGATGATTATCTCGCGCGACCTGCGTCATTTTTCGGAGCGGCCTGTACGGGACGAATTTGGACAGATTGAGCCAGCCCTTAGCGGTGGAGTTTTGGCGCGCTTCATATTGAGTTTTACTCGAGCGGGTTGGCACAACCCGAACGCCCACCCGCGCAGTAATCTGCAGCGCGTCAATTATCGTCTTGAAGAAGATGCCCTGTGGCGTGACAGCTATCCTGTATTGGACCGAGCAGGGGATACTGAGCCCTACAGCGTGATGCTGCTAGACGGGGTAGAGGATATGCAGTTGGCTTTTCTGGGATCGCTGCAGAATCTGGAGATTCTGCCGGGCGGTGCGGTGCCCGATACTAGCAATTGGGTGACGAACTGGGTGGTTGATGTTGGTTCGCCAGACGCGGAGTTGGAGCGTCCGATCGGTGTTGAAATCAGTCTGCGATTGCAGGGCTGGGGTGAAATGAGGCGCCTGTATGCATTACCGCCGCTGTGAGCCTCAGCTTTCGATCTCGCGTCAACGCGGTGCCGCGCTAATTTTTGCTATGCTAGTGTTTGCGCTTGCGACAGCACTGGTAGTTGCCATGAAGGGCGAGTTTGAGCGTTTCTATCAGCGCACTGGCAATATTCTGTTGGACGGCCAGGCACAGGCTTATCTGCGAGGAGCGGAAGACCTCGCTGGAATATTGTTGTTAACCGATTATGATATGGATAAAAGAGCGGGCGTGTGGCGCGATGACTTGAATGAGATTTGGTGGACTAAACCGGGCGCCCCGCCGCCCACTTATGCGTTAGACGGCACTGGCTGGATGAGTGGTTCCCTAGAGGATCTGCAGGGACGCTTCAATCTAAACACGCTAGGAAGAAGCGTGTCTGGTCAGAGAACGTCAGACTTAAAAAAGCGGTTCACCGCGGAGCAGGAGCAGTTTATTCGATTATTGCAGGCGTTGGGGGATCCGCTCGTGAGTCGGCAAGAGGCAATAGCGATTACCGAGTCTGTAAGCGATTGGCTTGATGTTGATCGGGAACCTCTCCTCGATGGAGCGGAGGACGATTATTATTACGGGCAGACGCCGGCGTATCGCGCTGCTAATCGCAATATGTCTAGCGTCAGTGAACTGCGTGCCGTTGCCAACATGACGCCAGAAATTTATCGAGCATTATTGCCTTGGATTACAGTTTGGCCTGAGGAACCGGTAGCGTTGAATATACACACGGCACCCGCGATGGTGTTACGCAGTATTAATGCCAAAGGAGACCTTAACCCACTAACGGAAGCAGAGGGGGCATCTCTTGTTGAGTATCGTGAAGAGACGGGCTTTGAGGACAAGAAAGATTTTCAGGCGAATCCGGTATTCGATGGAAAACGGGATGATATGAAGGATGTTTTGGCGTTGCTAGGCGAAAATAGCGATTACTTTTTACTGCAGGCACAGGTGGAGGTTGCCGGCAGGAACATGCGCTTGTACAGTGTGATCAATCGCAGCGGTCGTAACATTGCTACCGTCGCTAGAGCCAGTGGTAGCCTGTAGATGCCCCCTTGTTCAAATAGCGAGAGATATCAGGAGAAGTCCTTAGTGGGGAAGACACAGGTGTGCGCAGTATGGCCATAGTGCGTTTGGTCGGAGGACGCCTCGCATGGTATCCGCCCGGCGCCAACACTGAGCCTCAGTGGTTGGATGATGACGCCGCGCGAGAACACCTGCGCGCGACATTGGCACAGCGACGGATTAAAGTTTGTTTTGCGGTGCCGGGTGAAGACATTCTTTTGCTAACGTTATCAGTCACATCTGATGAAAAAAAACACATCAGTAAATCTTTGCCTTTTATGCTGGAAGAGCAGGTCGCGGCGGACGTTGACGCACTGCACTTTGCTTACAGTCTGCTGCAGGAGCATGAGTATGCTGTGGCCATTACGGCGCAGGAGAAAATGGCGCAGTGGCAAGTGCTGCTTGCAGATTTTCCCGATATCCAGTGGTGGCTACCCGAGCCATTGTTGCTGCCATGGGAGCCTGGAGAGTGGTGTATCCTGTTGGAAGGAGACCGTGTTGTTTTTCGCGTTGGTCAATGTAAGGGTTTTACTGCTGAAACGGGTTTGCTAGAGGTCCTGGTGAAGGCAATGCTGAGCGAGGCTGATCCGCCGGCTGCGGTAATTATGTACGGTATAGATCAAGAGGCCGACACGAACATGTTGCCGGTTGAATTGCGTGATCGGGTGCAGTGGCGTCGTGGCAATCTGAGCGCTGCCATGATGCTGAGTAAAACCGAAGAGGTGAACCTGAACTTCCTATCTGGCGACTTTGCTCCGCGGTTGCCAGTTGGGCTGTGGTGGCGTCAGTGGCGTGCGGTTGCCGCGGTATTTGCGGTGGCGTTTCTCCTGCAACTGGGTGCGGTTTATGCCGAATACCGCGCTCTTTCAGCGCAAAATATAGCGTTGCGTAGCGCGGTTCAGGATAGCTATCGCTCGGTGTTTCCCGCGGGAGTGGTAGTAGACGCAGAGAAACAGCTGCGTCGACAACTAGACGCTCTCGGAGGAACGGGTAAAGGCGCCGGTTTTGTTAGTCTGATGGAACGTGTTGGTGCTGCCATTGCTGGGATGCCGGGTACCACGATCGCGAGTATTAACTACAACGACAAGGGTGGTGAAATGCGGCTTAATATTGTTGCCGCAGATTTTGAAGGTGTCGAGAAGTTACGTAGTCGAATGAATGAAGTTGGACTAGAAGCGGTGACGGAAAGTAGTAATACAAAAGGCGATCGTGTTAGCGCTAGGTTGCGAGTTAAGGAGAGATCGTGAAGGAGTGGTTTTCGCAACTGAACCAACGCGAGCAGTTGAGTCTAGTCTTACTCACTGTGGCACTGCTTCTGTACCTGCTTTACATACTGGTTTTAGCTCCGCTGAAGAGTGAGCGAGAGCAACTAATCGCGCAAAACAGCGCCGTTACCGAATCTCAGGGCCGCGTAGATGCGATGGTGGCGCAGTTGTTACAGTTGCGTCAAGGCACTGCCAAGAGCGGTGCAAAGCGTAATCTGACGTCAGTGATTAATCAGTCCACGTCTCGCCTGCAACTGCCCGTTATTCGTCTGCAACCTAACAGTCGTGGCGAAATTCAAGTGCGTATTGAAAACGCGTCTTTTAATGATGTATTGAAGTGGCTAAATGAGATGGAATATACCGAGAGTTTGCTGGTCCGTGAGGTCTCTGTGACTCCGGCTGCCGCTGCCGGTCGTATTAACATCACCGTACGAATTGCAGAGGCTGGATAAAGTGGAAAAATCTCGTCTTCTGTGGATTGCAGCCTTGGCGCTGTTATTTTTTATCAGTCTTTTGGTGTCGGCCCCCGCTCGCTTGCTGAGTCATCTTGTTCCGGCTGAGCAGGTATTGATGCGCGGGTTAACGGGCACAATTTGGCAGGGTAGCGCCAGCAGTGTCATTGTGCGTCTGCCACAGGGTTATCTGCAGTTGGGCTCAGTGCAGTGGTCACTAAAGCCGCTGTCCTTGTTGCTGTTGGCACCGCATCTCACCGTGAGCACTGAGTGGGGTGCACAGACATTTTCTGGTGAAGTGGTGGCGCGCGGTCAGAAAGATTTAGAGGTATCTAACGTAGAGGCTCAGCTAAGTGCGAGCCTATTGGGCCGGTTTGCGCCAGTGTCCGTTGTTGGAATGTTTAACTTGCAGTTGGATCGGCTGCAGTTACGTCAGGGTTTGCCTTATAGCGCTTTGGGTCGTTTGGTTTGGCAGGATGCTGGCTGGGAGTCTGCCCGTGGCCTTGTGCCCCTGGGGAGTTATGCCTTGGATTTCGAGCAGGCGCCCGCAGAAGCTCTGCGCGGTCAGGTGATTACATTATCGGGACCACTGGAGGCTAGTGGCAGCTTAGAGTTAAAAGACCGGCGCTATGATGTAGGTATACTGTTGGGTAGTGAAGATACGCTGGATGCTCAATTGCAGGCAATGCTGTCTTTGATCGCTGTCCCAGAGGATGAGCGTTATCGTATTAGTTTAGCGGGAAACTTTTAGCCTCGGGTCTAAATCTGCTGGCCGTGATGGTATTATCGTTTTGGCGGCGTGGCATATACTGTGTTGTTTTGGTTAGATTTATTATAAGAGAAAGGCGAATATGGGCGATACCGATTATCAGAAATACGAGTGTGTGATTTGCGGTTTCATTTATGATGAGGCGGAGGGCTTGCCTGACGATGGTTTCCCCCCGGGGACACTCTGGAAGGATATACCAGAGGACTGGGAGTGCCCAGATTGTGGGATAGGGAAAGCAGACTTTGATCCTTATGTGGCCTAGTTTTTGATCGTTTACCGTGCTCACAGGTTGTTATTTTTTGCACACTTTAGCTGCGATTACATTCAAATACAGTCTCAGCAGAAGCGCTTGTGACAGTGAGTGAAGAGCGCTTGGCTTTAGTGCGCGAGTTGATGGCGCAGAAAAATTATGATGCCCTGTTTGTGCCCCGAGCGGATGAGTATCTCGGAGAATATATTCCTGCGCACAACGAGCGTTTGTACTGGATTACAGGGTTTACGGGATCTGCCGGTATGGCCCTGGTGCTGCGTGATCGAGCTGCGATCTTTGTGGATGGTCGCTATACGGTGCAGATACGCTCACAAGTACCTTCTCATCTGTTTGAATATTATCATCTAGCTGACAACCCTCAGGCTCAGTGGCTGGCAGCCGCGCTCCCAGCGGGCAGCAGAGTAGCTTTTGATCCGCGTCTGCACAGTCTGCGATGGTATAGGGAGACAAAGCACACCTTGGCCGATGCCGGTGTGGAGCTTTTGCTCGATACTGATAACCTTATTGATCGCTGCTGGCTGGATCGCCCCGAGCCCGTGTGTAACCCTGCGCTACTGTTAGGTGACGACTTTTCTGGGGAGTCTAGTAAAGAAAAGCGTCAGCGTATCGCCGCAAAAATTAGAGCCCAAGGTTGTGACGCAGGGCTTATTTTTGCTCCTGACTCCATCAGCTGGTTATTAAATATTCGTGGTACCGATATGCCGCAGTTACCGGTATTACAAAGTGTCGCGATACTGGACGTCTCGGAAAAAATGACACTATTTGTCGATGCTCGCCGTCTGCCGGAGGCGTTTTATCAGCACGTTGGCGATGACGTTACCGTGATGGATGAGTCGAATTTTGCTGTCATATTTGCCCTCTATGAAAATCATAAGGTATTGGCTGATGCTGACAATGCGGCCGCCTGGGTGCAGATGGAGTTAGCCCGCAACGGTGCGACGCTGGTGCACGGAGAAGACCCCGTACTGCTTCCTAAGGCCTGTAAAAATGCGGTTGAACTGGCAGGTACCCGCAGAGCCCACATTCGCGACGCTGTAGCGGAAATTCGTTTTCTGGCCTGGCTGGACGGCGAGGTTGCCGCAGCAAGGCTGCACGATGAAGCTGAATTGTCAGACTATTTATTCAGTCTGCGGAAACAGGGCGAGTATTTCCATGCGTGCTCCTTCGACACAATTTCTGCTGCCGGTGCAAATGGCGCTATGTGTCATTACAACCATCTTAATGGTGTTCCCGCTCGCTTAGTAATGGACACCGTCTATTTGTTCGACAGTGGCGGTCAGTATACGGATGGAACAACTGATGTTACGCGCACCGTGGCTATTGGCGACCCTGGGGCTGAGGCCCGGAGGATGTTTACGCTCGTGCTAAAGGGCCATATAGCCCTCGCAGTGGCTCGATTCCCCAGTGGTACCACGGGCACGCAACTAGACGCACTGGCGCGGCAGTATCTGTGGCGCGAGGGCTACGATTATGACCACGGCACAGGTCACGGCGTCGGTGTCTTTCTTAGCGTTCATGAGGGCCCTCAGAGGATTTCCAAGCACCACAATGGTGTCGCGTTGCAGCCAGGCATGATCGTGTCGAACGAACCGGGTTACTACCGTGAAGGCTTTTTCGGAATGCGATGTGAAAATTTGCAGGTGGTGCGCCCTTGTAAGTCCGATTTGGGAGCAACGCCGATGTTAGAATTTGAAACGCTGACGCTTGTGCCCTTCGATGTTCGGATGTTGAATACAACGCTGATGGACGTCGAGGAAATAGAGTGGCTCAACAGTTACCATCAGCGCGTGGCCGCAACTATCGGTCCTTTATTATCCGGTTCCGATCAGGACTGGCTGCGGCAGGCCACCGCAAGAGTCAGTGCCTGAATCCGCTCCATATTCTGTGTAGACTATGCCAATAACACTCGTCAGGGAAGCGTAACATGGCAACGGTAGCTGGTGCTCACTGGTCTTCGCGGTTTGCTTTTATCATGGCGTCAGTGGGTTTTGCTGTCGGGCTTGGAAATATTTGGCGGTTTCCCTATGTCACTGGTGAAAATGGTGGCGCAGCATTTGTGCTGGTTTACCTAGCGTGTGCTTTTGGCATTGGCGCTCCTATTTTGATTGCAGAAATGCTAGTCGGTCGCAGAGGGCAGGGCAGTCCGCCAACGGCGATGGCAGCCGTTGCAAAGGAAAGCGGTCAGTCTAGACAGTGGCTTTTAGTCGGCACCATGGGTCTGGTTGCTGCATATACCATTGAAATAATCTATGCGGTGGTCGTGGGTTGGGTGCTATGGTACTTATTTAAAGCAGTTTCTACTGGTTTTGCAGGCTTTGATGGCGTTGTCGCCAATGCTGAGTTCGCGGCAGTATTGGACAGTAACCTAGGCATGCTTGTCTGGACCTTGGTTGGTCTTAGTATTACAGGCTTGATCGTATTCGCCGGGGTGAAGAATGGTATCGAACGCGCGGTCATTGTGATGATGCCTTTGATGTTTACCCTGCTGCTGGGGCTGGCGATTTACAACTATTTTGTCCCAGCAATCGACTCTCAGACGCACGGGTTTTCGCAGGCCGTCACTTGGCTGTTTACCCCAGACTTCAGTAAAATTGGTTTTGGTACCGTGTTGGCGGCTATAAGTCAGGCGTTCTTTTCTTTGGGTATCGCGATGGCGGGAATGATGGTCTACGGCGCTTATCTGCCGCAATCGGTTTCCATTACTCGATCGGTCTTAATTATTGTTATGGTTGATACAGGCGTTGCACTGCTTGCCGGTCTCGTTATTTTCCCGGTGGTGTTTCATAACGGCCTGGATCCGGCAGTTGGTGCTGGGCTGATCTTCCAGACTCTGCCAGTGGGGTTTGCGCAAATGCCCGGGGGTTACTGGTTTAGTGTGCTGTTTTTCCTAATGCTTTCTGTAGCTGGTATTACGTCTATGGTCGGGCTTGTTGAGGCAGTTACTGCGTGGATAGAAGAGCGCTTTAACCTTCCGCGACACCAGAGCACGATTCTGGTGGTGGGTTCGATCGCTGTGTTCAGTATTTTTTCAATTCTGTCTTATAATATAGTGTCCCACTGGACCGTTGCAGGCAGTAATTTCAATGACCTTATGGACGTGTTTTCCAATCAAATCCTGCTTCCTCTTGGAGGCTTACTGATTGCAGTGTTCGCCGGTTGGGTGATGAAAAAGCAAGCTACCCATGATGAATTGAACCCGCTTTCGTTTGCTCAGCATACACTCTGGTACTTTTTGATTCGGTATATCGTGCCGCCTGCACTGTTGGTGATATTTATAATGGGCATCATTGACTAAAGTCGACCCGGACCATAGGAACCAGTTCGGGCCCTAGCAGGAATCAGACAGGTGCCGTCGGGATATCCTGAAATGCGATACCTTTGTCCGCCCGAGGTTCCTGTGGCAATCCCAGTACTTGTTCAGCCAGAATATTACGCATGACCTCATCTGTGCCCCCTGCTAGGCGCACGCCCGGGGAGAAGAGTACCTGCTCTTGAAAGTGGGCCCGCTCCGGGCTCAACTGTGCGTCTTGAATGATACCGGCCGGGCCAAATATCTGGCACGCAAAATTCGCAATTTCTTGATTCATCACCGCTCCGATGAGCTTCCCCAGTGACGCTTCTGCGCCCGCAATACCGCCTTTCGCAACGGCGGTTAACATCCGTTTGTTAACTGCCTGAAGGCCCGCATACTGACTGTACCAAGTCGCCAATCGATCGCGAACGATGGGGTCGTTGGCGATTGGCTGTCCGTTCAGTTCTAGAGATTTGACTAGGTCTAAAAACTGTGGGAAACCAGTCGGTTGAACGCCGCTGATCGCTAGACGTTCACTCATCAATACGGTCAGCGCTCCGGTCCAACCGCCGCCGACCTCACCTAGTCGATAGTCGTCAGGTACGATGGCATCATGAAAGAAGACTTCGTTGAAGTGTCCTCCGCCATCCATTTGTTTGATGGGGCGAACCTCAACGCCACTTTGACGCATGTCGATCATAAAGAGGGTAAGCCCTCGATATTTCGAAATAGTGGGATCATTGCGGGTCAGCACGACGCCATAATCTGAGTACTGAGCGCCGGAGGTCCAAATCTTTTGACCATTCAGAATCCATTTGTCTCCGTCGAATTCTGCGCGGGTTCGGAGTCCAGCTACGTCGGAGCCCGCACTGGGTTCGCTGAACAATTGGCACCAGACATCTTCTGCACTAGCCATCCGCGGCAGCAACTGACGTTTCATATCTTCACTGGCAAAGTGCATGATTGCAGGACCGCAATTACCGATGCCGATAACAAAATGTGCATCCCGTGTTTTGTAGTGTTCCACCTCCTGCGTCCATACCACCTCGTGCAGCGAAGTGAGTCCCGCGCCGCCATATTCTTTGGGCCATGTCAGGCAGGCAAAGCCATCATCAGCCTTCTTTTTGTACCAAGCCTTCGCCTCATGAAACGCGGTATCGCCTTCCATGCCCATATGAAGTTTATCAGTGCGTGGGGTGGCGTTGGCGTCTAGCCAGGTTTTCACGTCGCTGCGAAAGGCTGCCAGTTCAGGTGTGTCTTGAAAATCCATGATGTTCTCCGCAAACCGGCTATAGCAGGCGTTGTGTGATGTTTTCTTTCCACGTTAGCTGGGTGCCGATTAATCCCGACAACAGCTGAGCTCGGCGGTAATAAAGGTGGCAGTCGAACTCCCAGGTAAAGCCCATACCGCCGTGAGCCTGAATATTTTCCTTGCTGATAAGGTAGTAGGCATCGGTCGCGCTAACTCTGGCGACGGCGGCGGCTAGAGGCAGGTCAGGTGCGTCGCTGGAAAGCGCACACACGCCGTAATAAGCGTTGGCTCTGGCTAACTCAAGTGCCACATACATGTCAGCGAACTTGTGCTTGATAGCCTGAAACGACGCAATCGCACGGCCGAAGGCGAATCGCTCTTTGGTATAAGCGATACCCATGTCTAGTGCTGCCTGGCAGCCGCCGATCTGTTCAAAAGCCAGCAGAACTGCTGCTCGATCCAAAAGCTCGGTCAACTGAGCCTCTCCAGCCTCCCCCAAAGCCTGCGCTGGCGTGGCATCACATGTTACCCGCGCCTGAGAGCGAGTCGGGTCCATGCTGGCGACTACCTCGCGCGTTATAGCGATATCGGTTAGGTCGACTACATATAAGCCAACACGGTTATTTTCATCACGTGCTGTCATTATAACAAAGTCAGCGATGTCGCCATCTGGTACCGGTATTTTGCCGCCGCAAGCCTTGCCGTCAATTATTCGCATAGCGACAGACTGTGCGCCCAATCCCTCATTTATTGCCAGCGTGCCAATCAATTTACCTGCCGCAAGTTTAGGCAGATAGTGTTGTTTTTGTGCCTCTGTTCCCCAGCTTTTTATGGCTTCGGTCGCCAAATAGACGCTTGAAGAGAAGGGCACCGGCGCTAAAGAGCGACCGAGTTCCTCTGCGATGACACAGAGCTCTAAATAGCCGAGGCCAAGGCCACCATACGTCTCGGGTATCGACATAGCGGTCCAGCCTAAGTCTACAATTTTTTGCCACAGTGTCTGATCGAATGACGTTTCGGTATCGATAACGCTGCGCACCACATCGGCCGAAGATTCTTGGCTCAGAAAAGCACGCGCCTGATTACGGATAAAAAGTTGTTCTTCAGAAAATTCTAAATTCATGCTGAGCTACCTTGGTGTCTTATTGCGCCAACGTATGACACGCAGACAGTGGTGCCGACGTGGAGAGAGTTGAAACTCTTCTCCTGCCATACGCCTTTAAAAGCCTTTCATTAT
Organism: Haliea sp.; assembly: GCA_002862465.1. GTDB lineage: Bacteria > Pseudomonadota > Gammaproteobacteria > Pseudomonadales > Halieaceae > Marimicrobium. The sequence continues at coordinate 32,185 of PKDD01000092.1, forward strand.
AGTCTATGGTATTGTTTGCCTCAACCGGCCGAGGCGTTGGAGCAATGCGCAAAGCAGTTCAAGAATTGTTTTCAGTTATTAAAAGCCTAAGGCTCTGCGTCTAGCATCAAAACTGATGGTGACATGCATCCGTTTGCCGTTTTAATCATGCTTTATTATGTCAATTGTCAAAATTAGCGGACAAGGGGTACACACTATGGCATCGCTACAAGACCAACTCCTCAATACCGGGCTTGTTGGAAAAAAAAAGGCCAAGCAACTTAAGCAAGATCGTCGTAAGGAGGCCAAGGTTCGGCAGAAAGGTCAGATTACGGTTGACGACAATAAGGAGCAGGTTAAGCAAAACTCGCTCGAAAAGGCTGACCGCGATCGTCAATTGAATAAAAAGAAACAGGAGGGGATTGAGGAAAAGGCAGTGCAAGCTCAAATTTCACAATTGGTTATGATGAATCGGATTAAGCGTGAGAGTGGCGAGATCGCTTACCAGTTCAAGGACGGCACCCGGATAAAGAAAATATATGTTACCGAGCAATTGCAAAAAGATTTGGCGAATGGGCGACTGGCTATTGCCAAGCTGGGGAATGAGTTTGAATTGTTACCATGTGCTGCGGCCAAAAAAATAATGCAGCGTGATCCACACGTTATTGTGTTGTTGAATACCTGCGAGATCAGCGGCACTGATGAGGATGATCCATACGCAGAATTCCAGATTCCCGATGATTTGATGTGGTAGTAATAGTTGGAGCGGTAAACGGTTTAAGAGTCAGTTCTCTTTAATTTTGTTTGCCAGTGTCATGCCAATCAGCATAGCAGCAAGGAAGATTGCGGTTTTCCAATCTTGGTACACTAAAGATGACATTGCTGAGCTTGGGAAATAGCCATAGAGTCCCCATCCGATACCATAAATAGCAGCACCGCCGACGAGCCTGCCGTTGATAAATTTGGTTGTAGGCAGTAAAAATCGCGGAGACATTAGGGGATTCTCACGGCGCATAATAAATGAAAATGTCAGTAGAATGACGCAAGCTGCTGCGCCTATTGCAAATGCCAAGTCGGGAATCCAGTTACCTAGTACATCTAGAAGCCCCAAGGTCTTGGCGGTATCCGTAATGCCAGAAGCTGCAAGACCAACACCAAAGACAAGACCACACAGCAGTCCGACTATATTTCTCATTTATAACCCCGGCATTAAATAGCGAACAACGTAAAGAGTGGCGATTCCCGTGCTCAAAAATATCACAGCAGCCGCTAGATAGCGTACAGAGAGCCAAACGATCCTCAATACCCCATGACTGCTTGTAAAGCCAGCGCCTAACTGCAGACCAAAGCCAATTAGCAGTCCGCCGATGGCGGCGTACCACCATGGTAAAGTGCTTGCTTGTGGGTAGGGTATATCGAGCAGTATGTGATAGAGGAGTGGGCCAATTACTAGTCCAACAACAAATAGCCATCGCCAAGCATTGTCAGGCTGAGCGGAAACGGCCCCCCAGACAATGCCCCCGCCATCTGCAATTCGGCCAAGGAAAAAAAAGAGACAAAAGGCCGAGATGCCAATAAGCATGCCGCCAGTGAGTGGTGTGATATAGGCTAGCATCGGTACCCCTTTTTAAGCGTCGGCGCTATCGGTTTTCATAGCGGTTCAAATCAAACAATCCCGCCTCAATAGGCTGGTTTTTCTTATACTGCGCGTTTAGCCGATCGGACAATGGCCAGAATAATGGAACGTTGGTGCGGCGCACCCCATAGACAGTGACCAGACTAGCGTAGTCTGTCTCACTGCGCATCGACATTATAGCTTCTACAAAATTGTCTAAGTTTTGCTCGGACAATCGAAAGAAGACATTAGGATATGCGCCAATAAAACCTTTGACTACGGTCAAGTAGTCTTCTTCCGGAATACGTCGTTTTTGCTCTTCAAAAATTTGTGCGTTGTTTGAATAACTATCGTTGTGCAAGATAGTAAATACGTTTGCGCTATTATCTTTTGCTAATACTTCCACAAAAGCGACTTCTGGCATTAGACTGAATGGCTTTCCCTGAAGCGTTTGCAGTCTAGAAAAACGCGGATCAGCTGGCTGATATCGGGGTGCTTTGCCTCCCGGTTGACGCTGTTGCAGCATGCTTAATAGTTCTCGCTTAGGGTTGTCAGTAAGATAATGGATGTCCGTTTTTTGGCTATTGGCGACTGACTCGGTCATGACATGATTTTTAGTCTCCTCAGTGGCGCCTCGATACCAGAAGTTTCGCAGTGGAATGCGATCTTTTTCTGGTAGAAAAAATAGAAAGTTCTGTTCCCCTTCCATGCGCAGAAAATCCATGTAAAGCCGGGTTTCAAGCTGGTGCGCTACGTTACCAAAAACATCAAAGTCCGCGACCAACAAATAGTGAATACGCTCCAACAGTGAGTAGTTGATTACCCATGCCGTCTTGGGTTGTTGGCCTACGAGACCCTTGACGACAGAAGCGCTGTTAATGTGCCTGAAAACCGTGAGGGCAGAATTATCGTTATAGCCGTCACCATCCCATATCAGGTCTAAGTTAACTTTTGTGCCGTCAGGCCCAGCCGTTATACGGGCAATAAATTCCGTTTTGGCTTCCAGAAACTTCAATTGCCCCTTGGAATAATCGCGCCATTCTAATAGGGATATTACGGCGCCTTGTTTAGTTTTAGGAAGGCGCATGTTGTCACTTTCATTAGCGAGAAATTCCGCCATTAAAAGGCTGTCTTTACTGTTAGGTTTGACAAAGACAATCCAAAAATGGTCGTCGATTACGTTTAATGCTATTTGGCCGCGGCAGACCGGCCCTTTGATATAGCCCATTATGGTAAAATGAGCTTCATCTAGCATAAATTTATAGCGGGCACTTTGCGGCAGTTCCCGATAGGCGATAAAGGGGTTGACCGCGACATCGATACCGTACGGTGGAAGAGTAGTAACCTCGTAGTTCGGATCGAGAAACAGCGCTTGCCAGCGCTGCATACGTTGCGTGTTCAATGGATAAGGCATATGCCGCTTGGCAAGCGCAACCGAGCGCTGTTGTTGCAAGCGATAGTAGAATCTCGCTGCACCCGGACTATTATAGGGGCGTCTGGTAGCGATAATGTCAATAGGCTGACCTGGCGGTGTGCGTGAACGCACTAAGTTGTAGTAGCGGCTCTTCGATTCAAGGTCGGAAAAGTAAAGATCGCCTATGAACAGGTGTTCATACATATAGCGCGCCGTTAATTGCTGTTTCAAACTCCGACCATTAAAAAATGCTTCCCAGCGTTGCACTGCGCCTAATTCTGCCGCAGAGGGTGACACCATTGGCACACCTAGAGCGCCATCGTTCAGCCATTGAATGACCGTGGTATGTTCTTCTTCGTTGAGTTCAGGTAGGCCATAGGGCATCCCCCAAAGCGGGTATTTATCAGCAAACGCATTGAAGTCTTCAGGCTTGGTGCACTGTTGCTTGCGATCTAAACCGAGTGTAATGGTATCTGGCAGTAGTTTCTCACGAGGTAGTGGGTGTTGTTGTTTCAGCTTGAGCATGCGAGCCAGCAGGCCCTGTTCTGGCGTTTCTTCGTTTAATACAGGATAAAACCCTTTTTGACGCCACTGTTGCACCGTCTGAGCATCCTCAAATAGGCGTGTAGGGACAGCGTCTCTGATCCGCGTGCCGTCGTAGACTACTTCCTTGCTCGCACCTCTCGGCACCCCAGCCCAGGCATCCATCTTTAGCTGGCAGGGGGCATCGTAACACCCATGGCACACCATGCATCGCTGTTCTACGACAGATTTGACCTGAGGAGGGTAATCGCTGTCTGCAAAAGCGCAAAAAGGTAGTAGCAGCGATGCTAATGTGAGGATGAATCTATAGATCATTCTGATACCTGTGTTAACGCGCCTATTAAAGACAATATTACCGATCAGAACAAGGTGCTGCCTGCTTTGCTTCCATGTTTTTTGTGTGTAGGGTCCTCGTCATGCGTAGTGAGTTGAATGACGCAATTCGATTGTGACGGAGTGCCCATGATGGCAGCGTGCTGACGGTGACCGCGAAGGATACAGTAAGTTAGTAAGTGCCGACGATATTTTCCTGCGCAAAGCGTTCTATCTCGGTTGGGGTGTATCCAGCCTCTCGCAGTACTTCTTTCGAGTGCTCTCCCAAACGGGGAGGATGGCGGTGGACGGCGGCAGGTGTTTCGGATAAGTGTCCGGGATAGCGCACGTAACGCAGTGTTCCTGCCTCGGGGTGCTCAACGTCAAAAATAGTGCGATTGTGTTTCGCCTGTGGATCCTCAGCAAATTCGCGCACAGTTTTGACTGGGCCGAAAGGCACACCTGATGCATCCAGTCTTGAGAGCAAGTCGTCGGTGGTAAACCGTTTCATTACTTCACCTATGGCATCTAACCATGGACCAAAATCGCCAATACGCTCTCCAACGTTACGCATGCCCTCCCGTTCCAATAGTTCAGTGCATCCCAATGCGTCGCACAAACCTTGAAAATGGTTGTCCTGCAGCGCCATACCCACAACAAAGCCATCACTAGTCTCAAAGGTACGCAACACAGCGAGGGGAACTGGATCCGGCATATTATTCGGCATAAAACTATCTACCGATATCATATCGGCCAGGGAGTTGGCAGCCCAGGCATCTATCATTGGCACATCCACTCGCTGGCCCTTGCTAGTGCCGCCCGGACGATCACGCGCGTACAGAGCGGCCATGGCAGCGCCGGCCGCTGTTGTCGCTGTTGTCTTGTCGACAATGGCCGATTGAATAAGTTGCGGTTTGCCACCAAAAGGCATGCCTTGAATGGGCATCATGCCGACTAGACCCTGTGCGAGCGGGTCATAGGCAGGCTTATGCGAATAGGGACCAGTAGGACCGAACCCAGTAATCGACACAAAAATTAATTTTTCATTAATAAGACGCAAGTCTTCATAGCCAATGCCAAGACGATCCGGGACCCCGCCACGAAAGTTCTCAACCAATATATCCGCGGTCTCCACCAATTTCTTTATGATGGCGACACCTTCAGGGTGTTTAAGGTCGACCGACAAGCTACGCTTATTGCGATTCATTTGCGTGTAGAAGCCAGTTAGACCTGATTCTTGAGGGGGAGCCATCCAACGGGCTACCTCTCCATGGGTTGGCTCGATCTTTATCACGTCGGCGCCCAGGTCACCGAGTTGTTGGCTGCATAGCGGCCCAGTAATCATCGACGTGATGTCGATAACGCGAATACCCTGTAAGGGGCCTTGAGGTGACTCTGACAGTTGCACGTCCAAAGAAAATCTCCTATGTTGTCGCGATGATTCTACACGCCATTGGGTATCGCCGTCATGGTTATGGCCCATCTGCTCGCGCCGAATTAATCAGCGATTTATTCGATAAAATAGGCCCATATCAAGCGCACTGCTGTCCAACTCCCGTGCGCAGTGAGTTCATATCAGGTGGGCGCGCCCTCTAGGTTAAGCGGGCAGTAGACTCCACCGGGGGCTTCAATCAAACTGGCACAACGGTTGCAGTGAATGCAACCGTTTTTATAATTGCGGTCAGCCATTGCATGTTTCACAAACGCAGGATCCTTGATGAGGGGGCGGCCCAGTTGGATAAAATCAAACCCCTCTGCCATGACTTTTTCTATACTGGCAATATCTGTGCAGCCACCGATATACACCATCTGACAGTTGACGCGATCACGCACACGTTTAGCATCGTTAAGGAAATAGAGTTCTTCATAAGGATAGTAATGAAACATTTTTGACCCGATAATCTTCAGGCCCATTTTCATGATCGGATTTCTTTCTACCTCGATTAATCCTTTTTCTAATGTGTCACCGCGAAAATATACCATAGGGTTGAAGCTACTAGTGCCGCCAGAGCAGATAAGGGCGTCAATTCCCCCTGCGTCTAGCATCGCGGCCACCTCTATCGCCTCCTCAATATGCAGGCCACCCTTGATGCCATCTGTGAGACCTATTTTACCCAGAATAGGGAAGTCATCGCCTACTGCTCGGCGCACCGCGTCCATCACACGCAGCGGTAGCCGCATGCGGTTAGCCAAACTGCCACCGTAATTGTCGGTGCGTCGGTTCGTTTTGGGGCTAATGAACTGGCTAATGCCATAGCCGTGGCTGAAGTGAATTTCTACCGCATCGAACCCCGTTTTTTTCATCAACAGGGCTGCATCAAAGTAAGTTTTGACCAGATAATCAATGTCAGCGGTCGACATAGCACCTGCGAAAGGCATGCCAGATGCTGCACCGAGCATATTGAATTGGCGAGAGGGTCCAAGTGGGCGTTTAAGACGCTGCATTTTTCTATTTTTGGAAAAGTTTCCGCAATGGGCCATCTGACCTGAAATCGCCACATCCGGGGCCGTTTTTTTAAGTTCGCTGTTCATATGAGCAAGTTGATCGCTTATACCCTCATGAATCCACATCATCTGATCGTTGATGCGGCCATCTGCCTCTGTGGTGCAGTATCCAATAGTAGTCATCGCTGTCCCTCCAGCTACGATGGCCTGATGAAAGTTAAGCAGAAGATCGCCGGGGACACCGTCTGGCGTTTTACCCTCATAAGTGGCGGCTTTGAGGATACGATTTTTAAGCCGCAGTTTGCCGAGTGTTGCTGGTGATAGGGCCTTGTGCAGGTTGTCGCTCATTGGACACCTTTTGGTTTGGTATATTTTTGACGTTATACATCCTATGTAGTACAGCCACATATATCAATAAGGGAGTGGTTCAGTGTCGAGTACCGGCTCGAAAAGTCAGGGTCACACCCCAGCCGAGTGCAGAACAGAGTCACGCTAGGCGCCAGCGCTCAGAGGTCACTGGATGCAGTAACATTTAGAACATCAAAAACGATAAAACGGGGGCTCGTGTTTTGCTACGGAACTGTCATAAGATAACAGGATGTTTAACTCTTTAAGGAAACATTAGCCTATGTTCGGCGATAATCACAACGACGCTCATCTTAAGGCTAGTTGGAGCGATTTTTGTGATCAACTCAAAGTAGCTGGCGATCTTGTGTTTCGTAATACGACGCCTGCGCATGATATCGATCGTGCAAAAGGCTTCCGTTTGCTTGCCCGTAACATTTCCCTCGGATTACAGTTTCACCTAGAAAATAAAGATCCGGATTTTCCTGAACTGTTGCACTATTTCGATCCGATCAGAAAGCAGGGTGGCGATAATGCTGACGCCCTTTATATCGGAGCGCCGATCGACGGCGAAAATTCATATAAAATATCAGGCCATCGCGGGAGCGCACGCTACTTCGCAGTAACGGTCCTTGAGAATGGCGCTACACCCTGGGGTGGCGCGGCTGTGGGGAGTCTGATTGATAGCGAAATCGTCTTGGAAGCTGATGGCAGCTTTGAGATAATTATCAGTCCCCATGAGCATTCAGGTAATTGGATAAAGAGCACTCCCAATAGTTGGCGCGTGACGATTCGACAGTTTTTTGCTGATTGGGAAACAGAGGAGCCGATGGTTGCACGTATCGACAGGGTAGGTGAGCAGCGGCATCAGGCTTCTTTCACGTCTGAGCAACTAGAGCGTGGACTTATGGAGGCGGCATCGTGGGTGCGGGAATCTACAAACTACTGGGCAGACACGCTGGACAAGTGGCAGCGACAGCCAAATCATTTTCTTTCTTATCGCCAGTTAGACAAAAACGCCATTGATGCAACGCCGGGTGGAGAGCCATTAATCTGCTACTGGAAGGTGCCACAGGACGAAGCGCTGGTAATACGTGTGACCCCACCGCAGGCCGACTATTGGTCTGTAGAATTTGGTAATTACTGGTGGGAAACAATGGACTACCGCTATCGCCTGTGCAGCACCAATTGTCATCATGCCGTGTTGGAAGATTCCGGTGAACTGATATTGGTAGTTTCGCATCGGGATCCCGAAGTTCCAAATTGGCTTGATCCGTCTGGCCACGTTGAGGGCTATGTGACCGTGCGATGGATTGGTGCCGCGCAATATCCTGTCCCACAGTGCTCGCAAATGAAGGTTAAAAATTTGCTTGTATACTTGGGTGATAACGTAAAAAAGATATCATTGGATGCGCGTAGTGAGCAATTAGCTGCTCGTCGAAGCGGAGCCATTAAGCGTTTTGGTTGCTAAGGAAGGGTCATCGATGAAAAAGCCGATCAATCCACGGTGGAACCCGCCGCCGCAACCGCATTGGCTGCAGGCGATGAACGAAGAAGGACGTTGTTTTGATCTCACAGCGGTGGTGCCTCTGGATGAGATGTCACTGCTGCAGCATGCGCAGCAGGCAACGGGTTTGCGAGACTTTGGTGACGACCTGTGGCGTGAACCCTTTGCCGTTCTGATAAAAGCTCTAGAACAGGAGGCGAAGCTGACCTTAATGGGTCGACTTATGGCTAGAAGCGATATTGTTTTATGGCTGAGTACGCGTCTTCAGGTAACGGATACGCTGAAGAAACACCCTGTAATAGTGGATGAAGAAATTATTGCACCCACAGTTATTGTTGGTCTACCACGTTCGGGCACGTCGATATTGTTCGAGCTGCTGTCACAGGATTCGGGAGTTGGTGTGCCGTTGATGTGGGAGGCGTTACAGCCCTGCCCACCGCCGGAAAGTTCAACGTACACTACCGATTCGCGCATCGCGCAAGCCGATAAGCTATTTACGCAGTGGAGTCGAGTAGCACCTGAGTTTTCCAGTATGCATGAAATGCGCGGTGACATTCCCGCTGAATGCGGTCTGCTTATGGCCGCTACCTTTATTAGCGATCACTGTGCCGCACTGCACCAGACTCACAGCTACAGCGCTCTCTGCAGCGTTGCAGATTACTTGCCGGTCTATCAGTACCACAAGAAAATATTGCAGATATTACAATGGAAGAACCCACGTAGACGTTGGCTATTAAAGTCACCGGAACATCAAGTGCACTTGGATACGCTTTTGAACGTCTATCCAGATGCGCAGATCGTGCAGACCCACCGTGACCCTATCAAGTGCATGGCGTCCAGTACCAGTCTTATTGGAACTTTATATCATATGCGCAGTAACCAACCCTTCAATGCCGAGCTTTTTGCAAACATTATTACGGGAGAGGCTACTGCTCAGCGCTTGGAATATGTAATTGACCAGAGGGCTAAGGGTATTGTTCCAGCAGCATCTATTTTTGATTCGCGTTACCAAGACCTAATGGATAATCCGATAGAGTGTATTGAAAAAATCTATGCTTTTTTTGATATGCCGTTAACTGACGACACGCGGGGCAAAATGCGCAAGTATTTGCGAGATAGACCCAAGGAAAAGTTCGGTTCCCACACTTATGAGGTCAGCCAATGTAACGCCCGGGACAGAGAATTCTTCAGGCGCTATCAGACATTGTATGACGTCCCTGATGAAGTATAAAATTTTTAATCATAGGGTCGGTCGCCGAAACAGTAGCGCTATCAAGACGCGAATGTCTGATATTAAAAGTATCTTTAAAACAATAGCTTGCGTTCTGATTCTGTCTATAAATATCATATCGCATTGTTTAGCCAACATCACCATTTGATGAAGAAAACGACTCAATTTTTCCAGATTTTTTTAGATGCTGGAAGACTATATCAACTGTGACACGAAAGTTATCCAGAAGTGCAGCTCGCGCTTTCCCTTCCTTTGTGGCTCGGAAAAGATGTGGTGTCATGCTGAGTAGTTGATGAACCTCTAACTGACTTAAAGGGTCCGTTTGAAACTGTAGCGTTGAGGTTTTCTCGGGTAAAAAACCGGCAGCGCAAACCTGTTGAAGCATTTTTGAGTCAGAATGATGCACCTGTGGATAGATAACTTTCCGTAGCTCGATAAGATGCTGTGGTCCCGCATCGACAAGAATCAAGCTTCCACTTGCTTTAAGCACGGATCGAAACGAGTTCAAAATGGGGAACCCAAACAGACTTAATACGCAATCGACGCTGTTTGCAACTAAAGGAATGTTGCGGTTGCTGGCGACCAGCCACGTAGCGTTGCTTCGGCGTGTTGCGGCTCGTATAGCCGACTTGGAAATATCGAAGCCAACAAGCGATGGCTTAAGAACGCCAGAGGCTGCAATTTTTTTCGCTAATTGCTGCAGGTAATAGCCTTCGCCGCAGCCTGCATCTACAATAACCGAGTTATTACTGACAAGCGGTTCAACGAGGCGATTGAGTGCATCTGCTGCGGGTTGGTAGTGACCAGCGTTAAGAAAATCGCGTCGCGCTGTTACCATCTCTTTACCGTCGCCAGGATTTCGACTCCGCTTGTCGGCAGCGCCAAGCAGGTTGACATAACCCTGACTTGCGATATCAAAAACATGGCCGTCCGGACAGCGTAGGCAGCCTATATCAAGTTTTAGAGGATGGTGATCTAGTGGGCACCTCAGAACTTCACTGTAAACAAATTTCATTCTAATCGTGCACTCAAGACAAATGATTAAGTGAATACGTAGCGCCTACTCATCGCAGTTGTACAGAAAAATAAGCCAGAATGTCGTCCAAGGCCGATCGAGTAGGATGGCCGCTACCGTCGACAAAATCGAGCGTGAGCACCGAATGGCCCTTCCCGGGTAACGTATGTGTGATAATGCGCGTTGCCTCAGAGTCGTTAAACGCTTCTTCAATGGCCTGATATTTTTCAGCGGTGCACATAGGGTCTTCGGCAAACCGGTAGGCATGAATTGGAGCTGTTTTTTCGATACGTCGTCGTATGGCGACTATTTCATCTTCTGACATGTGCAACTGCGTTGGTTTGAGTAATGGCATCGACGGTTGGGAGCTGACAGCTGCCAGCACGCTGTCATCGGCCATTAATGAGATCGCAAAGTTGCCGGTAAGGCACATTCCGATGACGCCGACACCCCTCGTTTGGCTCTGTATTTTTATATCCCGACACAGCGCTTTTAGCCAGTCTACGATCGGGCTCGAGGAATTCTTCCTGAATAAATTGAACTCTTTACGCATGCAAAATACTCGTATCAGATTGCCCCCGATACTAACTTTCTCTAGTGGCCCAAATAAGTGCGGCAGTATTACCTCGAAACCTTTGTTCACAAACTCATCTGCCAATCGCATTGTTTCAGGTCCTATGCCGGGCAACTCCTGAATAATTATGACGGGTGGACCGCTTCCATGGCGATAGACATCATGTTTGATGGTCTGACCTGCGCTGCATCGTGCGCTAAAGGATATTGAACTATAATTTGAAATAGGCGTGTAAGAATTACTCATAGTCTATTCCCTTTGAAGCAAGTCGTTGTAAGTGCCGCGCGGGCAAATTTTTTTAGGATAAAATCGTTACCCTTGGTTAGAAGTGGCGTAGGATACCTTCAGCGTAGGATTCCATAAACTGTTTTTTTTCGTCGATGGTAGAGTGTTTTTTGCCCAGCGCATACTGAAAGGGCGGTGCCACAGTGCTTTCCAATCCGTCATCAACTAATCGTTGGTAGAGGGTCAGACTAGGTGATGCGCTGATGCCAATCATGGCCTCGAAGGGAAGGTGATCCCGCCCGTTTTTCTTGCGCAGTTGATCAAGGTTTTGCAACAAAGGCTTTACGTCTGCTGGGGCAGTACCCGCGCCTATATAGCCGCTCCCCACCAGTGCCGCCCGACGCAGAGCGATTTCACTGGTCCCTCCGATGTAAATTGAAGGATGTATCTGTGGTGCAGGACTTAATTGTATTTTAGGAAAGTCAAAATGTGCACCGTGATGCTCGACCATTCCGCCCGCCCAGAGTTTGTGCAGGATCTCAATAATCTCATCAGTTATTTTTCCTCTCTGGTGAAAATCTACACCGTAGATATCGAACTCTTCTTTCATCCAGCCGACGCCTACACCCAGAATAAAGCGGTTGTCACTCAGTATCGCTAGAGTAGCGCTTGCCCGTGCAATCTCATGAGGGTTGCGCAGCGGGAGAACGTACACCCCACATGTAAAAAGTAGATTGCTTGTTACTGCTGCCATAGCAGCAAAAATAGCCGTTTGGTCAGGGTATTCATCATCGGGTTGCATCGGCGGCTGACCGGTTTCGGAATAGGGGTAATTCGGAACGATGGACTGAGGATAAACGGCATGATCACCACTCATTAGTCCGTGAAAACCCACCTCCTCTGCAAATTGAGCGATCTCAATTAACTGGTCGGTTTCCGCCCACGTTATTGCTTGCCAGAATTTCATGTAGTTGCCGCCATGTGTCGCACCGTGAAGATGTCGATTTATATGGATTCTTGCGGGACGTCGAAATATGCCTCATATTCTAAGAATAGATCACGTAGTTCGTCTTCGCCCATTCCCGTATTGGCCAAGCTATACAAATGTTTTCCGTATTTGTCTGCAGGATTATTGTCGAGAAAAGATTGCATGGCTGTGGCAGCTTCGGCAGATAATTCTATGCCGAAGTGTTCATAGGCGCGGCGAACCGTGCCTACTTGGTCTGCCATAAAATCGCGGAAGTATAGGTCGACTACCTGACTTGCCGGGAGTTTTCCTGATTTTCGATATGCAACGGTATTATTATAACCCTGTGCCAAGGCCTTGGCGTAGTAGGCAGTGACCTTACTTAGATCAGCGTGATTACTGGACATAGTATGCAGAGTCGTTGCCAGATTACTGGTAGACACAACGATTTTTGCCGGATCGCGATGCGTTTGGACAAAAAGCGCATCTGGATATTCTCTATGAATGTGTTGCAGATGCCAGAGGTGCTGCGGAGATTTTAGAGCCCAGCGTTTCCCCGGGGCTTTCCACTGCAAGACCTGTAGGAATCGACGATGCCATTTGAGCGCTGATCGCATATCACATTCCATTACCCAGCGGTCATACGTAGGTACGAAAAACTGGACCAGATAAATCATTGAAGTGAAATCATGACTTGTCATGGTGACGCACTCTTGCGCCCGTTCAGCGCCCATGGGGTGCATAGTCTTAAACTCTGGCAAGAGTTTCTCAACCCTCTTCAGGTCTGCTTGCGCCAGCGCGATGCGCGGGTCCGTTCTATACGTCGCTGTCTCGGGCGGCGGAAATGGTCGGGCAGTCTCCCACGTTAGAGGTACGCGGTTGTCCGGATCCATTACTAGCAAATCATGAAAAATCGTCGTGCCAGAGCGGGGCGGGCCGACGACAAATATGGGCCGCTCTATACTTTGCTTTTCTATGTCCGGCTGTTGTTTGAAAAGAGCAACAAAATTGAGCCTATTTTCCAGTGTACGCAGAAGATCAGATTTGGCAATAATGCGACCGAGTAGTGAAAGATTGGCCTCTTTATCTAACCCGTCCAACAGAAGGGTCAACGGCTGCCTAAAGTCGTTCTCACCAAAGTCAGTGAGGCCGGTATTGTCTGAAGCTTTCTGCAGTAGTTTATCGAGGCTCAGGTTCACCGGTTGAAAACCAAAGGCATTGACGCTGCGACCGACCATATTGAGAAATCGTACAGGCAGAGGCATTGGTGTTTTCATGTCAGGTGCCGAGATCAGCGAGCTTGATTAACTCGGCCTTTGGTGTTTCAGCGTCTCCGGCCACTAGGAAAAATCGCCAAAACACCAACCCAAAAAAATTGCCCTCAGTGTCTAGCCAGTTTGGGAGGGCTGGGTCGGAGTGGGCGATAATCATTTTAAAACTACCATCACTTTCTAATACTGTTTGAGTCCGGTTCAAAGACACGCTGCGATTGCGAAAGTCAAAGGTTTGTTGAAATCGATTCCACAGGCACACATTGCCGAATCGGCACTCGGGCCATCGGCCGGTAATCACTAATGCCTCATCGGCTCCAATGAAAAACGGTGCCATTGAATAGTGTGCATCATAAGCGGCGAGGCCAAAATCACCTGGTGGCTGTGGTTGCGGAAACTCGTTGGGTGTGAGCGATAGGAATGCGGGTGGTACGCTGTTGGCCATCGGGGGCATGCCCAACGTCCTGCCATGTATGGCGTTACACACGCGTCGAATACCTGCCGCCACTGTTTCGTCACTGGGTGCTGCAGGCACTCCTTTTGCCGTCAGACATTCGATACGGATACGCGGCTCTAGGTCCGGATCGGTAGCGGCAGGAGTTGTGTGTTCAAAATAATGCCGCGTTGTAACCCGAGAGGCACCCGGCTCAAGTGGTAGCCAGCCTCTGTCTCTTGGTTCCCCGCCGAGATACAGTGTGAAATTGCCATTGCTATCAATCTCGAGATTTTCGTCGTTGATCACGCCAGCGGTTCTAGTTGCCATGTGCCCGTCTTCAGCACCCACCTCAATGGTGAGGGAAAAATAAGCTGCACCATGGATACTGCCATGTATCACGTACGCATGATCTGGGCTTACAGGCGCATCGAAGTAAATTGCGTCTGAGTTGTCTCCTGTGAGTTTGCGGCTTGATGTTGTAATGCGCCGGAAGTCCGGCTGACTAGCATCCAGTTCAAAGTTCCCTATCAGAGATGCCTCTATGATGTGCATTAGCGCACGGTGGGAGCCGACGATGTCCTCTGGAGAATTTAGATTCCATTCAGCGCTCGACCAGCGGGCGTCGATTTCTTGCAATAACTCGATGAACTCACCCAAGGCAGTGCGACTTTTTGTTTGAAGGGTCATAGTGGTTTCCGTAATGCGTTAGTTATTGGCTATCGCCATATGTGGGTTGATGGATTCGAAAGGGATATTGAATCGTTTACGGTAAAACATCAATCGCTGCTCGACTTCCTGTGGATCAAGCCCAAAATCAGTCAGGCTGTACTTGTGGGCGCCATGCTGATGTTGTCGATTGCTGTCTAGCCAAGCTTGCATTGCAGTGCGCGTATGAGGCGTGAGCGGTTGCCCTAAGAAGTCGTAAATTCCGCCTATTGCATTTTCCCAGTCGGCGGTAATGTCAGCGTACAAAACGTCATATTGATTCTGATCAGGAACGCTAGCAGCACGCACTTTGAGGCTTTTCTTTAGCATACGTTCAGTTTTATTAAGCCATTCTGTGCCTACCCATTCGGGCGTAACACTCGCACTGTCGCGCACGATGGCATTCCATACCATCGAGCAGGAAGACCCAACCACTTTAATTGGATCGCGATGCGGGCAGATTAACTTGGCATTAGGAAAGACGTGTAAAAGCGCGTCTAAGTCCTGCATATGCTGCGGAGACTTGAGAAGCCAGGGTTTGTCCTCGGGATCGTCCCGAAACCACGAAATGATTTTCAAAAGCATCGCCATATACTCATAGGCCGCCGTCTGGTCATGCGTCATTAACCATTCGGAGAACGTCGGAATTTTTGCCGAGACCTCAAATAGCTGGGTTGAAAAACCGTGTTGTATCAATCCAATTTCTTCCTCTACTTCAAAGGTGTCCAGCGGGTGGACCGCTGCAATCTGCGGGCTCATATAGAGAACTGCTTTTAAACCTCTTTCTACTGCGGTGATACGCGGATCGATTTTTCCATCTGCCCTCGCAGTAAAGCACTCCGGGTCCGGTACTGGATAAACAGATTCCCATGATTTAATGTGCAGAAAGTTTGAATCTGATGCCATGAGGCGCTGTAGTCGGGTCGTGCCAGAGCGCGCAAGGCCAACAATGACAACAGGGTCAGGCATTGAGCGTGCAAGGATTTCTGGGTGGCGTTTAATGAGATCTTGAGCGTATAGGCGACCTTTTAACAGGCGTAGAATGCTAGACTTGCTCATGAACTTACCCAAAGAATTAAGGTCGGCCTCATCCTGAAGTGACTGAATAAGCAGTTTCATGGGTTTTAGAAAGCTGTCATCGCCGAAGTCAGTTAAACCAGTGTCTTTTTGCGCTGTTGCAATCAGTGCCGATGGGTTCATCTGAAAATCAGTGATACCTAAAGCGCTGAAGCCACGGAGCGCAGTGTTTAGCATGCGTATGGGGGTGCGCTGGTAATCGATTGCTTGCAGTTTTTTATTCATATTTATTCCGTGTTGTCCTAAGGCTACTTGCAAATGATAAGCTTCTGTCCAGTAGGTGCCTATTTACGCTGTCATCTATTTAGCCCAAGATGCCACAATAGGCGTATTCGAAAAAGCGATTATTTTGTCCATGATTGACGCAAAAACCGATCAAGTCGTGTCCATTCTCTCTGCTGCTAGGCGCTGCTATCTTGCCAACGGTATTTCCGCTACTGGCATGAAAGAGGTTGCTGCCGGTGCCGCTCTGGCGCGTTCTACCCTGTACCGATATTTTCCAAGTCGTGACGATTTGTTGGTCGCGACCATTATGGAGGAGATGATCGAGCTTAACGATTGCATCCGTAAGCGGTTGGTTAAATATCCCCATCCTGCGGATCAGGTAGTTGAGGGGTTATTAGTTGCGATCAAGGAAATTCCTCGGCGGCCACTGCTGCATGCGGTTTTTGCATCCG
Source organism: Haliea sp. (assembly GCA_002862465.1). Lineage (GTDB taxonomy): Bacteria > Pseudomonadota > Gammaproteobacteria > Pseudomonadales > Halieaceae > Marimicrobium. The sequence goes on from PKDD01000092.1 coordinate 48,523, forward strand.
AACAAGATAGCCGAGCGCGCCGCGTTATCTGGAGTTCGGATGCTATTGTCAGCTTCGGAGAAGAACTTATGGATCACGTTATCCGGCCTGCTCGCGATGCGGATTTGTTGCAGAACGCGGTGCGTCCTGAAATATTGATAGAGTGGGTTTATCGGCTGCTTTTGTCATTTCTCACGTTGCCCAGTAACTGGGTCAAAAGCGATAAGCAATTGCGCACTACGCTGCATGCGCTTTTGGTCCCTGTGTTGCTGAAGTAATGGTTGATGTGGCCTCCTGTGTTGGTGCCACTCCCACGACGTTAGAGGCCAATATTTCATGGGCACAGTTGTAGCCGGGCAGAAATGTGACGCCCGGGCCAGGATGACAAGACGCGCCGCATAGGAATAGGTTGTCAATCGGTGTTGTGTGGCCTGTGCCGTCAATAAGGCAGCGATCGCCAATCATTTGGTCAGGGTGCAGCAGGCCATGAGTCCAGTCGCCGTTAGTAACGCCCTGCATGCTGGCAAAGTGATCAGATGAAAAAATAGCTTGATCAACAATTACGTCGCGAAAGTCGGGCATATATAAGCTGATATGATCAATGAGCTTTTCGCCCATCTGGTCCCTCAATTTGCCGCGTTGATCTTTATCTGCCTCACAGGGAAAATAAAAGCCATAGGCACTTGCAATATGGTAGCCGGGGGGTGCAAGTGTTGGATCGACTATTGTGGGAATCTGAAACGCCAGCGGCACATTTTCGGGCAGTTCTCCCCGTAGGCAGGTTTCGTAACTGCGCTGTAATTCGCTGGGATCAAGAACCATAGCGCCACCGAAGTAAGCACCAGGTATGGCGTCAAGTTTTTTCAGGTGAGGAGAATACGTGGGTCTGCTTTTTAGTTTAAATAACATATGCACAAACGCGCCTTGATGAGTAAACGCGTCAACTTTTAGTTGGTCGGCTTCATTCAGGGTGTGGTTAGCAAGCAGACCATTGAATGTCGCTTGTTTGTCTAGGTTTGAAACGATGATATTTGCATGCAGGCGCTGTCCGCTTTTTAGTTCAACAGCCACGGCGCGATTGTCTTCCACAACAATGTGCGAAACCCGCTGCTTCAGTCTGACTTCGCCACCCAAAGCGGTGATTTGCTCTGCAAGGCAATCTGACAGTTTGCCAATGCCGCCTTTGACACGTTGCATCAAGCCGTCCGAGCCTTCCTGAGCCATGGTATAAATTAGGCACATGCCTGAACCTGGAGTATACGGACCTTTGTAAGTCGCCTGCACTGCCGCAAAAGCCATGCTGGCGCGCAGTTCGCTGTGTTTAATGGGGTCGGGGAAAAATTTATCAATGATATCCATGGCCGAGCCTTTGAAGGCAAGTTCTAGGTGTTCTCGTTGTTTTGGTGTTTTTGCCTCGGCAATAAGTTCTTCCAGTTTGCGCGGCGCTTTGCGCGCAGTGAAACGATCCAGCACGTTTGCGGGGAACTGGCAGAATTTCATCAGCCGGACGAATCCCAGCATGGCACCGGGACCGAAGCTACGCAAGACGTTGAACGCAAGCTTCAGCGGGTCCTTGAAAAATATCAAAGGGCGAGCCTGAGCGCCTGCTAGATTCACTGCCATTACCGGTAACGGAATTAACTCAACGCCATGCGATTCAAAATCGAAATACGATTTTATCTCTGCAGACAGAGGGAACAAGCAGCTAGCACCGACCTCATTAAGACATCCTTTGAGAATTTCTCGTGTGCCGCCCATCCCTCCAACATAATTATTTTTTTCAAGCACAAGCACTTTGTGTCCGTTGCGAGCTAACACTAAGCCCGCGGCTAGTCCGTTATGCCCGGCACCGATAATGATGCAGTCGTGCTCATCATTCGCTGTTTCGGGCGAGGAATTGGTTTCAGCCTGCTTGTTCATAGTATGCGCTCCAGTACCAAGGAATTACTTGTATAACCCGTCTATCGGACATATTATTTTAAATGTCCGACTACGGCAAGTTTGTAAAAGCAGTTACTTACATTTTCCACTTAGGGTTGTCATGGCAATACGCAATACGATAGCGATATTCTTGATCGTGATGAAGGGTTTAGGCCGTCTAGTCTTTGACGCTCTAGGGGATATAACGGAACGCAGTCTTCCGTTCAAAGCCGACGATATCGTTAAGCCAGATATTTTGGCCCGCCTGCTCAACGAAGGGACTTTGCAACCTCATGCGACACCCGTAGTGATCGACACGGTAGTGCGTCAGGATGTGCCATCGGTCAGCAGCAATTGTCACAACCTCGTACTTACTATTAAGCAAGCCGGCGACGTTACTTTGCCCCCTAGCTTATTCGTCAAGGTACCTATGGAACCCCTGGCAACTCGCTGGTTTTTTAGTATTATCAATTCTTGGCAATTGGAGTCGTATTTTTTTCGCCACGTTGCGCAAACTCTTCCTTTGCGAACGCCAGTAACCTACGCCACTGCCTGGCAGAGATCTCGCTTTTACTTGGTGCAGGAAAATCTGCATGAAGACCCTACGGTCGAATTATTCGTCAATCCAGATATGATGCAGGGCCCGTCGCTTCAGCGAGTTTACGGTTGTCTGGACACCTTTGCCCGATTGCATGCTTGTCATTACGATCTCAGTCGGGATGAGCGTGAAGCGATACTGCCGATTGATTATCACCTGTTTCTATCTCCTACGATGGGGTTGGTGGCGAGAAATTTGAATCGTCTGGCATTAGTGCCTTGTTTAAAAAAGCGCCCCGGTGAGATACCAACTGAGGTGTCAGAGGCGTATCGGCTTACCATCAGTCACTGGGACGATTTACTAGAATACTGGTTTTCTGGCCCCTTATCGTTGCTGCACGGGGACAGTCATCTCGGTAACTTTTTTGTCTCTGGAGATGAGATGGGCATGCTTGATTGGCAAGCTGCGCATTGGGGCAAGGGTGTTCGCGATGTCCAGTACTTCCTTATTGATTCGCTGCCGGCTCCGACACTGGCTGCTCATGAGCGAGAACTGGTAGAGTACTATGTGCAACGCAGAGCGCACCACGGCACGGCTATTGACGCTGAGCAGACGTGGCAGGAGTATCGCAGTTTTACGTTTCACACGCTGATGACTATCGTCGTTACTATTGGCTTTGGCGCTTTGAACGAAGATCAGGATGCGCTCTTTACTGAGGTGCTTAGGCGCTCGGTCGCGGCGGTACAGCGGGTAGACTATCCAGGCTGGCTGCGAGACTTCCTGACCCCGTCCTCTGGGTAAAGTTCTCGGCTGCAGGTTGCGCTGCATGGATTGCTTATGCAAACACATAGAAGGGTTGGCAGCCCCATTCGTGCAGGGATACTTAAGTCTAGTCAGATTATTGATGCAGGACATAGCCCATGAAAGCAGTTCGATGTTGTGATAAAAAAATTCACGTGGTGGAGGTGCCCGCTCCAACCGGTGAGGGTGTCATTGTTGATGTGCGTTCGGCAGGTATATGTGGATCTGACCTGCACATGCTTGATGCGGGTTTCACTCTTAGCGCTACGCTGGGTCATGAGGTCGCGGGGACATTAAGTGACGGACGCGGTGTCGCATTAGAGCCGATTGCGCCTTGCGGCCACTGCGACATGTGCGTTCAGGGCGATTACAGTCTTTGCCGTTTGGGTGCTGGGATGGTTTACGGTGTTGGTCGTGATGGGGGAATGGCGGATAAAATGATTGTGCCTGCTCGCTGCGTTGTGCCCCTGCCGAATAATGTCAGTGTTGCTGATGCCTGTCTTGTGGAACCCTTGGCGGTCGCAGCGCACGGTATACGTATGCTAGACATCAGGCCCAGCAGCCGGATTGCTATCATTGGTGCTGGTGCAGTCGGCCTTGCGGTTGCCGCAATTTTAGCGCCGCTTGTGGCCGAAGTAGATGTCGCTGCCAGGCATGATGCGCAAAGAGATGCTGCGGCGCGTTTGGGGGCAGGCCTTGATCCTACAGGTGAGTATGATGCCATAGTAGAATGCGCCGGAAATTCTGAGGCCTTAATGCAGGCAGCGAGACTGTGTAAACCCAGCGGTATTATTTTGCTGCTCGCGACGTACTGGGATGGTGTCAGCCTGCCTGCTTTTGAGGTCACGATGAAGGGGCTGAAAATTTATGCCTCTTCAATGTATGATCGCAGTGGCTTGGTGCGCGATGTTGATGTGGCGGCTCAGGTACTAGCACAGCGCCCTGAGTTGCCAGGCATTCTTATTACTCACCGCTTGCCGCTCGACGCTGCTGCAGAGGCATTTTCTATTGCGGCGAACCGCAAGGGTGGGGCAATCAAGGTCGTATTGGAGCCTTAGGTGACGCGGCAAGTCTAGGCGTATTACCCTTTAACAATTCTTAACTAAAGTATTCCCTACTTTACTTTAGGTTTTGCTTGAATAGAGTCTCGAAACATAATTGGAGATTAGAGATGAGAGCGTTCATTTTAGCATTAAGTATGGTTGTGGCTTCCAGCAGCGTGGTTGCGCAATCTGAGAGTGCGTCGCCCGGCATTGCCAGAGTTGCTAAGCTGCAGCAAATGAAAAACAACTTGGGGCTTACAGATGAGCAAGTGAACCAGATGCGCGAAATCCGCCAAGCAGGCGGCACCCGTGAGGACGTGCGCGCCGTGCTCAGCCCAGAGCAGCAGGCAAAGGCGGTTAAACTTCGTCAGTCTCAGAAGGGTAAAGACATGAAGCGTAAGGGTCGCCTGCAGCATTTAGATCTGGGCGACGAACAAGTGGCGAAAATTCAAAGCATTCGGCAGAGTGGAGGGTCAAGAGAAGAGATCCGGGCTGTCCTGACGCCGGAGCAGCGGGCAGAATTGGATGCATCGCACGATAGGCGTCCCAGTGCAGGTGCGTCCCCTGAGCATTAGAGGAATGCGGCGGTCCACTCGGAGATCAGTTTGGCCGTTTTTCTAGCGGTGCGATGTGTCCTCTGTCAGCACGCTGTCTATTTTTTCGGCAAGATCGAAATCCTGCATTGTGATCCCGCCAGCATCATGGGTCGTTAAGTTTATTTCGACCCGATTGTACACATTTGACCACTCAGGATGGTGGCCAGCGGCTTCGGCTAGCACGGCCACTTTGCTCATGAATTCAAATGCTGTAATAAAGTCGGGAAATCTTAGTTGCAGATGCAACTTTTCATGGCGTAGTGTCCAGTCCCCCATTCTAGTCAGTTGTTCTGTTACTGCTGCGGGTGACAATTTTTCACTGGGCATAATGTGTCTCTTGATGTTAGGTGGAGTGCCACATTAGCACTCTTGTGCCCATGTTATCCAATTGCGGTAATATATGAGAGTCGGCCATGCCGTCGCTAAAGGTTATTGTCTAAGGGTGTGACAGGATAGCCCGGTGGCAGATAAAATAGTGACACTGTCAGGAAGTTTGATTGCTATGATCGTCTCGGTGTGAAACAACTTGGCGATATTATAGGGGTATAGAGATGCAGTCAGAGGTGCAGTCGCGGCGGTTGATGAAACCGGCCTGACAGATATTGGCTTCGTTGGTTGTCCGCTGGAGCTCGAGAGGTAATGTAAGGTATGGCTAGATTGATGCGCACGAGTCGGTGAGAGCAATTGTGCTGCCGATGCGTTCGGTATCAAGCGCCAAGAGGATGTTACGATGAAACGATTAAGTCAGCTCAGTCGCTCCATTAGTGGGAGTGTCGCGATAGTTACCGGTGCGGCGAGTGGCATGGGCCGTGCAACGGCTCACCTGTTTGCTGATGAAGGCGCACGACTGGCGATTATGGATATCAATGAGAACGGCCTTGAGTTGGTGGCGGACGAAGTTCGTTCAGTCGGCGCAGAGGTACTCGCGCTCGCGGTTGATTTGTCATCTCGGGAGGCGGTGGAGCAGGCTGTGTCAGAGGCTGCGGCCCATTTCGGTGTAATTGATATTCTGGTGAACAATGCGGGGCTGGTGATTCCAACGACCGTAGATGCCGACAATTTCGGAGAGGCTTGGGATATGTCCTTGGCGGTGATGGCTGGGGCACAAGCGTGGGCTATTCGCGCGGCATTACCAAGTTTGCGTCAATCTGCTCATCCTCGTATTGTAAATATTGCGTCGACTGAGGCGCTAGGCGCGACGCGCTACGGCAGTGCCTATGCCGTAGCCAAACACGCCAGCGTGGGTTTGACCCGCGCTATGGCGGTTGATCTCGGAAAAGAAGGCATCACAGTAAACTGCGTTTGCCCAGGGCCAATTCGCACTGCGATCACCGATGGGATACCGGAGGGAGACAAAGCGACCTTTGCCAATCGTCGCACGGTGCTGCGGCGTTATGCCGATCCTGAGGAAGTTGCTCATGCCACGCTGGGGCTTGTATTGCCCGCTGCGGGGTTTATGACGGGAGCGACCATAGTCGTAGACGGTGGCGTGACGATTCGTAACGCTTAAGCAAAGGGCCGTATGTTGCAAGAATCACCGTCTTCGAGTCTTGATTGAGCTCAGTAGAGTCGGGCTGCTGCTAACCGCGTTGTCACTACTCTGCGAATGTTCTTAGCCATACTTCACAAGGCAGGGACAGCATCATGCAAGCTGATTTAACCGCGCATCACTTTGATCCCACTGACAAGGTGATTTCGGTTACCGGAGGTAGCCGGGGCTTAGGGTTTGAGATGTGTAGAGCCTGTTGCCAGTCGCGCCTAGCGCACCGGAGCTACCTTATGCTGCAGCTCAGGTTG
>PKDD01000049.1 GCA_002862465.1 Haliea sp.
GGGCTTTGCAATGTTTTGGAGCGCCTTCGATCTGCCGGCGGCGTATGGAGTCCAATGAAAGTAAATCAGGTGCATTATGCGTTTTTCAATCAGTTGCTGCAGCTACTGGAGGACGCAGGGGTCAGCCGTGAGCAATTGGTCGCCGAGTTCGGCCGCCGAGGTGTTAATGCGTCGCCTGTTGCTGAGTCTGTGAGTTCAGGTGTTGAAGGCATGGTTTTACTCGAAACCGCGTCCGACCTGTCCGGCGATCCCAGCCTGATGATCCAACTGGGACAAGAGCTTGGCATTGCCAGTTACGGCAGCTACGGTTTTGCTCTGATGAGTTGCGCAAATGTGCGCGAAGTTGCCCAGCTCATGCTCCGCTATGGGCAGGTCTTAGTACAGCCGCGTTGGAAAGCGTATGAGCATGAGGGCGGCTTATGGTTGCGCGCTGGAATATCAAGGGGCACGGCTGCACAGCAGCAACTGTTAGCCGAACTGGTATTCTCAAATGTTGCTGCCGCGTCGAGAACGCTATATGGAAGCACGGCAGAGCGTCGTGCAGAGGGTATCGAGTTACATCTCAGCTATTCAAGGCCTGCACATTGGGCTTGCTATAAGCGTGCGTTTAACACGCCTGTCACGTTTGACTGCGAACACAACCAGTTATTCCTCCCGACGAAGGTGTTAGACATGCCTGTTAGAACGGCAAACCGCGCACAGCATGTGGTCTTTCAGCAACAATGCGAAGAAATACTGCGCGGGCTGGACAGTGCTCTAGAGACCACCGCCGCTGTGCGGCAGTTGCTGATTGAATCCGCAGGGCACTTCCTCAATATCGCACAGGTAGCCGAGCGCCTGCATGTCAGCGAGCGTACCCTGAGGCGCCGGCTGGAGACTGAATCGACCAGCTTCAGATCTGTCTTCGACGAAATCAGGGAGTTGCTTGCCAGAGAGTATTTAGCCAAAACCGAGCTGACCATCGCCGACATAGCACACCTGCTGGACTATGCAGAGACGGTGAGCTTTCGCCGAGCGTTTGCGCGCTGGAATGGCGTTACTCCAAGCGAGTATCGACGACAGCATATGCCGCAAGTATCTCCTGACGGATCATTACTTGGGCGTAGAGTTTAGGCACTGATATTAGCAGGACTGACAACATGAAGTGGATTAGCGGAGTTACCCTGGCGCTTGTTGCGATGCTGGGCATGGGCTGGATATTCCGGGCCCAACTCGCACTGTTGGGCGGTGCTCAGATAATGCATCATATCGAGCGAGGCCCCTATCTATAATCCGTTTGCCGGAGTATTAAATAGTGAAGAATTTTGTCATCCTGCTGGCCATTGCGCTGCTGGTGTCTCTCGTGTTTGTTGCAGGCATCATCCACGATGGCCGCCGTGTGACGCCCAGCGGCAATGGTACCGTCACAGTAGATGGGGGCACATTTGAGGCATTTCCGCTTCCGGAGTACGCTGCCCGGTATATTACCGAGGACTACAAAAGCTATTTGGTTGAGGTAGCGCCGGGTATAAAACTGCACGTGCTTGAAGTCGGCACGGGTTTTCCGCTGTTTTTGCAACACGGTAATCCCACATCCGGATTCCTGTACCGAAAAGTTGCTGACGAGTTGCCTAAAGACCTTGTACGAATCATCATGCCCACACTCGTCGGCCTTGGCTTCTCAAGCAAAGTGCCAGCCAGTGAGCACACGCTGGACAATCATGTGCGGTGGGTCAATGAGGTACTGAAACAACTCCAACTGACCGAGCTAATTTATGTCGGCCAAGACTGGGGAGGGCCTACTGGCATGGGAGCGCTCGCCCAGTCGCCGGGTTTGCTTAAAGGTGCGGTAATACTCAATACCGGCTTTAACGCGCCCACCGGTCCCATGGAATTATCGGCAGCGCACGCCGCGGTCCGTGCGCCTGTTGTTGGCGAATTACTGACCGGCGTATTTTTATCGATCTTTCAAAAGCTCCCTAACCTGCAAGGCAATCCCGACTCAATACCCGAGGACGTGCAGCAACTCTATGGCAAACCGGTGCTGGACAGCGGTAACAGCAAGGCACCCCTGGCCATGATGCGAATGGTTCCGGATGGTGTCGATCATCCGAGCGTTCCGGCTCAGCGTAATATAGAGGCGTATGTAAGTAGTTTGGATATACCGGCAGAAATTGTATGGGGTATGCAGGATCCTATTCTCGCCAAGGGCTTGCCCGATATGAAGCGCAACTTTCCCGATGCACCCGTTACAGAAACTGAGGCCGGGCATTTTTTACAGGAAGAAGTTCCCGCCGAGATAGCTGCTGCCTTGATGCGGGTGTTAGATCAAGTCACATCGCGGGAGGAGCTTGTGACACATTGACCGTGACCTGTCCCAGCAACATGAGTCGGACTACGAATCTACCTACATGTCGAACTGATCCGCCGGGTATGACCCGATCTGCTCGAATAAGGCCGCGATTGAAATTATTGCAAAGTCTTTCTCGTTTGGGTTCAGGGTTGTGATGGCGCTGGTAGCAGTAATCGCTCTTCTTGGCGTCCTAGTTACTTTCCGCCCTCCACAGTTAGGGGCTGGTTGCCTTCGCCTACCTTTGCGGCCTGCTCCCTTTGGCATCGTCCACAACCGAAGCAAACAGTATTCCGTCCACTTTAGATATATCGTCCACCCCCACTTGCGACAATATCGCATTTACCCTCGCGGCCGCTTCACCAGAATTAATATCGATGTACGCGGGTAGTCATGACCCCACAATGGTATTGCGAATATTCTATTGATAAAAGAATTTCGATGATATTGCGAACTTTTGGCGACGGGCTGGGTCGTACATACGAGTAAATTTGCACTAGTAAATTGAGGAAGATGTATGTTCCGAGTATCTGCGAAAGCATTAATATTTTGCGCAACAAACGTCGTAGGGTGTTTTGCCTTTTCTGGCGCGGCTTACGCCGACGGGCTTTATTCATGGGCCGCAAGCAAAGGCGTGGTCAATATTGCCCCGGACGGTAACCAAATTTCTTTGGGGGACGGTTCAGGAGTGGATGTGAATCGCGCGCAGTTGCAAAGCGTGGCTGTCAAGGCTGGGCAAGTGAACACCATCACTGCCAAAGTCAAATCCGATGATGCGAACATGCATGTTTATATCGGCGCGGCTGGTTATGGCGAAAATGGCGGAGCCTACACTGACTGGACCGAAATCAGCTTCAACTTCACCCCGAGTTCCGGGACGGCCGCGCTTTTCGGGTCTTTTTGGAAGCAACAGCCGAGTATTGCACATGTGAAGGATTTCACTCTGAATGGCGTTTGCCTCACGTGCGACGTGAGCGATGCTCCCGGCGCGATCAACGCTACTAAGCTTAGCGACGCCTCTGAGGCCGGAGCAGTGGGGAAGATAAGTGTGGCGCTCGACTCCGCGCCAAGCTCTCGCGTGACTATCAACGTCGGCAGCTCTGACAGTGGAGAAGGTGCGGTGAACGGTGGCTCAGCGCTGACGTTCACCACCAGCGACTGGGGCATCGCGCAAATTGTGGAAGTGACCGGACAATTTGACGGGGTTTGTGATGGCGACAGTACTTTCCGCATAAACTTAAGCGCCGCGTCCAGTGACTCGGCTTATGACGGGCTTTCCGTCTCGGTTAGTATGACTAACACCGACGATTGCGCGCCGCCAACCCCGCCCTCCGCCGAGATGGAACTCAACACGTGGATACCCGACACCCCGATTCACATCGGCAACGGCTCATGGCTTTATGACGCGATGTTTCCGCTATGGACTCCGAGCAACCCCGACAGAGAGCCCTACACGCAGGCGGCGCTTTTCTCAGATGAACTGATTGCTTGGAACACCGGGGCGGGTGCTGGTAAGAAGATCAACCAGATTTTTTCTTACGGCGGCGGGCCTGAGCTTTATTGCCGTGGATCGGGCGAATCGGCCTTAGGAGACGCCTGTGACAATTCTAATACGGTGATCCTTTACGGCCCCGTGCCGTTTGACAAAAACAATACGCTTGCCGAATTCGGCGCAACTGGGATGGAATCGGCTGCGCGATGGGAGGCGGAGATGGAGGACGCCGCAGAGCAGATGGGCGCTGAGTCGGTAATCATCCCGATTGTGGACGGGCGCCTGGATTCTGGCGCGGCGAACAACGGTACGATTGACTACCTCGATGCTTTGAACCGACTGCCGCAAGATGAGGCGTATGAACTGGCGGACAAAGTGGCCAAAATGTATTGTGCCGATGGCAAAATTGCCGGTGTACAATTTGACTTGGAGCCTTTTGACTTCACGCAATCTGGCCAAATCCACTACTACACGCGCCTTGCTAAAACCTTTGCTGGGGCCAATGTGACCAATCCCGGCGATCCGCTGGATGAGAACACGCGCAAGCAGATTCAGTGCGTCACAAAAAAGCGGCCTCACGGGATTTCCTGGTCGGTTTTCACCTTTCCAGAGCGCGTGAACGGCGCATTTGCCGCGGTGCTCAACAGCTATGGCAATGGCTATGTGGTTATCTCCGGCTATGATTTGGGAAGCAAGCAAGGCGGGCAAGTCAACACGCCGGCCGAATATCGAGCTCTTGTGCGAGCGAAGATTCAGGAAACCCTGAACATGGCTTCACAGCATCAGGTTTACTATCAGTTTGCGATTCCGGCTGGCGCCTCGGCGCACGAGTTCGAGGGGATTGAGGGCAAGGACAATCTCGGCATCGGCCTGCAAATTGGCGATAGTGGCCATAGCCAGCTCGAGTATGTGCAAATTGCGGTGGAAGAAATGAAGGCTGCGGGAATGGAAAATGATCCTTATTTTATCGGGACCGCCGTTTGGGGCTGGAGCGAAAAGATGATCTGGCCCCCGGGAGGCGAGACAGAATTCTTCCCCAATACGCCGCAGGCGGATGTGATTTCATATCTGCAAACCAACATGCCTGTGCCCGCTGCCGCCCTGGCCTCAGGAGAGACGCGCTGACTTGAGGTGCAAGGGTATCCCTGTCAGTCGAGAAGCGATATTTTATAGGTCATGCTGACTATGTGATTGCTCGACGGGGCGAGCATTCGGGCTTAATCAGGTGCTTCACCGAGATGGCTGCCGGGTATAGTCGCCCGGTGTTATCTGTTTTCAACGTTGGCAACGAAATGTCTGCCACATCTCCTGTTCTTAAGCGGCTCTGGTGCCCTCTATCTGCGGGTTGCTTTCTGAACGCTTTATGCTCAACCGCACACTGACATGCATTCTGTGCAATCTCGTTATTTGGCGATTTATGGCGTTGGGGTTAACATGAGCTCCACGGCCACTAAGGTGGTTGCACTCTGTGATGCCAAGATCGGCTGAAATATAGCGAGCTCGTGCGAATGATAACGTTGAAAGGCATTAATTCGGTTCAAGTTCTGGGGGTTGATAGCGGAAGAATTTGACGAGGAGATGGTAGAGTTATTGCTGACTCCGTTGAGACACCGCCGGCACTGAGTGACCGCACTAGACGTATTACTAACGAGTCAATGAGGAAATGATTATGGGTATGATGAGTGAATTTAAAGAGTTCGCGGTAAAAGGCAATGTGGTTGATATGGCCGTCGGCATTATTATTGGTGCCGCATTTGGCAAAATTGTATCGGCGTTAGTCGGTGGGGTTATTATGCCGCCGATCGGTGTGGCCCTCGGCGGAGTTGATTTTTCTGATCTGGCGTTCACTGTTAAGGAAGCGGTGGGAGATGTACCCGCAGTTGTGATCAGCTACGGCGCGTTTATTCAAACAGTGATCGACTTTACTATTATTGCTTTTGCGATTTTTATGGTGATTAAACTGATTAATTCTTTGAAGAAAGAAGAAGAGGCAGCGCCATCTGCGCCGCCGGCTCCGAGTAAAGAAGAAGTGTTGTTGACAGAGATCCGTGATTTGTTAAAAGATCGTGCTTAAAAGGAATTAGGAAAGCCCAAGCGAGGCTATGGCGTGCTTGCTGCAGTTGAAACCGCGCGACAGTGCGTTCGCATTGCCCGTTAAGGGTTGACGCATTGGCTCTTAATTTGAACGCAAGAACAGCGCTGCGAGCTACAATATGCAGGGTGTGCCGTTAGAAGGGAGATAGAATGTATGAAGGCAGCCGTATTTCAAGGTCCTGGACAACCGCTGATGATCAAAGATGTGGCTACGCCCGCCATTGCCGATAATGAAATGCTGGTGAAAGTGCGCCGCTGCGGCATTTGTGGCACCGATATCCACGCATCCCGAGAGGGCCCGTTTATGGCACCTGTCGATACCGTGTTTGGCCACGAGTTTATTGGTGACGTGGTGGAAGTAGGTTCTGGCGTGCCCGCAGGCATATTTGTGCCGGGCGATCGTGTTACTTCTTTGCCATTTATCGGCGAGAAAGTTATTGGTCTTGGTGATATCACCGGCGCCTATTCCGAGTACGTCAAGGTCGGACATGAACTGGTGCTCAAAGTGCCCGACGCACTCGACGACAATCGCGGGGCTTTGATAGAACCATTAGCCGTAGGGCTGCACTCAGTGAAAATGGCCGAGGGCATCGCTGAAAAAGATGTACTAATTATTGGCGCAGGGCCTATTGGGCTCGCCTGTGCTATCTGGAGCCGTTTTTTTGGCGCGCGCTCTGTGGTGCTAAGTGAAATGTCACCGACGCGGATGGACATGGCTCGCACCCTCGGCTTCACACAGTTTGTTGACCCAGCCGGTGATGTAGGGGAGCAGTTTAATGCACTGACTCAGGCTGCGCCTGCTGTACAGATCGAGTGTGTTGGTGCACCTGGCATATTACAGGCCTGCATTGAGCGTGCTCCGGCGAGAGGCGTTATAATGGGTATTGGCGTTTGTGATCATCCCGATGAGATCGTTCCACTTACAGCGTTTTTGAAAGAACTTCGCATCCAATGGGCCGTGGGCTACGATAAGGATGACTTTCAGTTTGCGATCGACATGATGGTCGCTGGGCGCGTGGATGCCAGCGCTATGATTACTGATGTGGTTAGCCTAGACCAAGTGCCCGCCGCTTTTGAGGCACTCCGCAGCCCCTCTAACCAGTGCAAAGTGTTGATTGATCTTACTCGCTGACTTATCGGGCTATATCGACGTTTCGGGCATCTGCGAGGAATGATGTTCGATGATTTGCCAGACCGTGCCATTCCAATGATAGACGAAAGTAAACCGTGCCTGTACTTGAGACGTGTCAGTAAAGCTGAACGTATAAATACCTGAGTGTATGGCAATATCGCCAAAGGTGCGCACATCGGATTCATTGATGGTGCCACTTGGACCCCTAGCGAGAAAACCTATGAAGTAATCCTCGATTTCCGTGGGGGTCCTGCGCACTTTGTTGGATACCGTGGGAAGAAGAACGGCATCGGCCGCGTATAGCGTTACCACCTCTGCCGGGTTCTGCGTTTGCAATGCGGTATTCCATTCGTCAAACAACGCTCTGATGGAACCCTGCTGATCATTTGTATTGTTTGAACCTGCCATAGTCATAGTTAATCCCCTTACCTTCATTACCAAAGACCTTAGCGAAACCATTCGTCGATGTCGACCTTATAGAAAAGAGAAGTCATCCTGCCGGCATCGGTAGTAAGCATCTGCCGATGGACGGCGACTAATTTTTTAACAATACCCTATTTGTTTGTCCTATACTTTGCCATGCTTTTTTTAAACGAATAGTCGGCCTCTGTGCGGTTGTGCAGGAGCATAAAGATTAAATTTTCTTCATAGGAATAGACAAAAATGAATGGCGCCGAAAGTCTAATTACTACGCTAGTCAATAGTGATATCGAGGTCTGCTTTGCAAATCCAGGTACTTCTGAGATGCACTTTGTGGCAGCGCTAGATGAAGTCAAAGGTATGCGTTGTGTGCTGTGTCTTTTCGAAGGTGTGCTCAGTGGTGCCGCTGATGGTTACGCCCGCATGGCGCGAAAGCCCGCGTCAACCTTGCTGCATCTGGGCCCCGGTCTGGGGAACGCCCTAGCTAATTTGCATAACGCCAAAAAGGGCCATGTACCGGTGGTCAATATAGTCGGTGATCACGCCACCTATCATTTGGAACACGACGCACCGCTCACCGCCGATATTGAAGGAATCGCGAATGCCGTTTCGCATTGGGTGCATACATCAAAATCATCGGAGGATATTGCCAAAGATGGAGCTGAGGCAGTTTTTCAGGCCGGCGAGGGGTTGATATCGACGTTGATACTGCCAGCTGATGTCTCATGGGGTGAAAATCCCGCCGGCGCGGCAGCTGCAATCCGAATTCCCACGCCTAGACAAGTGCCTCAAAGCCGCATTGATGCGGCTGTGTCGCGGCTACAATCTGGCAAGAACTGTAAAATTATTGCCGGTGGTCGAGAGATCGATCAGCGTCGAGGACTGATGCTGGGGCAGCTGGCTAAGGCTACGGGAGCGAGTCTTTGCACTGACGTATTCCCCACTCGATTGGCCCGCGGTGCTGGCACAGTTGTCATTGATCGTATGCCGTATTTGGCAGAGGCCGCGATTGATTACCTAAAGGATGTTGATCACCTTATACTCATTGGCGCCGCTCCCCCTGTTTCTTTTTTTGCCTATCCCAATTTACCTAGCATGATGGCGCGGCAGGATTGTGAGCAGTTTGTACTCGCCAGTCCGGGTGATGATATTGATGAAGCTTTGGAAAACCTATTACGACGCTTTGGTGCCCTAGATATCGAACCGGAAGTGCACCCACTTGCACTGCCTGAGCTGCCTAGTGGCGGACTGGATGTTAGTACAGCGGCTCAAGCCTTGGCCGTTTTGATACCAGAAAATGCGATTATTGTCGATGAAGCAGCAACGTCGGGTATGCCGCTATTCCCGATAACGGCCGCATCTCGTCCCCATGACTGGTTGAACCTCACTGGAGGGAGTATCGGATTTGGGTTGCCTGCGTCTGTGGGTGCGGCCATTGCATGCCCGGATCGAAAAGTGATTTGTTTAGAAGGGGATGGCAGCGCAATGTACACTATTCAGTCTTTGTGGACGATGGCTAGAGAAGATCTTGATATCGTTGTGATCATCTACAACAACTGCAAATATAGCATTCTTGAACTTGAGTTCAGCCGCACCGGCGCAAGAGGCGGTGTGCCTGGACCAAAGGCTGCCAGCATGTTGGATATTGGCAGTCCGAAGATGGATTTTGTGTCCATTGCACAGGGCATGGGTGTTGCAGCCACGAGAGCGACGACTGCGGAAGAATTCATCACACAGCTAAACAAAGCTATTCAGGACCCTGGCCCGCATTTAATTGACGCTTTAGTTCCCCCACTTTTTTAGTGGGTGCCCCCAAGCTCGAGTATCGATTTCCGACGGTGTTATTGCTGCAGCCCCGATGACCGTCAATGGTTGGGCTTTTGCTGCTCGGTTTTTTTATTCTCGCCTCTAAAGCGGCTCATCAATTGTAGCATTGTCCATGCAAAGCCACCGAGGTAGGCGCGTGGGATGGTGGCAGGATCGCGAGGTCCACTCGGCTTGCGGAGCTTTAATGTTTCCCATGCTTCACCAGCTTGGAGCCGCTGCCATAGGTCTTCGGGGTCGAAGTCAACGCCAATTGGGTTCGATTGAAAATCGTCACTAAGAAGAAACGTGTTGACTTCATCGATACAGTTGAAAACATCAACCTGCGTTTCGACGACATTGTTATCCCGGTCTTGATAATAAATGGAGATCGTGCCGCCGTGGTGAGTGCACCACACAGCATCGTGTCCATTGGACTTCATTCGCCGCCATGTGACGAGTAAGTCTTCGAGAGTATCATAAGTGTATGCATGGTGATCGATGCCGACCATGTTCTTAAGCTTGGGTAGGAGACCCGGACGTTCCATAATAGCTAGGCGATGATGCTCATCGTCGTAACTTAAGAAAATCATGCCGGGTGCTTCGTGTACAATACGCGCGCCTAACAGTTCTTGATAGAATTTCTGTTGTTCCCTAAAACGACTGGTCTTCAGTACGAGATGTGCGAACTTAGTAGGGACGGGAATGGCTTCATTCATCGGTTCTGCTTTCCTTGATAGTTTGGCAATATCCTCGCGGATTACCTATGATCCGTCTGCGGTTTGCACTGCCATCCGCGGATACAGCGCATGGCAAAGCAATGCATTAGACAGGTATTTAATCAATGCTTCCTCTCATTGCAGAGAACCCCTGCAACACATTGTTGAGCAGCATAATGGGTTCCTCGGTCGTCAACCGTCTAGCATGACGTAGTAGCGCGATTAGCAATTGCTCCATTTCCATGCGTGCAAGATGCATTCCAACACAGGTATGCGCACCATGTCCCCAGGCCATCTGATCGCGCGGATTGCGATGCAGTTGGAACTCGTTGGGCTGGATATAGTGCGCTTCATCGCGATTGGCGCTGGCATACAAGATCAGAGCGCGGCTTCCAGCAGGTATGCAGCAGCCATCAAATTTGAAATCCGACTGAGCATAGCGAGTAAATGCGCGTATCGGTGACGCCAGCCGCACGGATTCGTTGACTACGCTTGGCACTAAAGTAGGATTCTTGCGAACTTCTTCGAAGGCGTCAGGCGTTATCGCCAGACGCCAGAACATATGAGCAGAAGCAAGAATGGTCGTGTCTAGACTCGGTGCTATATAGTCTGTGACCATGGCTCCGGCCTCTTCCTTGCTGAGGCGCCCATCCTCGCCCGCTGACAAAACATTTGCCGCCCAGCCGTTTGGGTCGAGTTGCTCTGGGGTAAGTGTTTCGATGTAGCCGACCATTTCCAGTGCAGTGGGCAGAGCTTGCTCGCCCAGAGGATTCAGGGGTCCCATCATGTTGAAAGTGGCTGCGGCCCAATCTAACATATGTTCTCTGCCGTACTCGGAAAGTCCTACTAAATTCGACACGATGGTGACGGGTAGATGCGTAGCAAAGTCTGCCACCACGCAAAAACTGTCGCGCGCAGTCAAGTCGGCAATCAGTGTTTCTGCACTGGACTGAATCTGGGTTTTTACGTTGTCCAGTGACCTAGGCTTAAGCGGCTGCATTAGTACGTTGCGTCTGCGCATGTGCGTTTCGCCATCACTCATCAAGGCAATGGCTGGTCGGTTAGTGTTTAGTAGCTCATTGGCGCTAACACCTTCCCCACTGATTAGAATATCGTCAGCTCTCAATGCTGCGCGAACAGCTTCATAAGTCGTTACGGCGTGCATCGCATTCTGTGGCAGATAGACGATGGGGGCGATATTTCGCAGCTTTTTGTAGTGCTCATCAGAGTTGCGCAGGGCCTCTGGGCTGTACAAATCGATATCGTATTGTCTTGTAGTGTTGGATGAATGCAAGTTCGTGCTCCTTGTGTCAAAGCGTGCTGATTCAAGTGAGAAATTCTCTATAGTTTTTTTTTGCTTTTGATCCGCACCTGAGCTGCTCGCTGTCGGCTCAGTGGTGACGGCTGCTTTTAGTATTTCATTAGCGCTCGCCCTGTGCCCATTGGTATAAGCCTTGATGTTGTTCTGGCAAGACATTTCGTATGCGTGGCAGTGATAGCAGACAATGAGCCATAAGCGTGATAGTTTCGACGTCCACAATGGCAGCGGAATATGCTCCAATCCTATGCTTATCATCGTTCCAGAGACGCTCTAAACGCCGGATTATCTCGCTTGTAGAATTTGAGCCTCTGTATAGCAGCATCCATCACCGTTGATTGAAACTCTACGATGCCAATCTTGTAACCGCGGCTTTGTTGAAGAAGTTGCCAGTAACGTTGGACGTTAGGGCGCTGATCGTCGCCCAAAAAGAAGTCTATCCAGTCAGCTTCCACCAGTCTTTCCAGAATGACCAGCCAGCTGACGTCGGCCAGAGTGAGTTGCTCGCCGACAATATAGGGCCCTTGATCTTTTAGGTGTGCGTCCAGCGCCTCCAGATGTAATTCCATGTTGTTGCGCGCCTGTCGCAGTGCTTTCATCAGTGGCTTTACCTTGGTGAAACCACTTAAGCCTCTGAGCTTCATTAGCATAAAAATTGCCGCACGAGATCGAATTCTATGAAACAGCAGGCCTTCGAGAATGAGTCGTATCGGGATGTCTTGCAGCGCGGAGGCCATCACTGGTGTTGTCAGTAAACCAGCGCAATTGGCTGCACTACGTTTTATGTTGGTGGTGGGGTCATCGCCAATGAGAGAGGCCTTGTCTATCCATGTTTGCATTATGACTTGCTCTGCTGCATCAGTTGGAACGAGTTTATTTCCGTCACTTCCGTCTTTTTGTGTGGCTAAATAGGCGATAATTGCATGCGATTCATAAACTGGGTGACCATTGTGAACAAGTGTGGGTACCAGGCCGCCCGGGTTGACTGCCAGATAGTCCCGGCCAATATTTTCGTAGCTGCCGGTTTCAATCAGTTCAATAGGGTGGGCCTTATAGTCGATATTTAGTTCTGCTAGGCATGCACGTACCTTCTTCGAGCACAGTGACAGATTGTTGTGATAGAGCTCGTACTGCTGTGTAAAAGGCAGAGATATATCCTGATGGATGCCGGCGGGCATATCGCGTGTTTTTCGGTGGCTCTTTTCCCAGAGAAACCAGTACAAGAGACCCGCCAGTAGGGTTATACAAAAAATCATTGGAATCATTTCAGTTCTCAGTGTTCTTCATTTGTCTGCGAAGCCAGCAACGTGACACAGGGTATTTTTTTTCAGGCGTTGCGTCAGGTGCAGGACTGCGGTTATCATTTTTAGTGGCGGCGGCGATTGCACTTCTTTGGCAAACTCTGGCCTAGCGAGCAAAGTCTGATACCACACTGTGGTCTGCGGATGCTGTTGCGCAAACGGATAGCCAGCTTCCTTCAACCTGTGTGTGTAAATAAACCATGCGATATCCAGTAAGGTTATCTCCGAGCCGCACAGATAAGACTGGCCGACGAGACGTTGCTCTAATTTTTTATAGACTGCATGAAACCTTCGAGCACTTTTACGGGCGCCATCATCAGTAATTCCTTGTTTTGCGTAATCGTGCCAGAAGTTAAGCTCTATTTTCTTGTGTGTGTCTTTTTGCCCTCTGATGGTACCTGCGTCGCGGTCTAGCGCTGCCAGCGATTTGAGCTTCTTCTGGGCCAGAAATTTTGGCAGAACAAAGCGCATCGTCAGTGCGCGTAAATCCAGATGCAGATTGTCTTCTTCTTGCAGGCTGTCAGTGATCTCATCGCGTAAAGCGGCAGGGATTAAGTTTGGTTCAGGAAAGTACTCTTCTAGATACTGCAAAATATCGTTGCTTTCAATATGCACGGTACCGTCGTGCACTAACACTGGCACGAGGCCACGTGGATTAATGCCGAGGAACCATGGTTCAAAGTTCTCCTGTGTTGCCAAATTGAGTGGATGGGGCTCCCAATTGATACCTTTTAAGTTCAGGAAGATACGCGTTTTCTGCGAGCAGGCAGAGCCTTGAAAATGGATCAGGTGAACACCTTGCCACTTCAGTACTTCCTTAGTTGTAGTGTCAGTTGCCAGTAATTGAACCATTTTTTTACTCTTTAGTGCTTTATAGGCACTTTCTCAGTTTACAACCGTGGGCTACCAAGAAAATCCGGTTCAGTCTTCAGTCTGTGCAGTATTTTTTAATTCGATCTGCACTGATTTGAGGGCGCAAACTGCGCGATCATTTGATTAAGACTGTTACGCAGACGCATAGTGTGCGGTGCATCATTGCCCCAGACCAATGCTATCGATTTTTTAGCCGTTTGCTGTAATTGAACTTCAGCGTCGAAGTAGTCGAACTCGTCGTCTTTATAAATAACGGCATTGCCGTTGCAGGCCTGACGCTTTTTTCCCGAACTTACGCTCACTACGCTCCACTCTTGAAGCACCCAAGTGACAGCGAGTCGCCGTGTTTCTTTGTTCATTTCTAAGGTGTTCCGCATGGAATGTAATTGAATTAAATTAGCGAAAGTTAAGTATAGTCTATCTATACTTGAATATCGACAAGTATTAAATGGTTGGTGGTGCGGCTTATATTGAAACAAAAAGATCAGATACGGAGATGCTCTGGTAGCCGCCGTTGTGGAGACGCTGCCAATGGAGCGAAGCGAGTACCACGGACAATAGTCTACCGCGCGTTAGCTTGCGCTCTGACCCTTCAAGCCTCATACAAGCTTCTGAGATTTAGGCAGTCGTGCTACGCTAGCAAAATAAGTCTAGGGAGGTCTGTTGATGAGACTTGCGGTCAAATCTTTTGTCCTACTGGTGGTGTTTGTTTTAGCGCTCGCAGCAGTCAGCTTCGGGGTGACGCGCGCTGGTTTGAAGGATTTAGATCACGCAGCTCGAAACGAACATGGCGGCAGTTACCTGCGGACGGATTACGGCGTCCTATCTTATACCCGTGAGGGACCCGTTGACGCACCTGTAGTGATACTCGTTCACGGATTTAGCACGCCTAAGTTTGTTTGGGAGCAGGCGATACCTGCTGTTTTGGCGGCCGGCTATCAAGTTATTAGCTTTGACCATTTAGGAAGAGGGTTTTCCGATAGACCCGAAGGCCCGTATGATTCTGCCTTGTACAACAGCGAGCTCGCAGGCCTGATTGAAGGCCTAAATCTGAATACGCCTTTGACGTTGGTCGGCTACTCGATGGGTGGCGCTAATGTAGTTGACTTTGCGGCCTCATATCCCGATCAAGTTAGTCGGCTAGTACTTATCGCCCCCGCCGGATATATGCGTAATTCGCCTGAGGCCTCGCCGCTGGCGATGCCAGTCGTTGGAGAGTGGCTGGCAACCGTTTTTGGTACGCGTTATGCGCGCCGGGGTATTGAGTCTGAAATTAATGCCGGTAGAGCGCCGGAAAGTATGCTAGAAAAATTTGACGAGCAGGCAGCCTTTGCAGGCTATACTGATTCTCTACTCTCTACATTGCGATATTTTCCAATGGCAGATTTGTCGGAGCGCTATCGTATAGTCGGTGGCACTGACATTGATGTGTGGACTATCTGGGGTACTGCTGACGAAGTCGTTCCCTTTGACGGCGCTGGCCTTATGAAAGAGGATATTCCCCATATGAAATTAACTGCAATTAAAAACGCTAACCACAATATGACCTTTGGGCAGGCCGATGATGTTGCTGCGGCGCTGGTGCATGCATTGGGGGAGGGCTAATTGACATATTCTGCCCCAGAAAGATTCAGCATGCTGCTGAAACTAGCCTATTAGGATAACGCTTAATGAAGACTGTGTTGACTATACTAACTTCCGTGATCGCTTTGGTTTTACTGGTTGGTGTCGCTGGATACATGTGGCTCGCTCCAGATGACTTAGCGGCATACGTACCTGCTCAAGAGACAGTAAGAACAGTTGAAGGTGGTGAAATAATCGGCTATCAGAATGATTTGGGTGTGTCAGTGTGGCAGGGGATTCCGTATGCGGAGGCGCCCGTAGGAGGACTACGCTGGAGAGCACCGCGTCCCGTCGTGCCCTGGGAGGGGCAATTGCAGACGCTCGTCGCCGGCAATGAATGCGCCACCCAGCCTCGCTCCGCGTCGAGTGAAAATCTGTCGGTGGATGGTAACGAGGATTGCTTATTTCTTAACGTATTTGCGCCTGCGAATGCCAACAACTTGCCCGTCATGTATTGGATTCATGGTGGTGCCAATACCCGTGGCAGTGGTAGCACGATTCTCTATGAGGGCTCACAGTTGGCCTCGCGTTATCGGGTGGTTTTGGTAAGTATTAATTATCGTTTGGGTAACTTTGGCTGGCTGTCGCACCCTGCGCTGCGTTCAGCAGATACATCGCTTGAAGATAGTTCAGGTAATTACGGTACACTTGATCAGATTCAAGGGCTTGAATGGGTCAGAGACAATATCGCCCGCTTTGGCGGGAATCCTAACAAGGTTACTATTTTTGGCGAATCGGCTGGTGGCTGGAATGTCCTTGCTTTGATGGCTTCACCGCTTGCTACAGGACTATTTCACGGTGCGATCGTGCAGAGCGGTGGGCTGGATATTGAGCCTCTATCGACAGCTGAAAACTACGTTGATGACGAACACGCCGGTAGCCGTCTCAGCTCGCGTGAGATTGTCAATCAATTGTTCATCCTTGACGGCTCTGCGGAGGACGCGACGGACGCTAGAGCTAGACAGGAAGCAATGTCCGCAACAGCGCTAGCTCAGTATCTGCGAGAAAAATCTACGGCTCAAATAATGGCCGCTTATCGCAATGAAGACGGCGGTCCTATCACCACGCTGCCGGACTTAATTGGCGATGGCTATGTGTTACCCGCGGCTATTAACTCCGAACAGCTGTTCTCTGATCCAGCCAATTACAATGCGGTTCCAGTAATGCTGGGTACCAATCTCGATGAAATGAAGTTGTTCCTCAGTTTTAATCCTGACATGGTCAACATGCTGATGGGTATTCCCATTGGTATTAAAGATCTGCAGCGTTATGACAAGTTCAATCGTTACAGTACTGATCGTTGGAAAGTCATCGGCGTGGATCGACTGGCCACAGTAATGCGCTCTGGTCAGGGAGACAATGTTTTCGCTTACCGTTTTGACGCCAAGGATCTACGTGATTTTGGGTTGCTCGATTTGCGCGACTTATTGGGTGCTGCCCATGCCCTGGAATTGCCCTATGTTTTTGGTAACTTCCCCAAGCCCTTCAGCGTGATGTATCCGCCGGAAACTCACGCGGCTCGGGATGCACTGTCTGCCAGTATGATGTCTTACTGGGCCGAGTTCGCATACAACGGTAAGCCCGGCAGCGGCCGTGATGGAGAGGAGCAGGAGTGGACCAGTTGGACAAACGGGGAAGATGGCAATCAACGTTTGATGATTCTCGACAGTGTGCTGGGCGACGGCATTCGTATGTCGTCAGAGCAGATTAGCATTGATGACCTGAAGCAACGCCTGTTTTCCGATAAAAGCTTTGCCGATCAAGATGAGTATTGCATGGCATATAAGACCTTATTCCTTGGAGACGATTTCAATCCCCAAGAATATGAGAACCTAGGTGTGGATGGTTGTTCTTCATAGTGAGTTCATCAAGACATGAGGATGGGTTGCTAAGATAGACTTATACTTCTTGAATGTAACGAGGGATGTTTTAGGTTAACGGGTGCAATCTTCGCGCCGCAGAGCACTACCGAATGAATAGCGATGGACGAGCCGGCTTTGCGCGGTATCCCCGAAGCAATTGCTTTAGTCTATGCAGAATGCCAATTATGATTAAACCGTAATCTTTTGACTGTCGTCCGATTCACGTTCGACTCTGCCGAAAAACTTGCTGATATCTCTCCCTATAAAATATAAGACCGGCACCAGAAATAGCGTTATGAATGTGGCAAATAGCACACCAAAGGCGATGGATATTGCCATTGGTTTGACAAATTGTGCCTGTAACGAAGTCTCAAGCTGAATAGGCAATAAGCCCATGAAGGTTGTCACTGAAGTCAGCACAACGGGACGGAATCGACGTACTCCACCGTCGATAACCGCGTCCCGCCAATGCTGTCCGTCGGCGCTGATGCGCGAGCGGATGTGGTCCACCATGACTAAGCTATCATTGACAACAATGCCACTCAATCCGATCATCCCAATGGCAGACAGTACGCTTACGCTGTTGCCTAGAATGAGGTGCCCCAATATGGCGCCCACTAAACCGAAGGGTATTACCGACATGATAATGAGAGGCAGAGCATAGCTTCGCAGTGGTATTGCCAGCGCGGCATAAATCATCAGTAAGACTGCGACAAGGCCCAAGCCTAAAGTATCTGTGGTCTCCGCTTGTTCTTCTGCCTCACCGCTTAAGCGTGGTGAAATGCCCGGATAACGCTGTAAGATCTTAGGTAATAAATCGTTAGTAATGGCCTGATTGACTTGGCTCGGTTCCACAACGGATTTGTCGATATCTGCTTCGACGTTGACCACACGCTGTCGATTGAAGCGATTAATGACACTGACTCCGGTTCGTTCTGTTGCTTTGCCGACTACCTCAAACGGCACTTTGCCTCGACCGGGCACATCAATCCACATGGATCGCAACGACTCCAGAGTCGCTCTTTCTGCTGCTGGAAAGCGCACGTATACTCTAACCTCATCGCGACCACGCTGCAGGCGTTGAATTTCTGCACCGAAAAAAGCGTGGCGCACTTGTGTTGCGAGTTCAACCTGGCCTAGCCCAAGAGCGTCGCCTTGGGGAGTTACGCTTATGTCGAGTTCCGGTCCGCCCGCATCAAAACTGTCTCTGATATCATAGACGCCTTGATAGGTAAGCAATGCCGCCTTCAGTGCTCTCGCTGCTTCACGCAACATACCAAGATCCTGACCCGCGAGTTCGACATTAACGGCAGATCCGGAAGGCCCGGCGTTAGCATCGAAGGTCAGTGACTGTATGCCACTAAGTCCCCCTAGGCTTTCCCGCAGCCAACGGGCGAGTTCAACAGACGTGATAGTCCGCTCAGTGCTCGGTAGTAACTCTACCGTTACTCGTGATTCTGTATCCTCTGTCGACAGTGACATCAACTGCAAAATAACACCTTCTTCGGAGTTAGTCTGTTGTTGATAGCGCATGTTCATATCTACTGCAGCCTGCTCGATGCGCAGCGTATAATCATGGGTTTTCTGCCACGGTGTACCCTGTGGCATTTTCAGGTTAATAGTGATCGAGTCAGAGGGGATATTGGGGAAAAATACGAATCTGACAATGCCTGCCGGGACCAGCGCCAGACAAATGATCAAACCGCCGAAAAACAGTGATAGAGTGATATAGCGATAGTGCACCGCGAGGTTTAGTGCCGATCGATAATGGGTACCTGCAAATTTTTGTAACGCAGTGGTGCAGGCCTGCTGCACAGCTGAGAATTTCGCGCCTAGGGTAGGGCGGGGCTTGGGTTTAGAAGATATACGGATATGTCGCAAGTGTGACGGCAGTATCAATTTTGTTTCCAGTAGCGAAAACAGTAGACTCAATATCACGACAGGCACAATGTGCGAGAGAATCATCGAAAAACCTTCCTGCACGAACCAAGCTGGTGCAAAAGCCAGCATTGTCGTCATCGCGCCAAAAATTGTTGCTACTGTGACCTTTCTTACACCTCTAACAATGCTGTCTAGACCCTGATCTTCCTCCTCTAGCTGGGCATAAGCGCTTTCTGCCGTGACGATGCCATCATCTACGAGCATGCCTAGGACAAGGATGAACCCAAACACCGAGATTACATTAATAGAAACGGGTAGGCCCATTAGGTTGATGATTAAGAGCGCGCCCAGAAATGAAAAAGGCACCCCCAGAATCACCCAAAATGCCAGCGATATGTTTAAGAACAATGCAAGTGTAAGCATAACCAATACGGCGCCCTGCAATGCACTTTTGAGCATTAACTGAATCCGCCCATGAAGAATCACGCTTTGATCAGACCAAGCTGTTAGTTTTACACCCGCAGGAAGCTGTGCCTGTTTGCGTTTGACAAATAAGCGTAAATCTTTAGTCATTGCCAGTACGTCCTGATCACCTACTCGGTCCACTTCTAGAGTAAGGGCAGGTTGGCCGTTGAAACGGCTCAGCACCGGTTGTTCAGCAAACGTATCACGCACCGTCGCAACATCTCCCAGCGTTACTCGGGTGCCATTGCTTCGGCTGACCAATGTTAATGCTGCGAAATCATCACCATTATAGGCTTGTCCAACAGAGCGCAGTGTGATCGAGCCGGTTTCTGTTCGTAACTTTCCTCCCGGGAGGTCGCGGGATCTCGCCTGCACGGCTTGTGCTACATCACTGAAAGACAGGCCGTAGCGACGCAGTTCGGGGTCAGACACTTCTATGGATATTTCATAGTCGCGTGCACCGGTGATCGTAACTTGAGTAATGCCAGGAAGCAGCAGCACTTCATCCCGCAGCTGTTCAGCAAGATCTTTCAGTTGCCGCTCTTCGAGTGCGCCGAACAGTGTGAGTCGCATCGCTCTCGTCCGCACAAGTACTTCATCTACTACGGGTCTTTCGGCATCCAACGGAAATGCGGCGATGCTATCTACTCTGGTTTTAATCTGCCCGACTGCCCTGTCCATTGGCGTTCCGGGTTCAAGCAGTACTGTTACTACGCCGACGCCTTCAGCCGAGACAGAGCGGATCTCATCCACGCCGACGATATCTTGTACTGCCTCCTCAATCTTGCGCACAATCCCTTCTTCCACTTCTTCCGGAGAGCTTCCCGGATAAGGGACTGTGATCGTTACGGTATCAGTGGAAAAAGTTGGGAATACCTCTTTAGTAATACCGTCTATAGAGGCCAAACCACCAACCATAATCACCAACATAAGGAGATTTGCAGCCACCGAGTTATTGGCCATCCAGGCAATAAGGCCTCTCTCTTGGGGAGAGTCCATACTACTGCGCCACGTCCACAGGCATGCCGTCTACCATAGTATCGAGGCGTGAAAGCACGAGTTGATCGCCGGCGGATAGGCCGTCACCTACGATGATGCTGTCTTGAGTTCTCCGTAACACGGCCACATGCTGTCTTCGCAAACTGCCCTGCTCAATTACAAAAACAGTGTTATCACCGTACAAAGCTGATCTAGGGATCGCGACGGCATTAGGAATAGGTTTTCCTTCAATGTCAGCTTCCACGAATAATCCAACAGTCAATGGATTTGGGTGGCGACTGGTATCATAGGGGCTATCGACCTCAGCAACCAGATAGAATACTCTAGTCTCCTCGTCAACACGTTGCTCTAGCCGCACTAGTCGGGCTATCCACTGCGTGTCAATATTGCCGAAATTGGCCGTTAATAGAGCTTTTGGCCAACTGCCATCAGCAGACTTCCCATAGCTTAAAAAGCCAATATCGGATGCGAGCACCGGTAATCTGATCTCTACACTGCCGGTGCTTAGCAGGCGCATGATAGCGGTTCCGGCTTGCACGTACTGCCCGAGATCAACCCGCTTACTGTCAATAATGGCATCGAAAGGCGCTGCTATGGTGGTGTTTTGGAGGTCTACCTCTGCCTGACGCAGTCTATCTTTGGACGCCTGCACCTGAGCCTTGCCCTCATCAATCGCTGCACGCATTAATACCACCTGAACCTCTGCTAAAGATAATTCGGCACTGGCTAACCCCGCTTTCGCCACCGACAATGCAACTTCATAATCTATGGGGTCAATACGTAACAGCGGGAGCCCCTGCAGCACTGCGCCTCCCTCGACAAACTCTGGTGCTACCTCAATAACACGCCCCGATACTTCACTGACAAGTTCGATATCGTGCTTGGCACGCACGGTTCCTCTGGACACTATGGTAACGGTAACTGACCCTGGCTCGACGGTTAACACTTCAACGAGTGGCGGTATCGCCACAGTATCGCGCTGCGGTAATTCTGATCTGCTGGCAACCATGAGAAAAGCAACCGCGATACAACCCGCTAACACCAGCACCGGAATAGAGCGCCTTAAAATTGCTTTCTGCATTGGTAACTATCTACCTTAGTGGCCCGCGTATGGGAACATGAAACCTGTTTTGGAACACATTTTACTATAAGACAAGTCCTTTCTGCACGTCCTGTCTAATAGTCGACTTAGGGGTTAGTCGTTAGAAGTGGGCGAATGGTGATTGAATTTTCTTGATTCTATATTGGTTAGAAACATGCGTTGTGTTGTCCCATACATGACATGATCGATGAGAGTATTTCATTGATGCTCTTGACTGATTTTTCGGCATGCTACATGCTCAAATATCAGTATTAGTCTGCTATGTCGTCATTATACTGTCGGTGTGTAGTATGATGTTTTTTTTTAGTTGCTGTGATGGCTGGCGGGCAGTGGTGTCAGCATCCAGATGAAATCGTTGAATAGCGCTTTATGAAAATATTGTCTTATTTGCTGCTCCTTTCTTTCGCTCTGATGACTAGTTCATGTGCTCGTGATCAGATGACCCTGGAGGTAGTCGGAACCGCCTATAATGCCTTGCCTGGTCAGACACAAGGCAATCCAGAGATTGGGGCGTGGGGTGACAAACTTGACGTGACTGTTCCCTCCATCGCTGTTTCGCGCGATCTGATCAAACGCGGATTAGTGCACAATACGAAAGTCAGAATTGATGGTTTTCCCGGATATTATCTGGTGCGCGACAAACTGAATAAACGATTCACCGAACGCATTGATATTTTTATGGGATTGGATCGCGACGCAGCGATAGCGTTTGGCAAGAAAACTGTGCGCATCTACTGGACCCCGATTCCCGTGGAGGACTAAAAAAAGGCATGTTATTGGCTACGCAATCAATAT
This sequence comes from Haliea sp., assembly GCA_002862465.1. Taxonomy (GTDB): domain Bacteria; phylum Pseudomonadota; class Gammaproteobacteria; order Pseudomonadales; family Halieaceae; genus Marimicrobium. The sequence goes on from PKDD01000049.1 coordinate 22,209, forward strand.
TTACCATTACTAGAATTGCGTGGTTGTGCATGCTGTCGGGTTATAGGCTTTCTATGTTCTCTAAGCAGTGCTCAGCCCGCGCTAAAATATTGCTCTTAACCTCTGAATCCATTTTCTCCCATGTGCGATAGGCCATTGCAGTTCTGGGGTTGCGAGAGAAGATGTCTCCATGGCGCTGCATAAAATCCCAATACAAACTGTTGAAAGGGCAGGCCTCTTCAGTAAAACGTTCTTTGACGCTGTAATGACAGTCACCGCAGTAATCACTCATTTTGTTGATATAGCTCCCACTAGCGGCATAGGGCTTGGTAGCAACGAGGCCTCCATCAGAAAATTGACTCATACCTCTGGTGTTGGGCATTTCTACCCATTCAATGGCATCTATATAAATGCCTAAGTACCAGTTGTCGATTTGATTGGGATTCACGCCAGCAAGCATAGCGAAATTTCCCGTCACCATCAGTCGCTGAATATGATGTGCATACGCATAATCCAGCGATTGATCTATGGCTTGCTGCATACAGGCCATTTTAGTTTTTCCCGTCCAATAGTAATCGGGCAGCTTACGCTGAGCATTAAGTTCGTTGCGCTTAGAATAATCAGGCATGTTCACCCAATAAACGGCTCGAATATATTCGCGCCACCCAAGAATCTGGCGCACGAAACCTTCAACTTGAGCTAAGTCAACACTGCCGTCTGCGCGCTGAAAGTATTCAATGGCTGTTTCAATTACCTGCATGGGATGCAATATCTTACTGTTCAGCGCGAAAGAAAGCCGAGAATGGTAGAGGCTCCAGCGGCTTTCACCATGCTTAGTCATGGCGTCTTGAAAGCGCCCGAAGTTTGGTAGGCAGATCTCGCAAAAAAAGTGTAGCAACTGCATGGCTTGCGACTGATTTATAGGCCAGGGTAAATTGTCGGTTGCTTTCCCTAAAGATTTTATCTTGTGTTTCTCAATACGCTGCAGGATTCCGGCGACATCATTGCTAAACAGCAACGGCTCTGGAACTACCGCGGCGTCCGCAGGCTTGAGTTTTTTCCGATTATCGCCATCGAAATTCCAACGGTCGCCAAGCGGCTGATCTTTCGCCATCAGAATATTGAAGCGCTTGCGCATCTTGCGATAAAAAGATTCCATGCGGTTATGCTTGCCCGCGTTGATATATTTTTTAAACTCCCCTCTCGGCAGCAAAAAATGCTCACTGTCATAGCAAGTTATGCGGACTTTAGGTCCTAAGTCCAAGCTTTGTATCTCCTCCATCAAACGAAATTCATCGGGAGCCTGATAGTCAAAACTATCGACGTTGTGATGTTCACATAAACTGACAATCATTTGGTTGAGACTGTCATACTTTACGGTGTCATCCAGGCTGAAGTGCTTAACAGTATGGCAATCTTCTGTTAGAGATTGGGCAAAATCAGTCATAGCGGCGAAGAAGCTGCAAAGCTTTTGGATGTGATGAGTAACGTAAGTCGCCTCTTGGTGAAGTTCAGCAATAACATAGAGAATGCCGTCATCTGTTCTTTCATACCAAGAGTGGTTGCGATTTAGCTGATCGCCGAGGATAAGCCTGATAGTGTGGAATTTATTCATATTCGTTCTGCTGTAGCGGAGTCTGATATTGGCCAGTCGGCAGCATCTACCGAGTCGAGTATTGCCGAGCAATTCTCTCCGGCCCATTTTTTTATAAAAACATTGCCTGGATCATAAACTTTAGCTTGCTTAGAAAGATCAAATTGACGGTGTCCTCTGGGGTCAGATCCGACTCCGGCTAGATATTGCCAGTTACCCCAGTTAGAAGCGACATCATAGTCGATCAGTTGTCGTTCTAAATAGGCAGCTCCATAGCGCCAATCCAAATTAAGTTCATGAACAAAGCAACTAGCCACGAGTTGCCGTCCACGATTCGACAAGTAACCGGTGCTATTAAGCTGATTCATGCAAGCGTTTACAATAGGGTAGGGCGTATTGCCCTGACACCATTTCTGGTAGCGCTCGGCATAATAACTTGTGCTTGGCTTCTGTCGTTTAATCCCATCAAAAGAAAATAGCCGAACGCCGTATTTCAAAGCATAAAAATGAAAGTAGTCTCGCCATAAAAGTTCAAAGTAAATCCAGTAGGTCGATTCATTTTTTTCTACAGACTGTTCATAGTGTGATAGCGCCGTCATCACTGTCCTTGCAGATAAGCACCCATTGGCTAACCAAGGACTAAATTTGGTTGAATAATCCATACCGTCTAGTTCGTTCCGAGTTTGCTTATAGCTGCTGGCTAAATTTCGGCCAAAGTAATTACATAAATGCTTTGTTCCCTGAACTTCACCACCGCTGAAGAGCGAACTAGGATTCTTTCTGAATGCTGGAAAATTTCGCTGCCATTGACTAGTTGTAATACGTGTTGGGGGTCGAGGTAGCGACGTCGGAGCGGCAACAGCGTCATTGATCTGAATAGACTCTACCTTACGTCGAAATTTGGTAAAGCTAGTGGGAAGCTCTTCGAGAGGAAAAGTCAATTGAGCCGGGCTAATTAAGCTGCTGCTGCCTTGTTGAACAAATTTTATCATCGAGTAGCGTTCCTTGAGCAACCTCCAGTCTTCATTGATGGAATAATCTGGGGAGGAACTCCGGTAGATTGCACTGATGTCATGGAGTGTTATTAGCTGCGCAATTGCTTCTGGAGCAGACTCATAAATGACCTGTAGCTTTTGTCCAAGCTGTTGTAGGTTACTGTCCAATTCTGTCAGGCTTTCTTGAAGAAACTGTAGTCGATGCGCGGATAACGAATTTGGTGATGTTTTTTCGCGGGAAACTGGTGATAGGCAGTAAAAGCAGATTAGGTGCTCCACTTCACGGGAAGCTTGCACAAGTGCAGGATTATCGACCATGCGTAAATCTGTATTAAACCAAAATAAACCAGTCTTATGCATAAATGCTTCTTTTAGAGATATGAATAGGTGATGCGGCAGCGTACTTATAAGTGTTACCGTACGCTCCATGAGTGCCTTTGGATCAACTTCTTGATGAGGCATTAACGCATCGCTGCGCACTCTCTTTGTTGGATACGCCACAACTCATCAATGTAGACAGCTACTGATATTGAAGGCTTTCTGGCGCCTTTGATTAAATCTGCGCCGCGCTCAGCGAGCATCATAGTTGGTGCATTAAGATTTCCGTTAGGAATTGTGGGAAATACAGACGAGTCAATTACGCGCAAGTTTGTAAGGCCTTTGACTTTGAGATCTGAATCTACGACCGCCATAGCGTCAGTCCCGATTTTACAGGTACCAGCAGGGTGATAGGCACTATCAACTGACTCTCGTATGAAGGCGTCAATTTGTTCATTATTTTGAACCTTATTCGAAGGCTGTATCACCTCCCCTCGATAAGGATCCATCGCGGGTTGGTTCATGATTTCTCGCGTTAAGTGCACGCAGTCGCGAAATCCTTGCCTGTCATTTTCTGTCGCCAGATAGTTAAACAGTATTTTGGGGTGCTGCGTCACATCCGCTGACATTGCTCGCACGTGACCGCGGCTGGTGGGCTTGTTGTGGCCAACATGCACTTGAAATCCGTGCCCTTTAAATGCGACCCCACCGTCATAGGTAATCGCCCCTGGTAAAAAATGATATTGAATGTCGGGCCACATAACTCCTGCCCTCGAGCGGATAAAGGCACAAGATTCAAAATGGTTGCTTCTGCCTAACCCTGTTTTAAATAACAGCCATCGTGAGCCGATCAGGGCTTTACTGAATAACCCCAATTGGCTGTTAAGGGTTATGGGCTGTTCACAGCGGTACTGAAAATTGAACTCAAGGTGGTCTTGCAAATTTTCACCAACTCCAGGCAAAGCATGTATAAGCTCGATTCCAGCTGCTCGTAACACGGCCTCTGGCCCCACTCCTGATACCTGTAGTAAATGTGGTGATCCGATTGCCCCAGCGCTGAGGACTACCTCCCGCCGCGCAGTAAATTCATGAGTCGAGCCGGAAATTTCGCAACGAATCCCGGTTGCGACTTTGCCAGCAAACATAATCTTTTTTACCAAAGCATGCTTTATTAAAGTAAAATTACTGCGCTTTCTAGCTTTTTTTAAATAAGCATGACTAGTGGATGCACGGATTCCACTATCCACATTCATGAATTTTTGACCGAATCCTTCTTGCCGATAACCATTATAATCGCTTGTTTCACGATAGCCTGCGTTGACACCAGCATCAATAAACGCTCGGTAAAGCGGATTGCTCATATTATTGCCGCCGCTGATCGCGACAGGTCCCTCGCGGCCGCTGTATTCACTGTCAACGCATGTATGGTTTTCTAGCTTTTTAAAGTACGGTAGGCAGCTTTGATAGTTCCAACCCGCAGCACCACATGACTCCCATTCGTCATAGTCGTGTGCATGTCCCCTGACGTAAACCATCCCGTTTATTGATGACGTACCGCCGAGTACTTTCCCCCGTGGACAATTCATACGTCGGTTATTTAAATGCGGCTCCGGGACAGACTCAAACCCCCAGTTGTATTTTTTACTGTTCATTGGGATGCCCAGTGCAGAGGGCATGCGAATAAAAACGCTACGATCGCTGCCGCCGCATTCCACAAGTAAAACAGTGCAGTTTGGGTCTTCGCTGAGGCGGGATGCCACAATCGCGCCAGCAGAGCCAGCGCCGATAACGATATAATCGTATTGCGTAATTTTTCTTTTTATTCTTATCATCTTAATTTTGCGGACGATTTTTTGCGAAGATAAAGCTTTCACGAAGCTTTCTTCTATTCTTGAAAAGCAGAATATAAATAGCGAGATATAAACCGATTACTATTAAACCCACCCACTCAATTTTAAGCGGGGTCAGCTGATAGAGTAATACTAGACAGCCGAGTAGTAAAAAATTCCCCCCAACGTATCGGGTGAGTCCTAGACCCTCTGTGTTGACACCTAAGTTGTCGGTATACAGGCGTATGAGCGAGTCCAGTGAGTTGATTACAAAAATGACGCCCAGTACCACCATCGCCCAGCGCAGCAGACCTGTCACGGGAATTTCGTTCGAAAAATAGTAGTAGAGTGTTGAAAACCAGAGTGCTATGGCAACGGAGGGTATTACCAACAGGGCAATCAGTAACTGCCAGGTTTTTATTCCACTGACAAATCGAGCTACAAACTGGCCGATCATAATACTCCAAGCGAACCACCAGAATAAGTACCAGCCATGATAGTCACTTACAGGTCCTACGAAATAGTGAATATTTTCAAAATAGCCAGTGAGGTTTGCCGCCGATTCTACAAAGGCGGGAACCGACGCTCCAGATGCGCCCAGCATAACTATTGTTAGCAGCAGGAATAAAGCGCTAGAGGTTAGGCTGAGGAACTTTATATAGCGGACATGTGTGCTTGAAAAAACCGCCATAAAAATAATCAAACCTACTAGTAGGTACTGCTGGAGTGACGAAATTCCCTCAATATAAGTGGGCGCATAACTGAGGAACAAATACGCTGTGAATGCGCACGTGGCGATAATAATGAGGTTGTTTACCCAGCGGATAGCTCGGTACTGAAAGAGTCCTATTTTGGGCTCAACAATGCAAAAATAAAAAGTGGTTAAAAAATAGAAGGCCCAAACGAGAAAGCCCCAAAAACCAAATTCAATTGCCAAAGGATTGGTGAAGTTGTAAGCCTCTTCCGTGGCATAGATCGGAAACTCCACGAGGGGGAACATGATTAAGCCAACATCTAGTCCAGAAGTGAATAAAATCGCAGAAAAAGCCAGCAGCGACACTGGCGTTTTTCCAACACAGATCACATTACCCCATTTGACACAAATAAATACAGAGGTCGATAGGGTAATCGCAATTGCTATAGAAAGAATTTCGTACATCTAACTCTCACTTATCAACCCGCCGAACCTGCGTTAAGGGCCTGCGGATACATGCATACAAGAATACTTCTATTATCTTAACATTGTTGTCATTGGAAAGTGAGTGGTGTCATTGATAGACCTCAACGATACAGGAGTGGACTCACTCGGCGTAAGCGTTTGAGAGCTATGCTCGCTCCGGTTGCGGCTGGTGCGACACCGCGATCAGTGATTTTTCTGTCTGTCTGCTTGAACGATTCGATTCAGTCGTCGCACAAAGGCCATAGTCACTTATATCCTGAGGGGCCCCTGAACCATAATGCGACCAGGTCGCGGCAAAGCTTGAATGCCTGCCAGATCGGTAGCCGGTATTTGCGTGAATTAGTTTCCGGTAGCGGCGTTAAGGGCGAGGTACTGTTTGTCAGGTAGGAAAAAGCTCAAGCGGCTCAAGATCGTTAGCCAGCCAGCAGGAAAACTTATTACTAAAAAGTATCCGCTGCCGCTTTGTAAGGCGATTGGACCGATTGCAGAGCGCGCACTATTTAAAGGTTTCCTGACTCTGAATTGTGATGTCTACCCGACGATTTTTAGCCCGCCCTGCAAGGTCGTCGCTACCATCGGCTTTAACGTTTGGAGCGATAGGCTGAGTTTCGCCTAGCCCTTCTGTCTTAATCACTTCAGTATTAATTTGGGCATATTGAATAAGCCAGTTTTTGACGGCCTTGGCGCGGCGATCGGACAGTCTCATATTATAGCTCTGACTGCCTGTGGCGTCAGTGTGGCCAATGATAACAACGTGGCCCGTGCGTTTTTCTCGTATAATGAGCCCTAATTTTTCTAGCTCAGTTGCCGCTATTGGCTTGATTTCGGCTTTATCAAAATCAAAAAGTATGTCGTTGGATAGGGCCACAGTGATCTCTGTTTCGTTCACATTGGCGCCTAGGTCGGTGATAGCCTGATTCAGTTCAACGACGGTGCTAAGAAGAGTCAGGCCTTGGCCATCGATTGGAGTATCCAAGCCCTCTATGGTGCGAATGTCCTCAATAAGCGACCGCGCACCGTGATTGGCTCCCATTGTCATTAGCGATGCCTTGGCGGCCTCGTGCGCAAGGGGGTCGTCTGACTGTTCTATCTCCCATGCGATAGCGCCTATGCTGAGAATTGCCGAAGCGACTGCAGCGCTGGAAGCGGTCCGCCTCAGCAACGTGCTCATCGCGTGACGGCCAATTCCTCAAACGGCAGTACGTTTGGTATTACTAAGTTTACGGAGTTGACGGTTGCCGGTGGGGCAGGGAATTTAAACCATACTAATTGTTTGCCGCCAACAGCAATTTTCTTACTGATATCGCCTGCACTGTTCATGGGTGCACCTAGCCACTTATTTTTACTGTCTCGTAGTACATGATATTTTTTCTTTTCGGTATCGTCTATGTAGTAGACTTCACCAAAATTGTAATAAAGTTTAGCCCTGTCTTCGCCATTATTGCGATAGACCAGCACGACCGTGAATATATTATCGCGAATGTTGGCCCTTATGACGTCTACGTCCATATCTCCTGACATACTCATTTGTGTCTGGAGTGTTTGCGGTTCTGCTGCCCAACCTCGGCCACAGCTAAAAACACCTAATAATGCGAAAAGTATCAGTGCGCGCGATAAGTCATGATTTTTCATTTAATGCCTCCCTGATCTAGCTACTTATAATAGTTGAGTGTAGCGAATGGTTTCTCATTGGCAAGTGTCCGTATTCGCTACGGTGGCGATTACCCTTGCTGAAGTCGATCGCCCATAGTCTGCACACGCTATTACCGCATTCGATTTATTCCGTATGAGTGCCTTCGCTGTGGCTCGCGTTGTGTGGGTGCCAGTTTCGAGGGTCCAGTTGGTAATACTGGCAAAGTTCCTCAAAGAGGTCAGGACGTCTATGATGCAACTGATGAGGCTCTTCAAAAAACGTCTCAGTAGCGACCGCAAAAAACTCTGCTGGATTAGTCGCTCCATAGGTATCCATAACTGTATTTTGCTGCCTTCGACTGCGCTCTTTTAAGTCCTCGAAATTTTCCGTAAATACTTTAGACCAACTTTTATAGGTATTGTGACGCAGTGGAGGCGCCCCATTAGTAGTCCCGGATTCGGCGTCTAGTTGATGCGCAAACTCATGCAACACCACATTGTGACCATCGGTAAAATCTGTCGCACCGTTTTCAACGTCGTCCCAGGAAAGAATGACTCGGCCACTGCCCCATGACTCCCCGAGTAGATGGTGTTCTGAAGAGGCCACAACCCCATCCGTTTGCAGTTCTTCGCGCGTTACTCGGAATGCAGACGGATAAATGAGAATAGAAGATAGTTTTGGGTATACCGCCCAGCCGTGATTCAACAGCAGTAGACATGCCTCTGCCGCAATAATGATTCGCATTTGGTCGGTCACAATTAGTCCCGCGCACCCGTAAAATTTTTTACGGGCCAAAAATATGAGAATCAGCTGACGCAGTCGATGCTGTTGTTGCGGGGACAAGCAGGAATAAATATTCAGGCTCTCGCTCAGGACTGCCAGCCATGCGTCGGGAAAAGGGCGACTGCGAACCCACTGGTCGCGCCATTTCAGGTAATAGAAGTATACAAAAATAGCAACAATAACGACCGCGAGTGGTAGTAACGCAATCATTGTTTCTCCTTGTAGTGATGCAACATGCGCAACAATGTGAAAGGTCAATATGTGATCGCCAAACGCTTCAGCTTGAAAACGTCAGCGCTCCGCCGGTGCGATACTACCATCGATGAGCGTGTTTGCAGTATTTAGCTCGATGCAGCAGTGAGTATCGCTCGGTGAAGCCCGCGAGCTGTCGAGCACGGTGGCGTGCCATTTTTAATTTGCTTATACACGCGTTTTGGGAGCAGAGCGACCCGCACGGGAAGACCACAGCGAGCCGATTAATAACAGTAATGAGAATCATTTGCATTTATAAATTGTTTCGGATACTGTTACTTCAATAATTAATACATTAGGAGATGAAATATGAAGCTGAAGTTCTTATGTGGAAATCATCGCGAGTGGCTGCACAGTCGACCTGACCAGGCGCTCCACTGGTGCACCAACTCTTATGATACGGGTCGCTTACTGATGACTGAGCGCGAGTATTTGGGGGAGGCACTGATGCACATGGGGTGCGCGTTCGAAACAGCAGAAATTATCCTGACAACTCGGGCGATCCCGCCTGCAATGGGGCTTGAGTGGTTTATGCAGACCCTAGAGGGATTTACACAAGTGCTTGAGAAAATGGGCCGCGCTGATGCGATCACGGAAATCCGCCAGGCCGCAATCTATCGACTCCGCAATGAAGCGATGTCAAAAATTGGGCCGGAGCTTGAAGCGCGTATTTACGTGGATATTCTTCTGCTTAATGCGCAAAACAGGCAACGTACCGCCACGCCACAAGCCTCTCGTACAGCACCTATTGGGGCGGAGAGGGTTACGGCAGAGCCGGTTTATCACTAGTCCCACGGAGGTGGCCATAAATGACAGTCTTCGACGCTGAAATTGCAGTCCAGGTAGCAGTCGCGGATAGCAGGCCGACTGCCGAACGTGGCGGTGTGGCTATCGCTAATTTGAGTCGTCCGGCCAGCGCGTCTAACGAGCATCAGCTTATTCGTCTTGAAATACGGTCGGAGACTTTGAGCGCATTAATCCAGAACAGAGCGATTATGATCGAAGATCTGTATGGGTTGGACAGAAAAGCTAAGTATTATTTGAAGAAAATTCTTTTGGAATCTCTGCTGCGATGAGGGCTGAAACCGCAATGTGGCGGCAGAGCTAAGAGCTACTGGAATTGTATGTTAGACGTAAATAACCACAATGACGATGACTACGGCCTATCGCGCATTGATGACGAGGTATATCGAGCGCATGCATGGCGCGTAAGTTTGCGCCGGCATGGCAAGGGATATGTGAAAAATTTTCCGGATCGAAAATATGGTGGGCAGTTACAAGCCTTGCAGGCAGCCAGACGCTGCCGCGACTACATTGTCTATGAAAATCCGCCTATGACACGCTCGGAGTTTTGCGATATCAAGCGCTCTAACAACACATCGGGTATCAGTGGGGTCTGCAATTACGCCAAGCGCTATAAGCGTCGTGATGGCAGCATCAAAGAAAACTGGTACTGGGAGGCCAGTTGGCCCAACGATCGCGGTGAAAGTGTCAAAAAGAGATTCTCTGTAGATAGCCATGGTGAGGTCGTGGCGAAGCAGTTGGCAGTCCATGCAAGACAGCTCGGGCTGGCTATGCTTAAAGGCGTTTTTTGGCGCTCTGAGCGCGGGTTATCAATGAGTAGCACAGCAACGAAAAGCAATGCAGCGAGTACCTGAAACCTAGTAAGACGTACTCCTTTTGCTACCGAGTTGAGAAGTTGGCTTAGGGCAGTTGGGTGCTGCCCATCAAGTCGCGATCAATTTCACGAGCTGCCTCTCGTCCTTCATTGATTGCGCGTACCACAAGGTCTTGACCTCGACGGCAGTCAGATGCAGCATAAACCTTTGGCACGCTGGTTCGATAGTCCTGCTTGGTCGCTTTGAAATTGCCTCGTCCATCAACGTCCATGCTGAGTGCGTCGTTGATATAGTGCTCTGGCTGCAAGAACCCCATCGACAACATGATGAGGTCTGCCTCCCACGTCTTCTCGCTATCCGGAATTTCTTTAAGCTGGTCGTCGACATTGACTGTAACAATACCGGTCAGATTACCCTTATCATCTTGGATGAATTTTTTGCTCATGATGGAGTAAACCCTGGGGTCATCGCCAAATTTTTCTTCTGCTTCGGCATGGCCATAATCGACGCGATAAATACGTGGCCAAAGAGGCCAAGGATTATTGTCTGCGCGTTCTGCGGGCGGTTTTGGTAATAGCTCAAAGTTTACCAGTGATTTGCATCCGTGGCGTAAAGACGTGCCTATACAGTCAGTGCCGGTATCACCACCACCAATAACGATGACGTTTTTGCCCTTCGCTGAAATATAATTATCGTCTTCTAGGCCTGAATCGAGAAGACTTTTGGTGTTGGCGGTTAGGAATTCCATGGCCAAGTGCACGCCCTTGGCATCGCGACCGGGGATGGGCAGATCACGCGCCAAAGTCGCTCCGGTAGCGAGCAACACGGCATCATTTTCCGCGACGAGCGCGGCGGGATCTATATCTTTTCCAACATTGGCATTGACTATGAACTCGACGCCTGCATCACGCATAAGCTGTACACGGCGCTCCACCACATCTTTCTCGAGTTTCATGTTAGGAATACCATACATCAAAAGACCACCGAGTCGGTCGGCTCGCTCATAAACTGTAATCTTGTGTCCAGCAGTATTTAACTGCTCTGCTGCGGCTAGCCCACAGGGGCCGGAGCCGATAATGGCAATAGTTTTCCCTGTACTGTCACCCGCTACTTTTGGCGTTACCCAGCCTTCTTCAAAGCCTCGATCGATGATGGCGCATTCAATATTCTTGATGGTGACTGCCGGACTAGTTATGCCAAGTACGCACGCACCTTCGCAGGGAGCTGGACAGACACGACCGGTAAATTCCGGGAAATTATTCGTTGTGTGCAGACGCTCAAGGGCATCCTGCCACCTTCCGTTGTAAACTAAATCATTCCACTCAGGGATTAGGTTATAAACTGGACAACCATTGTTTGATTGGCAGAAAGGCACTCCGCAATCCATACAGCGTGCACCTTGAGTCTGAAGGCGTGATTCATTGTGCTCGGTATACAGCTCTTTAAAATCGATAATACGGAGAGCAGGGTCACGGTAGGGTTCCGTCTCTCGATTGTACTCTTTAAATCCGGTTACTTTTCCCATAATAAATAATCTTCCTAGGAACCCACTGCAGCGGTTGCTATATTTTCTCGTGACATCTCTTCGAGAACCCGTTTGTAGTCAGTTGGCATGACTTTGACGAATCGGGTGACCTCAGTTTTCCAGTTATTTAGAATATCCTTCGCAACTGCGGAGCCTGTGTAATTTTTGTGATTTTCTATGAGAATTCGCAGCTCATTGATATCCTCGTCGGTATCCATCGCCTCAAGTTCGAAAGTTTCCGAATTACACATCCGCTCGAAATCTCCATTCTTATTCCAGACATAGGCAATACCGCCACTCATGCCGGCCCCGAAGTTTCGGCCGGTTTCTCCCAGTACGACTACGCGTCCACCAGTCATATACTCACAGCCGTGATCGCCAATACCTTCAACGACAGCGGTGGCACCGCTGTTGCGAACACAGAAACGCTCCGCTGCAATACCGTTAAAGTAGGATTCCCCGGAGGTAGCTCCGTACATTATAACGTTACCAACAAGGATATTGTCCTCAGATTTAAACGTACTGGATTTCGGTGGATAGACAATAATCCTTCCCCCCGACTGACCTTTCCCAACGTAGTCGTTGCAGTCGCCCTCAACTTCAAGAGTGATACCTTTGGCCAGCCACGCGCCAAGGCTTTGTCCTGCTGACCCATTGAGCTTTATGTGGATAGTGTCATCAGGCAGAAGCTCTCCATTCGTTGCTTTGGCAACTTCGTGAGACAGCATAGTGCCGACAACTCGGTTAATATTAATAATATCATGTTCGATATTCACCTTCTGTCCGCTTTTTAACGCAGGCTGTGCTAGTTCGATCAATACATTATCAAGAGCCTTATCGAGTCCATGATCTTGTTCTATTGTTTGATAAACCTGCGTTCCCTCATAAGTGATTTCTGCGGGTGTAAGAATGCTACTGAGATCAAGCCCGCTGGTCTTCCAGTGATCAACCGCATGGCGCATCTCGAGCAGCTCGGCACGTCCGACCATTTCGTTGACAGTTCGAATTCCGAGGCTTGCCATTATTAGGCGCAGTTCCTGAGCCACCATAAAGAAATAGTTCACTACAGAGTCTGGGCTGCCAGAAAATTTCTTGCGTAATTCTGGATCTTGGGTAGCAATGCCCACTGGGCAGGTATTGAGATGGCATTTACGCATCATGATGCAACCCAGCGTCACTAGGGGTGCGGTTGCAAAGCCTATCTCTTCCGCGCCTAATAGGATTGCTACAGCAATATCGCGGCCAGTCTTCATTTGTCCGTCCGTTTGCAGAACGACGCGCGACCGTAAGTTGTTCTTTACAAGCGTCTGATGAGTCTCAGCAATACCGAGTTCCCACGGTAGACCTGCATGTTTAATCGAGGTGATGGCAGATGCACCGGTGCCGCCGTCATGCCCCGCAATCACTAGGTGATCCGCTTTTGCCTTGGTGACGCCTGCAGCAATGGTTCCTACTCCAATCTCTGAACCAAGTTTGACGCTGATTCTTGCGCCTGGATTAGCATTCTTCAGGTCGTGGATTAGCTGCGCGATGTCCTCGATAGAATAAATGTCATGGTGCGGCGGAGGGCTTATAAGGCCCACGCCAGGTGTTGAGTGCCTGATACTGGCAATGGTCTGGTCTACCTTTGTACCGGGAAGCTCTCCACCCTCTCCCGGCTTAGCGCCTTGGACGATTTTTATCTGCAGTTCGTCTGCATTGGTGAGGTACCAGATGGTGACACCAAAGCGGCCAGAAGCGATCTGTTTGATAGCTGACCGTTTTGAATCACCATTGGTCATGGGTGTAAAGCGTGCGACATCTTCACCTCCTTCTCCCGTGTTTGATTTCCCACCGATGCGATTCATTGCAACTGCCAGCATCTCATGACTTTCGGACGAAATAGAGCCAAAGCTCATCGCCCCTGTGCAGAATCGTTTTACAATTTCTGATGACGGTTCAACATCATCAATATTGCACGGATCGCTGATTTTTTTGAAATCCATAAGTCCACGCAGTGTGGAACGCTGCGTGGAATCAGAATTCGCATGATCAGCGAATTTCCAGTATGCCTTCTCGTCGTTAGTTCGACTCGCGACCTGCAGATTAGAAATAGTTTCAGGATCCCACATGTGAGTATCACCGCCTCGACGCCAGTGGATTTCTCCAGGGTTTGGCAGGACAGGGATAAGGTTTTGGTCACGTGCGGGAAAGCCGACTTCGTGACGCAGTTTCATTTCTTCAAACAGGACTGAGAAGTTAACGCCCTGTACCCGACTAGCTGTTCCAATAAAGCATCGGTTGATGATTTCATCGGCAAGACCAACGGCTTCGAAAATTTGTGCACCTTTGTAGGATTGTAGAGTGGAGATACCCATTTTGGCCATCACCTTTAACATGCTCTTGCCGACGCCCTTTTTGTAGCCTTTGACAATTGAAGAACTGTTGGGAAATCTATTTTTGTCTAATAGTCCATCCTCTAAAGACTGCCAAATCGCCTCAAAGGCAAGATAAGGATTAATCGCATCAGCGCCGTAACCCACGAGTAGGCAATGATGATGTACTTCTCGTGCCTCGCCTGTTTCCACAATGATGCCAATACGAGTGCGCTCGTGACTGGCCACCAAGTGATGGTGGACTGCGCCACAGGCAACAAGGGCGCTAAGTGGCATTCGGCCTGCACTGATATCACGGTCGGAGAGAATGATGAAGGAATAACCGTCCTTGATGGCTTGGGAAGCTTCGTCGCAAATCCGGTCAATTGCCGCTAACATGCCCTTGCAATCGCTGTCTTTTTCAAACGTGATGTCGATGGTCTTGGTTCCCCAGCCATCTCTACCGATATTTCTGATATTCTTAAGCTCGTCGTTAGAAATTATAGGATGATGTAGCTCTAGCCGATGGACATGCTCCGGTGTTGTCTCGAGCAAATTTCTCTCCGGGCCGATAAAGCACGTGAGAGACATCACCACTTCCTCACGAATCGAATCTATCGGTGGATTTGTAATCTGAGCAAACAATTGCTTGAAATAATCGTAAATCATACGTGACTTGTCAGATAGGCAGGCCAAAGCGCTGTCATTGCCCATCGACCCTAGTGGGTCACGAGCCTCAGACACCATTGGTAATAACATAAACTGCATGGTCTCAGTCGTGTAACCGAAGGACTGCATGCGTGCCACCAGTGTCTCAGGCGCATAATGCAGCTCAGTATGGTCTGCCGGTAGGTCGGACAATTCCAGTTTCTGCTGTTCCAGCCACTTACCATAAGGTCGCTGTTTTGCAAATTCCATTTTTAATTCTTCGTCAGGGATGAGACGTCCTGCAAAAAAATCGACCAAAAACATTTTTCCGGGCTGCAACCTTCCTTTTTCTTTGACATTTCCCGGGTCTATCGGCAGTACGCCAACCTCAGAGGCCATGATGACTTTGTCGTCATGTGTTAGGTAATATCTAGATGGCCTCAGACCATTGCGATCAAGCACCGCACCGATGTAATGACCATCCGTGAAAACGATAGATGCTGGGCCGTCCCACGGTTCCATCAGTGCAGAGTGGTATTCATAAAAATCCCGCTTTTCCTTCGGCATGTTTTTATCAGATTGCCATGCTTCAGGAATCATCATCATGACAGACTCTTGAAGCGTTCGGCCCGACATGAGGAGAAACTCCAGTACATTGTCGAATGAACCTGAATCAGAAAATTCTGGCTCAACGATAGGAAATAGGTCGCTGATATCGTCACCAAAGCGCTCACTGGCAGCAACACCCTGGCGAGCCATCATCCAGTTCTTATTGCCCCGCAGCGTGTTAATTTCACCATTGTGGCTCATAAAACGATTAGGTTGCGCTCTATCCCAAGATGGGAAAGTATTGGTTGAAAATCTAGAGTGCACCATAGCAAAGTGGCTTTCATAGTCCTGATCTTCAAGGTCAGCGTAAAACGGAAAAAGTTGTGCAGGCGTCAGCATGCCTTTATAGACGAGAATTCTTGAATTGAGGCTGCAGACATAAACCAGTTCACCTGGATGACTAATGCTGGCGGAGCGGATGAACCGTTTGCGCGCAAAATACAGACCGTGATCGAGTGTATGATCGCCGGGGCTGCCGCCGGCGACAACGACCTGCTCGATACAGGGCATCGCATCACGAGCGGCAGGTCCTATGTTGGCCTCATCAGGTCGCACGTGCACCATCCGGTAACCCAGTGGCGTCAGGCCCACTTTGATTAACTCAGCATCGAGGGCTGCCTTGAGAGCGGCGCGTTGCGCTTCATCATGCGGTAAAAAGACGTTTCCTACGGCATAATCGCCAACATCAGGAAGTGTAATATCCCAGTCGGCGGTAACCTTTCGCATAAATTTGTGGGGGATGGCTGTCATGATTCCAGCGCCATCACCCGTATTTTCTTCGAATCCACAGCCACCGCGATGGTCCATCCGAGAGTTGATATGGTAGGCGTCTGTCAAGATTTCATGGCTAGGAGTGCCTTTAACGTGAGCTACGAAGCCAACGCCACAAGAATCTTTTTCGAAGGCCGGGTCGTAGAGACCGTGCTTAGCCGGGAACCCGGTTTTGCCATCAATTCTGTTGTTCATCATGCCTTCAACTCATTCGGTAGCGCGATATTAAACCGCCAGATAATCTTGCCCAGCAAAAAGAAGCCCTCATAGGTGTTTCGGCTGGTCGCTTTGGCCTCACAGTCTTGAGCCAGCCATAAACGGTAATTGTTTACAATTAAGCAGGGCGCAGACAATACCATCCGACGAATTAATGTCAATAGTTCGACTATGCAAAACACCGACTAAAATTTTTTAAAGTGTTGTATTTAAACACTATTTTAGGAAAATGATCTAAGCCTAAAAACGTATTATAACGTTTTTTCCGGCCCTTCGAGTGAGGACGGTTAAAAGCAAGGCTAAAAGAGGTGACTCTGAGCGTCAACCTAATTTGCGCGGCTCTTATGCCCCCATCGCATCTGCACAATAACGGCTAGATTGTTAAGCATTCAGAGCCGTCCTGTAGGTATGACAAGCGGATAACTGTAACGACACAGGTTGACCTGTATTCACGGCTTTGAGTCACTCTGAACTGGTAACTCCTTGACCTCTATCGGTTAAAGGCATATTGCACTGGCATCGACTTAAGACCACCGACAAAAATTGCCTGAACCCATTCAGGGTCAGCAGCAAATTCAATATGGCTGAGCCGCGGCAGCAATTCCTTAAAAAATAACTCTACTTCCAGTATTGCCAGATGCTGGCCAAGACACATATGCCCGCCAAAGCCAAAGGCCAGCTGATTTTGGTTGTCACGCTCGATATCGAACGTATCGGGGTCTTCGATAGCATCACGATCTCTATTGGCGGATGGGTACCAAAGGCACAAACTGTCTCCAGCCTTAATGGTTTTCCCATGCAGTACCGTGTCTTCAGTGGAGGTGCGCATCATGTGGCGTACAGGCGATACCCAGCGAATCATTTCTTTAGCAGCCTGTTTGGCAAGTTCTGGATGTTTCCGCAATTTTGCAAACTGGTCGGGGTGCTCGAGCAAGGCCTTCATTCCCCCACTAATCGTGGCCGACGTTGTGTCATGCCCTGCCGTCGCAGTGATAATGAAGTAGCTGATCTGATCGAGTTGCTCCATCGGTTCACCGTCGACCAAAGCGTTTGCCAGTATGGATGCCAGGTCATCGCAAGGATTCTTTTTACGGTCCTCAACGACCGCAGTAAAGTAGTTGAAAAAATCCATTAGTACCGCAAGACCGTCACCCACCTCGTCCCCTCTCGATTGCGTGGGATCTTGGCCACCAAATAATTCTTGGGTGAGTTTTAGCATCATAGCCTCCTCTTCAGGAGCGACACCGATGATCGACATTATCACCCGCAGTGGATACAGCAGCGCAATATCTTTGACAAAGTCACATTTGCCATTCATGGCTTCCATCTTATCGACGTATTGTTTGGCAATTGTCTCAATGTCCACCCTTAATTTGTCGATCGCCCGGGGTTTGAACCACTCCCGCGTCACATTGCGTAATTTCTTATGCTTGGGGTTGTCCATGTGAATAAGTGTTTCTACTCCATTGCGTGTTCCGAACTTTTCGAGTAGCGCTTTTTCGAATTCCTCTTGGAGCAATACCGTTCGAGGGCTGCTAATGAAGGCCGCGTTATTTTGACTGATGGCCTTTATGTCTTCGTACTTAGTGATAGCCCAGAATGACTCAAACTCCGGGTGCTCCACGCGGCTCACTGGATCATTTTCACGTAAGTGCTGCAGCAATTGATACATAGAGGCCTCATCGCCCATTACTGTAGGGTCTAGTAAATCCCAGGATGGCTTCATATTGTGACGCTCAATTTATAAAAAAACTTAGTGTATACAGCGCCCACTGAATTATCTACCAATGAGTATGCTGAAGCGTTTATTTGATCTTGCTGCGACGCGCGCGCTGGCTGGTAGGCTTGTTTTTACCCCCAATACTGCATTATCGTTAGCGCATGAAACGCCTCGCGATTTTCTTGTCATTCTCATTCTCCACTGCTGTCATGGCGGAGACCTTCGATTTGCCATCTGAGCATTTTGGTGTCATCGGTTCGATGCGCACAGTGCAGTCAACATATGAGGATACGTTGCTAGACATCGCGCGGCGGGCGAATATCGGTCAGAATCAGATGGAGCGCGTTAACCCTGAGGTGGATCGATGGATACCTGGAGAAGGGACGTTGATTACGGTTCCATCGCATTATGTGCTGCCGCGCGCTGAACGAAAAGGCGTCGTATTGAATCTCCCTGAAATGCGTATGTACTATTTTCCACCGAAGAAGCCCGGTCAGCCCGCGCAGGTGCAAACTTACCCGATTAGTATTGGGAGAATGGATTGGGCGACCCCGCTAGGTATGACTAAAATTACCAGTAAAACAAAAGACCCCTCTTGGCGTCCTACGGAATCTATTCGTCGAGAACATGCGGAAAAAGGTGATCCGTTGCCAAGGGTTGTGCCTGCCGGTCCGAATAATCCCTTGGGTGCTTATGCCATGCGCTTGAGTATGCCTACCTATTTAATACATGGCACTAACAAGCCTCTAGGGGTAGGGATGAGAGTGTCTCACGGATGTATTCGCATGCTGCCTGAGGATATTGAGTATCTGTTTTCGCAGCTGCCAGTCGGCACGCAGGTGAATATTATAAATCAACCGGTCAAAGCTGGTTGGTACGGCGGCAAACTCTATCTTGAGGTGCATCCTGGGCTGGAGGAGTATCCGAATGATCGGGGAGCAATGGTAGAAGCGGTCATGGTGGCGTTGGATGATGCCATGTACAGGCGGTCAGCTGATTTGGACAACGCTGTTATAGATGAAGCAGTCGACGAACAAAATGGATTGCCACAAGTAATAACAATAGGCGGTTAAGTTGTAAGGAAGTAACCGAGACAATCTAACATGGGTTTTGCTCCAGTGTGAGACTGCCCCGGCAAGGAGGTGCTTTCGCTACTACTTGTTCATAGACTGTTTAAACATACGGTCCATTTTTTCAGTGTTAGCTTTGCAGCATGCTTGTGCTGCATCGGCGCCAGACTGCGCGTTTGCAGCAGCGGCGTTAGCGGCATCGGCAGTGCTTTGTGCTTGTTCTACTGCTAACTTCAAGGTGTCCAGATCCCTAGTTGTAGCACAACCAGTCAGTCCAGTCAGGGCTACCAGCATGAAGGCTGCAGCAGTGGTTTTCAGCGAATTACGCATAATATCGTCCTCTAGATGTTCAGCCATTGTCGGCGTATTAGATGTTTCCATGTGAACAGCGTACCCCTTTGAATGCAGGGCTGGCCTGTTCGTTTTAAGGCAATGTCGCCAACTTTACTCAGCGAACACCTCCAACCCCTATTTTCAGAGATACTGAGCCTAATCGCAAGGGGTTGTTTACCTGACTTTTTGCCAGTTAGTGGACATTTACACGAGTACCGACCTCTACCCAGTCGGCTAACTCCATCAATTGCTCGTTGTTTATAGCTATGCAGCCATCGGTCCAGTTGATAGATTCGTGTATTTTCTTGTCACCGTCGCCGATACCGTGAATGCCTAAGTTGCCTCCTAGGCTAGTTCCTTGGGGGGGCGTATTGCCACGATCAAGGTCGTATCGTAAGGCTCTGTATTCTTGCGCGTCAATCCGTTTATCTTCAAAAGCCCTCTCGGTATGGTCCAGATTGGGATAATCAAAGGCCATAAACAGCTCAAAACGCTCACTGTGCCTGATTTCGGTGATAATAAAATCACCTAAGGGTGTCGTTTGGTCGCCCATTTGTCTTTCTAGCGCCGAACCACGGCTTCCGATGGCAATATTCTCGAATAGATGCAACTCCGTATCACCGCGCATGACGGCAAGACTGAGTTGCTGTGTGTCGACGGACAGCCATATAACTGAAGGGGTGGGGGCCGCCATCACACCTTGAAACGGTAACATCGTTGATAGTACTAGACAGCACGACAGCGTCAATATTTGTATCAGATGTAGCGCAGATTTACGTGCTTGCCTTGTTGGTGGTAGAACCATTGCCACTTTATGTCCGCGCTAGGGGGATTTACAAAGATAATAGCTGCCACAACTGTGGGACTCAACTGCCAGCTTCTGGTAATCTACCACAAGGGTATGCATTTGGGGTCAAATAGTATGTGGCCCAAAAAAAAAGACCATGAGGCATTATGCGAGGAAGAGCGAAGGTTACTGCTGGGTTGAGCAGTGTGCTTGTGCTCTACCTCTGTTGGTTGGCTTGGCAATTATGGGGAGAGATACAGAAGGCGCAGAGCGAGGATCCTTTAGTCTGGACTGAGACAATCAGTGCGTTAGAGTCAAAAACTCGAGGCTTGTATGGTCCGGGACAAGGCGTCGTTTTCATAGGCAGTTCCAGTATCCGGAGGTGGCGTAGTTTAGTGGATGACATGGCACCCTTGCCAGTCATCCAGCATGGCTTTGGAGGGGCGAAGCTTAACGATATCGTTCACTACTGTGAGCGTCTAGTAAACGTTTATCATCCGCGCGCGGTCGTTGTATTTGCAGGGACAAATGACATCACTCCCGGCGGGAGTAAAACGCCTGAAGCGCTGCTGGCTAGTTATCAGGAGTTTGTTAGAAAAGTTCGTGTTGATCAGCCAGCCTTACTCATTTTTTACATTGGTATCACGCCGTCCCCTCGACGCTGGACGGTCTGGCCGACTGCTCAGTCCGCTAATGAGCTGATAGAAGCATGGTCTGATGCTGATCCCAATCTGTATTTCATTGACACTTCTGGTGTTTTAATTGGCATTGACGGCGAGCCGAATACGGACAACTATAGCTTCGATGGTTTACACTTGAGTAGCCGCGGCTATGACTTGTGGCGCCAAATTATCCGAAGGCAATTAGAGGATGTACTTGGAGACTTCTCTCTCACGGCGGGGTCGCCTGTGTCTGGTTGAGACCGCAGCAATATAGCTGGAGCCGAAACTGACGTGATGTGAAGTGAAAAAATGGTCCTTTGTTGCGTTGTCTGCACCTCACATAAATAGATTACTGGAGAACACTATTAGTAAAGGCACTGTGCAATCGTCTCCGGCTGACTATCAGTTGCTTGACCCTAGCGTGATAGAGGATCCTTATCCCTTTTATCGTGCGCTGGTTGATGAAATGCCGGTCTACAAGGTACCTGAGGCGGAGGTCTACTTAGTGTCGTCTTGGGAACTGATTCATCAGGTCTTAAAGAATCAGCAGGACTACTCTGCCAATTTGACAGGAATTTTGGTGACGGGCGCCAATGGTCAGCCGGAATTATTCGATTTCACCGAGTTTGGCGGCACTGTTAATGCCATTGCCAATGCGGACGAACCTTTTCATGCGGTGCACCGCAAGTTAGTGCTGCCTCAACTTAACGCCCGAAAGGTCGCCGCAATGGAGGCTGAGGTGCGCGATTGGGCGCGCTGCGGAGTCCAAAAACTGGTCGCTGCAGGACAGGGCGACTGTGTTGGCGAGTTGGCCAATGCGATTCCAGTGAAGGTGATGGCGCGCCTGGTGGGTTTACCCGTTGATGATGTCGATCAATTGTTGGCATGGGCGTTCAGTGGCGGCGATATTCTCGCGGGGACTCCCACTCTGGAGCGGATGCTAGAGTTGAGTATTTCTACTGGGGAGATGAGCGAGTATCTGAAGCAGCATTTTGACGTCAGGCTACAAAATCAGGCTCCGGAAAGCCCGAGTGACGTGATGGATGAACTGGTGAGGGGTGTTAGCGAGGGACTGATTTCTCAGCAGGACGCAGTCTCCATCATCATTGTTCTGGTGGGAGCAGCGGGTGAGTCGACCTCGAGTTTAGTGGGGAGTGCGGTTCGGATACTAGCGCAGGATAGTGCGCTACAGCACCGCCTCAGGGAACAGCCGCAACTCATAAGCCGTTATGTCGAAGAAGTCGTGCGGTTGGAGTCTCCCTTCCGTGGGCACTATCGAGCGGTTTTGAAGGAGACAAAGCTGAACGGCGTGGTTATTCCAACCAGCGCGAGAATTTTTCTGCTTTGGGCCGCGGCGAATCGTGATCCTACAGTGTTCTCTGAGCCAGATAGACTGGACATCGATCGCCACAACACTAATGAGCATCTCGGCTTCGGTCACGGTATCCATTTTTGCATTGGCGCGCGATTAGCGCGGCTGGAGGCTAAGGTGATTTTGGAGGAGCTGTTACAACAAACGAGCAGCTTCAGTTTGGATGATGCGTTTTCTGTGAGACATGTATCCAGCATCTTCGTGCGGCGACTGGATCAATTGAATCTGAAACTGAGCGCTTAGCGGACTTCTCGGGATGCTTAGCTCGCTTACAGTGAAAAGTTGAGGACCTGTGTGAAAGGTTCATTCATGACATCAAAAAAATGCCGATTTAATTTTAGCGGATGTGAGGCCTAAGTTTTTCTGAGCAAAAAGGTTATTGCTTCACTGAGAGCATCGCATTCCTGTTTGATCGCATTTTTTGTCTTAATATTGCGCGGATTGATCTCATCGACCATGCCCCGAAGCGTGGCAAACAAAAGATGACGAGCAATGTCACTCTCCCGCGGTTCCTGAAGATTCCCCTCAAAAAGATCGTCCCAGAGTTGCGAGGTTTTTTTTGCCCACCGTGACAGCTGTTTCTGCCCATTGATTGCAGAACCATCGTCTTTTCCGGCATTGCGCAGTATGGCTATGCTCACACGATATTCTTTTTTTCTAACCAATGCCCATATGACATCTATCAACTGCCTCACTCGTTGTTGAAGATCGTCGCCTTTGAGAGATGTTGATTCCAGAGTCGTAGAAAAATCGTCAAAAATATAATCAATCACAGCCTGTAGCAGCCCATCTTTATCGCTGAAGTGGTACTGAATTACACCCCAGCTTACCCCTGCTTCCTCTGCTATGCGATTAGTATGCGCTGCATTGAATCCATCGCGGTAGATACAGTCTATAGCAGATTTTATGACTTTTTCTCGTGTGATGGCTCGCTTGGTCTCTTTTACCATTTTTAAATCCGAAAGGTTAAGATTTACACTGCCACTGATTAGTATAAAATAGTGGCAACTATAAAACAATGGCTATATATTGACGCATCACTGAGGCTATAGTCTTTGCGCGTTTAAGGGAGTATGCATTGATAAAAAGAAAATTAGCAGAGTTTAGTCGGCTGCAGCTCGCCCAACTGGGTCGTGAATATATGCTATTTGCGCAGTTCAATAGTCGGACTGGCTATGCCGCGCTGCGTATCAATCATGGTGACGAGGCCTACAAGGATGTCGCTATAGCGAATTGGATGGGTGCGAGTCCGGTCTATACGCGACGAATGCAAAGGGCCATGGGCTTTGCTGGTGGCACCGACGTTGCGACGATTTTTAAAGGGTTACAGTTGGAATGTGGTTTTACGCATCAGTACTTTGATGTGCATTTTGAAGTGCTGGCTGCCGATAGTGGTCGATTCTGGCTCGATAGCTGTGGCGCGTTATTGGAAACTGAGCCGCGTGGCGCGGATGCGGTCAAGGTGATGTGTCATGATATAGAAGATCCCACTTTTAATGCGACCGCCGTCGCGACCAACGCTCGTGCGCGAATGGTGCCGATTCATCGGCCACCGCGTGTAAGGACTGATCAAGAACCACACTGTGAATGGACAGTAGATATTGATCCTGATGCTACACCGGTGACGGAGCCAGACATTACGCGCGCAATGAGTGGCACAAGGCTCGCAAATTTAGCAATCGAACGTCCGGCGAGTGGTGAGACCGGCGGTATGGATGATTATTCGGGGCCCGTGTTTGAGCAATTGCAACTGGAGCAGCTCTCTCATGGGGCTCTGGTGGTTGTATGCAGTGAACTGGCTGTGCAAATTCATCTGTTGATTGATGGACTAATACGCTCTGTCGCCGATCGTTATGGCGAGACTGCGGCCCATGCGGTTGGGGAGTTTCAGATGGAGGGGAGCTGTTGGGTGATGAGCAACCGATTGCGCGAGTGGCTGGGTTGCACCGGTTCGGGTATAGACGACGTTATCGATGTTCTAGAAATTCATCCGGCCTTCCAGCCGCTGGAATATTGGTCTATCAAAGTCAGCCGACTAAACGATCACCAAGCACTTGTTGAATTACTTGACTGCCCAGCTGGAGAGGAGGAAATGCCCTACGGTTGGCATTCTTTGCTGGCCCAACACATGGATGGTGGACTACGAGGGCTTGTCAAAGGGGTAGATCCGCATGCACGTGTTATCCGCGTCGACGACTCAAGGTTAGCCTGGAAAATCAGTATTGATGAACTCGATAACATAGGGGACGAGCCGTTATCTGTGCAGGTAGCCAAGGGTACCGTGCTCTATCAAACACGCCTAAAGGACCATATACCTTTATTGCAACTGTGATCTAAAAAGTGTTGAGGAAGCGTGTCGCGAACTCCTCAAGTCTCCTTTTTTTATCGTCAATGCTCGATAGAGCGGTACGTCCATCCTCGTTCAGGAAGTTACACCCGTTGACCATGGTGACCCCTGCTGCTGCCAGCCTTTCATGGGTGCCGTCGTCAGGATTTTTAACGCCTGTCCAGACATCAAACGGTCTATCAGCACCGCCCTGTTCTTTGCGAATTGTGCTGAGCGTGTCGAGCAGGGGGTAGACCTCGGCTTCTTCATGCGAGGTTGCCATCCATCCATCAAAACGACAGGCTCTGTGCATCGCGGCGGGTGCATAGCCTCCAATCATAATCGGTATTGGCTTTCTAGTGCCGGGTGACATTTTGACCGGCGGGATGTCATAGTAGGTGCCCCGATACTCCGTCGTTTCACCCGACAGTAATTGGGGAATAATTTCCAGCATCTCATCCGCCCGCTTGCCACGCGTATGGAAGTCTTGCCCAGCCATCTCAAACTCTGCTTTTTGCCATCCCACGCCAGCCCCGAGTGTCACTCTGTCCTGTGACATAAACGCGGCAGTAGACAGGGCTTTTGCCGCACTCAGTGGTTCCCGTAATGGCAGAATATAAATGGTGGACAGAAACTGTAAGCGTGTTGTCGCTTGTGCTAAGGCAGCGGTAACCACCCAAGGGTCCGGCCAATGGGTCTGCGGATTCCAGAAAATGTTGCCGCCATCGCGATAAAGGTATTCATCAACCTGATCTTGCGTGGTGACTAGATGATCGCCATAAGAAACGCCGTGAAACCCAAGTGCTTCGCAAAAGACTGCCAGTTCCACCATTTGGTCCATTTCCACAAAGGCAAGAGACTGCCAAAATTTCATATTGCGCGCCCTCCTATTTATAGTTGCAACTATATAATAACTTGGCTATGGTAAGTTTAATAGTGTGGTTTCAGCAATTTTGAACCGAATTACAAGGGGTGTTTAAATGTCAGGATATAGCCGTGAAGAAATGGAAGAGATGATGCGCCGCTGGCTGGCGGTGAATGAAAAGTCAGAAAAGGAGGGTAACTGGCGTCATCTCGCAGACTTTTTTTCTGAAGACTGCCTTTATGGTTGGGACACACCGAATGGCAAGTATGAGTACAGGGGCCGAGAAACCATTCGCGAGACCTGTGTGGGCTTAGCGATGGATCCCTATCAAGGCTGGACTTATCCGTATGAGCGAATTGTAATTGATGAAACGCGGGGAAGTGCTATGGCGATATGGTGGCAGACTCCGCCAGGTGCACCATTGCGTGAAGATGGCACCGCGATGAAGGTGATAGGGGCGTCTTATTTTCAGTACGGTGGTAATTATGAGTGGTGTGAGCAATTAGATTTGTATGATTACACCCAAATTACCAACCTCATTAAAGAATGTGTTGAGAAGGGTATATTGAAAGAGATGCCTACGATGTCCAGCGATCAAGTTTCAGCGGGGCAAATAGGATGAGCCAGAGTGCAACTGCACCATTGGCACTGCCATCTAAGGTCAGTGGTGAGAAACCGAGCATCGGCCACATGGAGGAGTTTAGCGCTAACTTTGCGCGTTTTTTAATGCGTTGTAACTCAGAGTGCGGAGAGCTAGCAGAGTTTAATATGGGTGGGCAACAGACCGTTTTGATGAGTGGCCCCGAGGCTCAAGAAGCGTTTCTTAAAACTCTGGATCAAAAGCTAAGCAGGGCAGCAGCCTATCAAGCGACTGTGCCTGTGTTTGGCAAGGGAGTGATCTTCGATGCGCCGCCTGACAAGATGAAAGCGCAACTGAAAATTCAGGTGGATGCGCTGCGGTACCAGAAAATGAAAAACTATTCGACGGTCATCTCCCAGGAGGTCGAGGATTGGGTGGCTGACTGGGGCGATGAAGGTGAATTAGACTTCCTTGATGAATTCTTGAGGCTGACTCTGCATACGGCAACACATTGTTTATTAGGTAAGGACTTTCGTGACCAGATGACCGAAGAGTTCAGAGAGTTGTATCACGACTTAGAAAAGGGCCTGCAGGCAATTGCGTTTGTAGATCCCTATATGCAGCAGCCGATCTTCGAGGCTCGTGATAAGGCTCGTGCGCGACTGCAAGAATTGATCGGTGGCATTATTGCAGAGCGACGCGCCAACAGCGGGGTAGTATACGGTGATGCATTGGAAACCTTTATTGCAGGTACTTATGCCGATGGAAGCCACCTCACCGATAATGAAATCACTGGGCTTGTAATTGCCACAATGTTCGCTGGCCACCATACTAGCTCAGGCACTGCGACATGGACCTTGACCGAGTTAGCCCGTCAAAAAGAATACTCTGCAGACGTGCTGCAGGAACTGCGGGCCCTATACAACGAAGACAGTGAGATTACGTTTGAGTCGTTGCGGGAAATCCCTAGGTTGGAGCGCTTTATCGAGGAAGTGCTTCGTCTGCATCCACCGTTAATATTGTTGATGCGTCGGGTGATAGAGGACATTGATTACAAGGGGACTTTAATCGAAGCCGGCAAGACCGTTGCCATTTCTACTTATGGTTCGCATCGTAATACAGATTATTTTCCCGATCCAGAGCGTTTTAATCCAAACCGTCCGGAGCCTGATACGCTGTTTGCTTACATTCCTTTTGGCGGTGGTCCACACAAGTGCGCGGGCAATGCATTCGCTATGATGCAGTTGAAAGCAATTTTTGCAGCACTTTTGCCGCGATACGAGTTTGAGTTAGTTGATCCTGATGAGACTTACCAAGACGATTTTTCTGCGATAGTGCTGAAGCCAAGTGGCCCTTGTCGATTGCGCTATAAAAAGCGTTAATAGCGCTGGGGAATATGGACGTGAAAATAAAAATCGATTTGGCGTTGTGCCAAGGACATAGTGTTTGTCTGGGGGAAGCGCCTGAGGTGTTCAATGTGATCGATCAAGATGATGGTTATCCTCATGTCAAAGTGCTGCTGGACAGCCCGCCGGAAGCGCTGCGCGCAAAGGTCATGAAGGCGGCTAAATACTGTCCCAATAGTGTTATTACCGTGCTTGAAGACTGACTAGAATTGCGATGAAGACGTTAATTACAGGCGGGACCGGCTTCGTAGGGTCACATATTTGTCGACAGCAGATGGCGGCCGGTCACGCGGTGCGTCTGTTGGTCCGTGATATTGACAAAGCGTCTGCTTATTATCGTTACCTAGGAGAGGATACTCCTGAATTGGTGGTCGGTGATGTTACCGATAGTGTGTCAGTGAAAATGGCGCTAGAGGAGTGTGACGCGGTTGTGCATGCTGCTGCTGGCACACCGATGCAAACTGACTCAATAGAAAAACTGTTCCGAGTCAATGTTGATGGTGTGAAGTATGTCGTAGACAGTGCGTTGGAGCGCGGTATTGATCGCATAGTGTGTATTTCCAGTATCACTGCCATCTTTAATTCAGATGGCGCTAAAGTTACCTCCTCGGCACCTCTAGTGCAATCAAGTTTGCCATATGGCCAAAGTAAGGTCGAAGCAGAAACGTATCTGCGGTCGTTGCAGGCGCAGGGTTTCCCTATCTCAATTATCTATCCCGGTGGCGTCATTGGCCCGGACGACCCCGGATTTTCAGACTCATTTAAAGCCCTAAAGCATCGAATGGAGAATGGTTTTCGAATCTTCGGTGATGGCGGTATGCAGTACGTCGATGTGCGTGATCTTGCTGCATTCGTATGTTCTCTGATTCAAGGTGGCGGTTCTGGACGCTTCCTGATGCCAGGTGTTTACTGCTCCTGGAGTGAGCTAGCTGATATCATCGAGACTGTATCAGGCTGCCAACTTCAGCGTATCCCGGCTCAGGGCTGGAAGCTTCGTCTAGTCGGGCGAGTGACGGATTTTTTAAGGCACTTTCGGACGATCGATTCACCTATTTCTGCTGAAACGATGCGATATGCGACGCTGTGGCCCAATATTTCTAATACCGACGAACTTCCGCTGCGGGGACTCGCCTTGCGCAGTGCAAGTGACACATTTTCAGATGCCATTGCGTGGATGGTTAAGGCGGGGCATTTAGAGGCGAGTCAGTGTCCAAAATTAAGTGTAAGCGATTAACGATATGAGAGTATAAATGCCGGCACAATTACAGGGACAGCCATTTTATTTTGATGATCTCGTGGTTGGCGCGGAACATGCAGCGGCAACACATGTCGTTACAGCACAGGCAATAATTGAGTTTGCAAAAATCTGGGATCCGCAACCTTGGCATGTCGATGAGGCGTTCGCCGCCACATCCATTTTTGGTGGTCTCACCGCTTGTTCGGCGCATATCTTCTCCATTTTTTGCATTACCAGTCAGCGTTGGCAGAGTGGCGTCGTGCAGCAGGTCATAGCGGGTCTGGGTTTTGATGAGATGCGCATGCATAGGCCCGTTTATGCCGGTGATACGCTGCGGTCTTTGTCTATTGTAGAGAAGGCAAGACGTTCGAAGAGTAAGCCCGATCGCGGTATCGTAACCTACAATACACAACTTATAAATCAAAACGATGAGTTGGTTTTTAGTGTCAAGGCATCGACTCTAATGGCTAGAGATCCGGCGAGGCAATAAGCAATTTTTTAAGGCGAGGTATACTCGTGCGCAGTTCTCTTATGACGTATTCAGCTTCATGCGATAGTTAAAATGTCGTAAGTCTTTCAGTGCATATATTGCGATACTTTACGCATGCAAGAATTTAAAAACCGAGGATAACTAAACATGAAGATAAGAAATAAGAATAATCGCCCTCATTATGTCCTAGCCATGCTTATCTCGGTAGCGGTTTTTACGCCAGTTTTGCCGGCCAAAGTTTGGGGCTTACAGGTGCTGGAAGAAGTTATTGTCACTGCCCGAAAGCGTGCCGAAAGCCTGCAGGAAACGCCAGTTGCAGTGTCCTTTCTCAGTGGCGCAGATCTTGCTCAGTCTGGTATGCGTGACGTTCTGAAACTGGCAGAAGTGGTTCCTAACCTTACCTTTACTACAGGGGGTTCCGGAGGCAGCGCGGCGCCCAATATTCGCGGTGTAGGAGCCCGTAATAATGGGGCAAATTTTGATAGTGGCGTTGCTCTTTACCTTGACGGTGTCTATGCATCCCGTGCGGATGGGGCCATTATCGATAGTGTCGATATCCGCAGCGTGCAGGTCGTGAGGGGGCCTCAGGGCACGCTATTTGGAAAAAACGCTACGGGTGGCGCCATTATTTACGCGACGAACAAACCCACGGAACTTTTTGAAGGTAATGTCGAGGTGGATATTGGTAATTATGATCGCCAGAACGGACAAATAACGGTCAACGTTCCACTAATTGAAAATACGCTATACTCGAGAGCGTCCCTATATCGTACGGCACGTGATGGTTATCTTGATGACGTCGAAACTGGGGAGAATCTTGGCAATATAGACCGTTGGGGCGGCCAAATGCAGCTAAGGTTTATTGCGGGAGATAGCCTGTTAGTCGACGTTAATGGCGTCTACGGCAAAGTAGATCAAACTACCAAGGGTTTCCAATGTCAGCCTGCGCTGGGTGTTCCTGGATCGGGTTGGTTAAGTGGTCTTCAGAATGACGCGATATTAATTCCATCGACTGGAAAATCGTTTCTGCAGCATTGTCAGGACTCCTATGTGCTAGACAAAGATCAGGCTTTAACTCCGTGGTCTGATGATCTCCCGCCAAAATATGAAGCAACCACGAAGACGATTGCCGCTACCGTAGACTGGGAAATTAACGATATTTTCAGCCTTAAAAGTATCACCGCATGGCGCAATACAAATGCGGGAGAAGCCAATGATATTTTTGGCATTGGGATTCCATTCCAAACGCGGACTAATTTTGGGCGCTCTATTACGGCCAATAGGAATACGGACTGGTACAGCGAGGAACTGCAGTTAAGCGGATCTGCGTTTGAGCAAAAGGTTGATTACATTGTCGGGCTGTTTGCCTCGAGGGAAAAGACCGATCAGGGTAATGCAGCAGGGGTAGCTGGTCCGTTTTTTGGTGCACTAGGACAGCCACTACTTGCATCTTATTTGGCTCAGGGTACCGAATTACGCACTGACAATAAGTCTTATGCGGTATTCAGCCAAGCTGACTGGAACCTAACGGACACATGGCGACTTAGCCTAGGCCTTCGGTACACGTGGGAGGAACGGTTGCTGCGCAGAGCCACCTATGACCCCGACGTCTCTTCCCTTTCCTCAGGAGCGGCAGCGAGCAGCGCATTCGATCCCTTTTATAACTTTCCAGACGGTCCTGAAAGCTTCAATGCCGATCACGGATATGTTCTCGGTGATGCTCAGGATAAAAAAATCGATAATGATGACTGGAACCCGATGGGTAGTATCCAATATCTATTTGAGCGCGGTGATATGCTAGATAATGGAACTGCGTATTTCACGATATCCACTGGGTTTCTTTCAGGCGGTCTTTCCGAGAGTCTCGATTTTGAGACTGGCGGGATTCCTGAATACAAGCCCGAGGAAGCAACCAACTATGAGATTGGACTCAAAGCCGATATTTTCGATAGAACGCTGCGAATTAACACTGCGTTATTTCACACTCAATATGACAACCGTCAATTGACCGGTATCGGTGTTAACCCCGAAACTGGAACGATTTCATCGGTCACGACCAATGCAGCGGAATCTAGTATTTCTGGTTTAGAAATCGAGGCGCTATGGTTGCCGATGACAAATCTTGATATCACTCTTAATGTAGCGCTTAATCATGGCGACATAGAAAAGTTTGAGGATACTACGGTAGCCGTTCCCGGACAGCTGCCGGCGGCAGACTGCACGCTTGCGACGATAGGCCCCGGTACAACGGTGGATGGTTGTAATGTTGATCGCAGTGATGAAGATCTTCCTCGGCTGCCCAAACAAACTTATTATGTGGCGGTGCAATATTTTTGGGAAACGAACGTTGGTTCGTTTACTCCCCGCTTAGACGCCACCTATAAAAAAGACCTTAACAACTGTTTTGACTGGGCCAGTTGCCAGTGGGAAAACGGTAAAGGTATGGAGTATGACTTTTATGCTTTGAACGCACGGCTCACTTGGCGTTCTAAAAGTGAAGCAATTCGCGTAACTGCCTATGGTAATAACCTTACGGATAATCAGTCCGCGGAAGGCGGGAATCCTCTCATTGGTTCGACGGAATCACGAGCCGTGGATTGGAGTGCACCTAGAAGCTATGGCGTCGAGCTTGCATACACTTGGTAAAGCTTTCGTGCCGCTGACGGGATGAGTTTTACATTGCGGCGAAAATGCTGGGGATGTTCGGCTGATTATTGCTGCTGCCAAGGCCGCCATCAATGACGATTTCGGTGCCGGTAATATAGCTGGACGCAGGGGAGAGCAGGAATACAATGAGTTGAGCAACCTCTTCAGCTGTTCCTGGGCGCGCCAGGGGAATACGCTCTAACCAGTTGTCGTGAATTGCATCAACAGAGCCAGCTGCTGCGGTGAGCGGCGTTGCAATATACCCTGGGCATACAGCGGTTGCTCGAATATTTTCTTGCGCATGATCGAGAGCAAGCGTTCGGGTAAGGTTGATCACACCGGCCTTGGCGGCGTTGTATGCTGCAAAGCCATAATCTGCGCGCATGCCGCTGAGAGAGGCAATGTTTACGATTGTCCCTCCATCGCGCCTGCGCAGGAGCGGGATAGCGGCTCGACAGGCGTTGAACACGCCGTGTAAGTCAACGCTGATGACCTTGTGCCATTCCTCCGTTGGCATGTCCGCGACGGTGCCCAAGCTACCAATTCCAGCGCTGTTTACGGCGCCGTCGAGGCCGCCAAATATTTTCTCCGCCGCCTCGCAGGCGGCCTCAAGCTGAGCTAATTGCGTCACGTCGGCCTTTACGTACCGCAGTTGTTGTGGATATTGTGCAACGAGCGCCTCGCCATCCTGATCATTGATATCTGCTATAACTGCGCAACCGTTATGTTCTGCAAGATAGTGCACTACCGCGGCGCCGATACCGGAAGCGCCTCCTGTGACGAGGTAAACCTTCTCGCTAAAATCGATATCCATGCTTGTTCAGAGCCTCCCCATGTCAGTTTTACGCCTGTTTCCGGTTAGCCGGTTGCTTGATAGCGCTGATATCAGGTCCGATCCGAGCCGCAGTCTTTTCCATCAACGCCAGGTCAAAACCAAATACGTCGATAGCAGTGTTGCCAAGTATATTTCGAATTTCATCTTCTTCTACATCATGAAACGTTTCACGCAGTTTGTTCTCGGTGTCCGGCCACGTTCCTTCCATATGCGGG
>PKDD01000025.1 GCA_002862465.1 Haliea sp.
CCGTGGTAACAGTGAACAGTTCTCTGGGGAACGTTACGGGCACTTTATGGAATTTGAAGTCTCCAGCACCTACCTAACAAATGCGGGCTTCAAGGTTATCGACCACTATTATCGTCCTGAAGGAAATCCCTGCGGAGCACAACCATGGCTCGCCATACTCAGCCAAAAGGTTGGCTAAAAAAGTCATACCTTTCGCTGGGGTTACTTTTTTTACTACTCTCTCTGGGAGGTTTGATTAGTTGTCGCGCGCGTCATCAGCATTTTGTACCAATCGCGGAAAGGCCCCGTCGTATTTTGCCAGAAGGTCTGATGCTCGGATTGGGCGTCTGGACCGAGACCCCAAGGGGTGTGTTCGTCCACTTCCGGTATATACAAGGTATCAAACATCCTGTCCCAGATACTGGTGAATACCGCCAGATTTTTATCATGATGCTGCTTCAGATAGCTGTGATGGACATGATGCATTACTGGACTTTGTAACCATTTTGAAAGCCAGATTGGATAGTGAAACTGCACATGGTAATGGCGAAATGACCCGTTGAAACCAAATAGTACAGCGAAAAAACCAAGATTAAGTAGAGTTGCTTCAGTAATTCCACCATTGAATAGAAAGCCAAATATTCCGGCCGCGAAACCGTAACTAACTGCACCACCAATAACCCAGATTGGTCCGTCGATAAAATGCTCGCGATAGCGCGTCAGCGGAGTCAACACTTCAGCAGAATGGTGGACCTTGTGCAGCGCCCACAGGGCGGGCACCTTGTGCATGGCGTAATGCGTGAGGAAAAAAACGAAGTCATAGCAAAGTAGAGCTACCAAGCTATATAGCAACATCCATGCGAAATTAGAATGCAACTCCGGTGAACTACCAAACAACCACTTCAGCGCACTTATTACTGACTGCTCTGTTGTAGGGCCAACGATTGCCAACAACGCTATAGCCCAAAATGGATAAAACATTCGTTCTGTTACCCATAGCCAAATATCCACTCGAGCAGAGGCATGCGTATAAATGTCTCGCGGTAAGAGGAATTGAAGTAGACTTGCTTTTCGAACTCGACCATCAACTCCCTTCGATCCATGACCGCTGCGAAGAAACCAAATCAGGGCCGCGATAGCAAGAGTCAATAATATGATTTCCCACTCAAGGTCCTGTGGGATATTTTTGGCGGCTGTATCCCATACGAAATTCGCAACGGTCTGACTCATTTGTGTAAACGGGCCAACAATATTCTCAGCGCCATTAGCAGTATCAGGGTGCGTGCTTACGGAAGACATGAAAACTTGAGCCTTTTAACAGGTTTTACACATGCCGACATGATATCATTCTTACAAAAGAATAATCCATCAACGCTGTGTTTCCAAAAAGACTTAGAAACAAATGTCGGTCTAGGGCAGAACACATGGACTAGGCAAGTAAGCTGACCATAGGCGATACTAGCGACTTAGGCGAAACTAGGATGCTGCGAGAGAGAACCATATGGACAATACACATTGGGAGTATCTGACCCTTCATCGCGAAAATCGCGTGCTGGAAGTTTCATTTCGCTCGCCAAACAAAGTCAACAGCCTTAATAATAACCTTATGCGTGAGCTAACATGTCTGGCACAGGAATTGCAGTTCGACAGTGAACTTAGCGCAATCATCCTAACGGGAGCTCAGGAAATTTTTAGCGCGGGCATGGATCTCAATGACCCTGAGACCACCAGTGCCGGCAGTCTCACAGTGGCGCAAAAGCGTCAGCTAGTGAAGGTGGGGCCTGCCATGTGTGCCGCATGGGAGGCCCTTGAACCAGTGACTATCGTCGCTATCGAGGGTTGGTGTATTGGCGGCGGCGCGGCACTGGCGGTTGCCTGCGACTGGCGTGTTGCTGCTGACAACGCCTTTTTTCAAGTGCCAGAACTTAAGCTGGGCATGAACATGAGTTGGCAGAGCGTGCCTCGCTTCACCCACTTGATCGGGCCTGCAAAGACCAAGCAGCTACTGATCCTAGCAGAGCCACTCGATGCTACCACTGCAGAGCGCTGGGGATTATTAGACTTCATTTGCCCGCCTGGTGAGGCAGTGAGGCGCGCACGAGAACTTGCAACTCAGGTCGCCGCTATGCCGCCGGTGCCCTTACGCATGGTCAAAAAAGCTATAACCGTGAGTGCTACGGCACTAGACAACGCTGTCAGTTTCATGGACGCCGACCAATTCTTGCTTAGCCAGGGTACAGAAGATGCCTTGGAGGGCGCCACAGCCTTTGTTGAAAAACGCTCGCCTGAGTTCTCAGGCAACTGACATGTCGGTCAATAAATAGCTAGCAAAGTACCCGACAGCACAATAGGGTTTGAAATACCGCGCTAACCTTTCACCTGCCCGTCTAAATGCTTTCATAATCATCGCGCATTCAGCGTTTAGAAAGGCATGAACATGTCGAAGAGCCTGCTTGTGTGCGCAATGTTAGCAATGTCAATCGCTACAGTGGTGGCAGCAAAACGTACATCTCTCTACGCAGGTATTAATCTGCTGACGAACGCTAATGCTATCGGCTTTACCGCAACCGCTCCATCCCCCATAAAGAGCAACGAGCAGTGCTTAGATGACCCGGGAATAATGCTAGGTATGCACGATCTCAGGGGATGAATTTTAACGTTTCAAACATGCGGTACCCCAACGGGCAATCGCTGCTGCTAAGTTGGAGGTGATTAAAACCGCGTGGTAGGCTGTGAGCCCATTTGGAGCTACTCATGCGACCACGGTTAGCGTTTACTTTTATTTTTTTCACAGTACTCCTTGATGCCATTGGACTCGGCATCATTATGCCGGTTGTCCCGCATCTTATTATGGATATCTCCGGCGATTCCCTGACTAACGCCGCGCGCACCGGTGGCTTTTTAATGTTCGCATTTGCTGGCATGCAGTTTATCGCCTCCCCGGTACTGGGCAAT
This sequence comes from Haliea sp., assembly GCA_002862465.1. GTDB lineage: Bacteria > Pseudomonadota > Gammaproteobacteria > Pseudomonadales > Halieaceae > Marimicrobium. Next base: position 2,935 of record PKDD01000025.1, read on the forward strand.
CTGTCAGATCGCTTTGGCCGTCGGCCTATACTGCTGTTCTCTCTGCTGGCCATGGGTTTTAACTATCTGCTGATGGGGTGGGCGCCAACGCTATTTTGGCTTTTTGTTGGACGCATCATTGGCGGCGTTTCTGCTTCTACCTACGGCACTGCAAATGCCTATGTCGCAGACACATTCCCGGCACATGAGCGCGCGCAATACTTCGCCCTATTGGGTGCGGCGTTTGGTGCTGGATTTATTCTTGGTCCTGCTATCGGTGGGTTTTTAGGAGAATATGGAGCCCGCACGCCTTTTTACGCGGCAGCCGGCTTAACCTTCATTAATATTATTTATGGCTATTTCGTCTTGCCAGAGTCATTGAAAGACGCTGACCGACGCCAATTCCAACTGTCTCGGGCACACCCGCTGGCTGCAATCAATCAACTACGAAGATATCCACTGGTAATTTCCCTTGTACTGGTCTACTTCTTTTACCAATTAGGGCACTTCGCACTCCCCAGCGTGTGGGCATTTTTTACGATAGAGCAATTTGGATGGTCGACGCGCGACATTGGTTTTTCGTTAAGCGCTATCGGCGTGGCCATGATTTTTGTACAGGCTTACCTTATTCGCTTAGTACTACCCAAATGGGGACCCAACAAAACCGCGGTAGTCGGGTTAATAGCAACGGCCCTAAGCTTCATCGGTTACGCTTTCGTACCTTATGGATGGATGATGTACCCACTGATCGCGATAAGCGCGCTGCAAGGATTCGTAGCGCCGTCCGTACAAAGCATCATGTCAGCAAGAATCCCGGCCAACGCACAGGGTGAGCTACAGGGGGCGATTGGCAGCATGAGCGGGCTAGTGGCAATCCTCAGCCCACCGGTCATGACCCAGCTATTCGCCTACTTCAGTTCTAGCCAAGCTCCTATTTATTTCCCAGGTGCGCCTTTCTTTGTCGCCGCTATCCTTACACTCTTGGCGTTAGTCACACTACAACGCTCAGTCAAGCTAAGCGAGCAGAGGTCAGAAAACTAGCTTACAATAATCGACCATAATGCAAGCAGCTAGCGCAACAATAATTGGCGCAAAGTCCCATGTAGATGTCATCCAATCCCATGTGCCCGAATAGCTGATCGCGTACCATATTAAGTCATCTGCGCTACGACAGGATCTATAACATGACAGATAGAATATTGCGCATTGGTGGCGCCAGCGGTTTCTGGGGTGATGCTGCTCGAGCTACTCCCCAGTTATTAAATGTCGTCGACCTCGATTACATCGTTTATGACTATCTCGCCGAGGTCACGATGTCCATTATGGCCAGAGCTCGGGCCAAAGATGAGTTGAAAGGCTATGCTTCAGACTTTGTGAGCGCAGCCATGAAACCAAATCTGTCACTGATAGCTAAGCACGGCATCAAAGTAATTTCCAATGCCGGTGGCGTCAACCCCCAAGCTTGCGCAAAAGCACTAAACAAAGTCATTGCCGATCAAGGGCTCAACCTCACTGTTGCCTGCGTAGTAGGCGATGACTTGATCAGCAGTAAAGAATCGGCACAAGCTTCTGACATCACTGAAATGTTTTCTGGCAAAGCATTTCCTTCGTGTGAAAAAATATTAAGCATCAATGCCTATTTAGGGGCATTCCCAATCGCCAAAGCGCTTGCTGCAGGCGCCGATATTGTCGTGACTGGCCGCTGCGTTGATAGCGCCGTCACACTGGGCGCCTGCATTCATGCCTTCGGCTGGGAGCGCGATGATCTGGATCAACTTGCCATGGGATCTTTGGCAGGACATATTTTGGAGTGCGGACCGCAGGCCACCGGTGGCAATTTTACTGACTGGGATCAGGTGCAAGGCATCTCGGATATGGGGTATCCCATCGCAGAAATTTCCTCTGACGGCAGTTTTGTATGTACTAAACCTGAAAATACGGGCGGTCTAGTCTCGGTAGGCACAGTAAGCGAGCAAATGCTGTATGAGATAGGAGACCCTCAAGCCTACATGCTGCCCGACGTGGTCTGCGACTTTTCAACCGCACGGATTGAGCAGGTTAGTCGGGACCGTGTCCATGTATCAGGCGCAATAGGCCGGATGGCGCCCGATACTTATAAAGTCAGCGCGACCTATGCCGATGAGTTTCGCGGCGGTACATACATGACTTTCTACGGCATCGATGCAGATAAAAAGGCACGCGCACTCGGTGATGCTGCGTTCGAAGCGGCAAGAAAAGTCTTTGAAAACGCGGGGCTATCTGATTTTAGCGAAACCAGCATAGAACTGTTGGGCACCGAAACGCATTACGGCGCATTCAGTGAGATAACAGGAAGCCGTGAAACCGTAATGAAAATTGCGGTGAAACACCCTGATATCGCCGGTATCGGCATTTTTCTGAAAGAGGCAGTAGGGCTTGGACTGGCAACACCGCCAGGACTGTCAGGCTTCGCCGGCAGTCGCCCTAGTCCCTCGCCCGTAGTGCGACTTTTTTCTTACACTATGGCAAAGACACAGCTACAGGTGCAGATACTAGTGGGGGATGAAGTCATTTTCTGCAATGAAGCTTACGGTGAACCACTGGATATAAAAGCTATCTGTCGTCCCATAACGCCAACTGCAGATGAAAGCACGCAGATGGTCAAGGTTCCACTTATTGACTTGGCTTGGGGTCGCAGTGGTGACAAAGGTGACAAGGCTAACATCGGCATCATAGCGCGCAAGCGAGAATATCTTCCCTATATCTGCGCCGCGATAACCGAGGCAGTAGTGCGCGAACGGTTTGCACATTTCCTACAGGACATTAGCGAAGGAAGTGTTGACCGGTATTTGCTTCCTGCGTCTAATGCAATCAACTTCCTTTTGCATGATGTGCTTGGAGGCGGCGGTGTAGCCAGCATACGTAACGATGCACAGGGTAAGGGTTACGCGCAGTTACTGATGTCGTGCCCGATATCTGTGCCAACGGCCATTGCAGAGGCACTGTTATGAGTATTTTCAATTCAAAAATAAACGTTAATTCGCCAGCCTATGCAAGACATCGCAGTGACATGCTCGCACACATTAGCAAACTGCAAGAGCTAAATGCGCGCGGCGCGATGATTTCGGAAAAACGTAAACCACGCTTCGAAGCGCGTGGCCAATTAACCCCCCGAGAGCGTTTAGCGCGTCTACTAGACCCCGGTATGCCGTTCTTGACGGTCGGCAACCTCGCCGGCTACCTGTTAGACAATGATGATCCGGATAAATCGGTTGCCGGCTCTACCATAATTTCCGGGATCGGTTTTATCAGCGGGGTACGCTGTGTAATAGTAGTCGATGACAGCGGCATTCAGGCGGGCGCTCTAACGACGGCCGGTGGTTATCGGGTCAGGCGCTGCGAAGAGATTGCCCTGCAACAAAAGCTTCCGTTTGTGCATCTTGTTGAAAGCGCGGGAGGCGACCTCCTCCACTACACTGTGGAGGGGTTTTCGGAAGGAGGACTGCTGTTTGGCAATCTGGCCAAGTTAAGCAAAGCAGGCATTCCTGTCATATCCATTCTGCACGGTTCTTCTACTGCAGGCGGCGCTTATATGCCGGGTCTCAGTGACTACGTCATCGCGGTAAAAAATAATGGTCGCGCTTTCCTCGCTGGTCCGCCTTTACTAAAAGCTGCAACTGGTGAAATTGCCACAGAGGACGAGTTGGGTGGCGCTGAAATGCATGCCTCCGTTTCTGGTCTTGCGGAATATCTCGCAGAAAACGATAGCCAAGCGTTACACATGTGCCGAGAATTAATGCACAGACTGCAATGGAACAAGGACTGCGCCCTGCCCAAACGACGCAGTTATCGCGAACCGATATATGACAGCGATGAGCTAGCAGGTGTCATTCCTTGCGATTATCGGAACCCCTATGACATGCGCGAACTGGTGGCGAGAATAGTCGATGGCTCAGACTTTATGGACTTTAAGGCCCGCTACGGGCCTGCTACCGTTTGCGTTCATGCAGACATCTACGGACTGCCCTGCGGCATTCTTGGCAACAACGGCCCTATCGACCCCGAGGGTGCCACCAAAGCAACACAATTTTTGCAATTATGTGACCAGTCCAATATCCCTGTAATATTTCTTCAGAACACCACTGGCTATATTGTAGGCACCAAATCAGAACGCGCTGGCATGATTAAACACGGTTCAAAAATGATTCAGGCAGTGCGTAATCTAGAGGTTCCGCGCATTACGATGATGACAGGTGCCAGTTTCGGCGCGGGAAACTACGGTATGTGCGGCCGGCATTTTGAGCCCGATTTCTTGTTCACCTTTCCAAATGCACGCACCGGCGTTATGGGCGGTGAGCAAGCGGCAAAAACAATGTCCGAAGTAGCGCGAAGTAAAGCAACTGCACTAGGGGTGGATATTGATGAAACGGCACTTTCCAAACAAGAGGTGCACTTAGCCAATATGTTCGATAGTCAATCCAGCGCTTTCTACACGTCTGGTCACATGTTGGACGACGGTATGATAGATCCGCGCGACGCACGCAAAACACTCGGCTTTCTGTTGGAAACCGTATGGGAGACCCGCCATCGCATTGTTCGGCCAAATAGCTTTGGCATCGCGCGAATGTAACTAAGGTAATTGGAGATAACAGACATGACAGCTTTACCCAAGACTGAAAACCTTATCCTCGAACCACAGAGGAGTGTGCTGACCATTTGGCTAAATCGGCCGCAAGCTAAAAACTCCCTGTCAAGTGAGATGGTCAGTGAACTACACGCCGTATTAGATGTTGCGGCACAAGATGCGTCGTTGCGTACGCTGGTCATTCGCGGTAGAGGGGGAATTTTCTGTGCCGGCGCAGATATCAAGGGATTCAAATCTGGGCTGCAGGATGTCGAACCCAATGCTGAAGACGTCGCACGCAGCAACCGTTTCTTCGGCAACCTGATGATTAAACTCAACGAACAACCACAAACTGTCATCATGCTAGTGGAGGGCGCTGCCATTGGCGGCGGATTGGGCCTTTGCTGTATCGGTGATGTCACTATCGTTACCCGCGATGCAAAATTCCGGCTATCAGAAACCAGTCTCGGTATTCCGCCAGCACAGATTGCGCCGTTTGTAACAGAGCGTATCGGTCTCACCCAAGCGAGACGCTTGATGCTAACCGGCGCAAGATTTAAAGGTGTGGATGCGGTTCACTATGGGATTGGTCATATTCTAGCTGATGACACAGCAGACATGGAAAAGAAATGCGCAGAAGTACTGGGGCAGATTGCCTTGTGTGCACCTGGAGCAAACGCAGTCACCAAGAGTATTATGTTCGAGGCGACCCGACGCCCGCGATCAGAGGCACTAGACTTTGCGTCGCGCGGCTTTGCTTCCTGCATGCTCAGTGACGAGGGTCGCGAAGGTGTTGCGGCGTTTGTCGAAAAGCGACAGCCTAATTGGGCCAATGACTGAGCCTTGGAGGACACGATGACCAAATTTAGTAGCATCCTTGTGGCGAACCGCGGTGAGATTGCCTGTCGCGTGATTCGCACTGCCAAGGCCCAAGGCTACCGAACTGTCGCCGTATATTCCGATGCTGACACCCATGCGCCTCATGTACAAATGGCGGACACCGCTCTGCATATAGGGCCTAGTCCAGTCAACGAATCGTATCTAGCTCAAGAGAATATTTTGGAGGCCGCACAAATCAGCGGTGCCGAAGCGATTCATCCGGGCTATGGGTTTCTTAGTGAGAATGCCAGCTTTGCTGCAGCTTGCGAGGCCGCCGGTCTCGTCTTTATCGGCCCAACCGCCGACGCAATTCACCTAATGGGCAACAAAGCCGAGGCAAAACGTCGGATGATTGCCGCGGGAGTGCCCTGTGTCCCGGGTTACGAAGGAGAAGACCAGAGTGATGCAAAGCTGCTCACTGAAGGCGCTAAAATTACATTGCCGTTGATGGTGAAAGCCGCAGAAGGCGGCGGCGGTCGAGGCATGCGTACCGTGAATAAAATCGATGAGTTAGCCAACGCGATAAGGCTAGCGCGCGCAGAGGCGGAGTCTGCCTTTGGTAGTAGCGAATTGATTCTAGAGAAAGCTATCGTTCGTCCTCGGCACGTAGAGATACAAGTATTTGGTGACAGCTACGGAAATATTTTACACCTTGGGGAACGTGATTGCTCAGTCCAGCGCCGACACCAAAAAGTCATTGAAGAGGCGCCCTGCCCTGTGATGACCGATGAATTGCGCGATGAAATGGGCAGTGCAGCAATCGCCGCGGCGCAAAGCATAAACTATCAGGGCGCAGGCACAGTCGAATTTTTACTGGATGAAACCGGCGCATTTTATTTCCTCGAAATGAATACGCGTCTTCAGGTGGAACATCCGGTCACAGAACTGATTACAGGCCTGGATTTAGTAGCATTGCAACTGAAAGTTGCTCAGGGTGAACCTCTGGAATTGACACAAGACGTGATTACTCTGGATGGCCATGCCATCGAAGTAAGACTTTACACTGAAGATCCTGCGCAAGACTTTCTACCCACGTCCGGTCCTGTATACCTATGGTCACCGCCCACCGGATTGGGCGTACGAGTAGATAGCGGAATTTGCAGTGGCCAAGCAATTTCACCCTTCTATGATCCTATGGTTGCTAAAATTATTGCCAGCGGCCCAAACCGAGAGATTGCCCGCCTGCGGCTGATAGAGGCACTCAATAATACCGTATTATTTGGCACAAGCCACAACCGTGACTTCTTGGTTGCCTGCTTGAAGAAAGACTGCTTTGCGGCAGGACAGGCAACAACAGCGTTCATTGCCGAAGAATTTTCTGAAGGTGAAAACGAGGAACTTCAACCCTGTTTCACACATAGCGCCGTGGCGGCAGTTCTTGAACTCACCCTGCAGCATAGGACATTGTATGACGACAGCATTCTGGTCGCTCCTCAATTGCGCGACTGGGCTAGCGCGAGCCCACTAGTTTCGCGCAAACTGTATATCCACGGTGATCAGGTTCACGACCTGTCTGTGACACCGGTTGGGGATAAGTGCTATCGCGTTTTCGACACTGATAACACAGCGGTGATTGAACTCCTGACAGTAGAAGAGGACGCGGCGCAGGTGCGTATCGACGGCGAACAACATCTGGCACGGCATTTTTTACCTAACGAAGGCGAGCTATATTTATCTATTAACGGACACGCTGCAACATACTGCGACCAGATTGGACTTGCTGGAGCGCAGGAGGAGTCAACCGCCAGCGGCAGAATCATCGCACCCATGCATGGACTGTTATTGGAAATGCGGGTCATCGCAGGTGACTACGTCGAGTCAGGCCAAACCTTGGCAATACTAGAAGCAATGAAAATGCATTATGAGATCGCAGCTGACGCAGCGGGCGAAGTCGTCGACGTCCTTGCCAAAGAAGGACAGCAAGTAGCGGTTGATGACTTGTTAATCAATATAAGCACCGCTGACCGGGACTGAATCTAGATCATTAGCGGAAAGCCGTGACAACGTTTCCTCAAAAATATTTGACGGCTATACCGGACTAACAAAATACTAAAACAAACCTGCGCGCACCAGCATACAAGACTCTCTTGATGCTTACTCTAGAATATGCCGCTGGCGCGGCAAATCCTCACAGGATGACCTGAGCCGTCGTCCCTGCGGAATTTCGATCACTGAAGATTCCTCAGGTTGACAAATTATAACAGCAATGAGAAACGGGATAGGCAAAACAAGAAAAGTGCTCCCGAAAGTACTATCTAGCCGCTATAATAGTCGCGGACAATAGCCGCAAAAATGACTCAGAGAGCCCACATGCGCGAAGCCATGCGTGATAGTTATCTGTCACGTTTTTACAAACTGTTTCGTATCTCAAGGATACCGTTAATGCGGACACTGCGGCGCGTGGCTGTGTCGTTAGTACTCATGGTGAGCGTCGCGGCTTGTGGACCCGACGAAGCAGTAATCTCGGAGTCCCAGTATAGCACTAAGCTTGTGGGAGATTGGCAGGGTACCGTCGCGGGAGAAAGTGAATACATCAGCTTTCACGTAGATGGTAGTTTCACCTCACAACTGCAGCAAATGGGATTTATCAATACAACACTGGGGCAAGCTGTAAGCGGATCTATCAGCGGGAGATGGCACATTCACGCTAACGTTATCACGCTGGTTATCAAGCGCACGGAGCATGAAGAACCCCTTAACATCGCAACAACTAGCACCATTGTCTCGTTCAAACAAAACGAGCTAGTGATAAACAGCACCAGAGCTGGGACGTCAGTATTTGCGCGTACGCGTAAGCTATAAATAATGCGGAACTGAATCATGAGAAGCGAATTAGTAACGGACTCTATGCCAATGACTCCATTGCAGTTACTGACCGGATAACTGAAAAATGTCACTGCAAGAACTGGTATCTAATTACGGGTATCTAGCAATCAGCGTTGGTACGTTCCTCGAAGGAGAAACCATTCTAATTCTGGGAGGTCTAGCCGCACATCGTGGGTTTCTGGAATTACCATGGGTCGTTGTATGCGCATTTCTCGGCGCTTTCTCGGGGAATCAACTGTATTTCCATATTGGCCGCCAAAAAGGTGAGAAGTTGCTTGCGAAACGACCGGCCTGGCAGGTGAAATCTGCAAAGGTATTCGCTATGGCCGAAAAGCATCAAGTCTGGTTGATTCTGGGTTTCAGTTTCATTTACGGCTTGCGCACAGTGACGCCATTTTTATTAGGAATTGCAGGCGTATCGCCCGTGCGGTTCTTCCTCCTCAGTATAGTCGGCACACTCGTTTGGGCTTCCGTCGTCGCCAATATAGGCTATTTTTTTGGCTATGCCTTGGAATCTATGCTCGGCAATGTCAAACAGTACGAATTACTCATTTTCGGTGTCTTCGCAGGCATTGGTATACTCATATGGTTGATACGGCACCTTAGGCAGCGTTAACGCCGATCGAAGTTATTGCAGCGCAGAATCAGGCGGCTCGTAATGCCCGGCCCAAACGCTGCCCACCCAGAGCGCTGGTCGCTTGACCATCCTTCCAAACCGGCTCGCCGCGGATCAAGACAGTCTTCACCACACCCTCGGATCGATTGAACATCTGGTTGTGCTGGAACAGGTCGCGATACTCAAGTACGCGTGTATCATTGGAATCCCAAGCCTTAAGCGCTTCCGGGTCCAGCAAGACAATATCTGCCTGCGCACCGATATCGAGGCTGCCGACATCTAGACCAAAAAACGCCGCTGGCTCGCGCGTCAATCGCCTGACCATCATACTAACCGTCTGCAGAGATTCCGCTTGCGCCAATTTTAGTGACATCAGGTTCGCGTCAAAAAAGGCCATGTTAGTAATGTGAGCACCGGAATCGTTAAAGCCCGGCATTGCATGCTTATACTTGAGAAGGTCCAGTGTCGCTTTATTGCCTGCATTGCCTACATCTACCCAAAAACGGAAAGCTTTATCATAGGTCCTCAGCATATGCAGCATGAAGTCTGCGTCATCGCGAATAGGCCGGGGAAACAGCTCAAAAGCTGCACGCTCCTCGTCTGAACGCGCCTCTACTTGAGATCCGCGCTGCCAGCGTTCCAAACGGTTATACACGGTCTGCATACTCTCCCCGTCCCAGTTTGCAACGGGGGCACCATCAAAAATCATCAGGTGCAGATCACGAACCACTAAATTATCCGGAGCGCCAAGCTTCGTTTTGAGATGAGCCAGAGTTCGGCCCCGACGACCGTAGTGCCAGTCTTCGCGGAAACGCTGAGCAAAGCTCGGATCGTTCAGCAGGGCCATACGCCCTTCGACATCATCGTATTCCTTGGCAATCAATTCACAGGTAGAACCAAGCTCTTCATATAGCGGTGAGACAATACCGTCAGACCACACACGAAAATTGGTCCCCAGTGCCTGAAAGTGGATATTACCCCTCATCAAACGACTGTTCATCAGCGCTGCAAACCCGAGGAAAGTCCTATGCGCCTTGGGCATCAAAACAAATTCCATCACCGACAATGCCGAGGTCTTCAATGTTTTGCCAAACAGCCGTCCGCTGGTCAACATAAAATATAAGAACGCTTTTGCACGGTTTTCAATGATGGGCGTGGTTTGCCACACCCGATCATATTTACGTAGCACCTTGAGCAGGCGTTTCATTTCGCCAAATGTGGCGAACTGAGTGGGAATACGTTGAGCTGTGTGAGGCTCCGTAGCTAAATAATGAAAGGGTAATCCGTCAGTACTCATACCAACGTAACCTTGTTTCATTCCTTGCTCCAACAACGCTTCCATGCGCGTCAATTCGACCTCGGTGGGTTCTCGCTTTATGCTGTCTTTAAGCCCCATGACTTCTATCCTCAGCATCGAATGAGGAATAAAAGCGCCTATATTCGGTCCCAAAGGAATATTCTCGAAGTGATCCAGATAGTCTTCGGTGTTATCCCACTGCACAGCATCAACGCATTTTCTCAGCACGGACTTGGGGATGTTTTCGACCCGCGTAAAACAATCAACGATAGGATTCTGATCGTCGGTTTGCTGACGGCCAAAACAGGTGCCCAAACTACAGTTGCCCACCAACACCGTAGTTGTTCCATGCCTGACAACTTCAGGAAGACCGGGCTCAAGGTCAACCTCAAGGTCAAGATGGGTGTGAATATCGAGTAAGCCTGGCATCAGCCACTGACCTGCTGCTTCTATAATATGAGCAGCTTCACCCAAGGGCAGATTGCTGCCGCAGGCGGCGATGCGCCCGCCTTCGACAGCGATATCTATTTCACGGGGCGGGGCGCCCGTGCCGTCAAACACCAGCGCATTTCGAATCAGAGTATCCCAAGCTGATTTTGCCATTGAATATTTCCTTTTGTTTAGCTCGTATCAACGGCCTGTATCAAGCCACCCCAAAATGATGACGTCAAGGAACATAAACTCAAGGCTGCCGACTGTATCCAGACGTTACGGCATGCTTTATGCTCAGTCCTTTGAAGAACTCAGGCCATCGCGCAACTACAGCGTTGCACGCTTACCATTATAACCAATTCTACGGAGTCTGAAGCATGGACCCTATTATTTTCGACAATAGCTACGCACGCCTCCCCGAGCAGTTCTATGCTCGCCAGGCTCCAGTGCCCGTCGCTGCGCCCGGACCCATTCGAGTGAACCATCAATTGGCAAAACAATTGGGAATCGACGTTAACTGGCTGGATTCTGAGGCGGGCACACAGGTTATCGCTGGGAATGCGGTCCCGCCCGGGTCTGAGCCGCTCGCCAGTGTGTATGCCGGACATCAGTTTGGCGGCTACAACCCACAGCTAGGAGACGGTCGCGCTGTTTTATTAGGCGAGATTCTGTCCCTCGAGGGCCGCCGCTTTGACCTCCAACTGAAAGGCTCAGGCCCCACGCCATATTCTCGCGGGGGCGACGGCCGCTCTCCAATCGGTCCGGTGCTGCGAGAATATCTCGTCAGCGAGGCAATGCACCGCCTGGGCGTGCCAACTACTCGAGCGTTGGCAGCAGTTACAACAGGAGAAAAGGTGCAGCGCGACGAATCCTATCCGGGCGCCGTTCTTGCGCGAGTGGCAAGTAGCCATATCCGCATTGGTTCATTCCAATACTTTGCGGCACGGCGCGATACTGACTCGCTATCACTCCTATCCGATTACATTATCGATCGCCATTACCCTGATGCCAGAAACAGTGACAATCCGATATTAGCAATGCTTGAGGCGATAATCTCGCAGCAAGCGCAGCTAGTAGCCCGTTGGCAGTTGCTAGGGTTTATTCATGGTGTAATGAATACCGACAATATCCTAGTTTGTGGCGAGACCATTGACTATGGCCCCTGTGCATTTATGGACCAATTCAATCCCGATCAAGTGTTCAGTTCCATAGACCACGCCGGACGTTACGCCTATCGCCAACAACCGAACATCGCCCATTGGAATCTGTCTGTTCTGGCCCAAGCACTCCTGCCCATCTTAGATAGCGAGCAGCAGCGCGCCATTGCACTAGCACAAAAGGCCATCAACACCTTTCCGGCACAATTTCTGCTGGCCAATACACAGGGTATGGCAGACAAACTCGGCTTACAGGCCATCGAGGAGGGGGAGGATACAGCGCTGGTGGAGGACCTTTGGCAACTAATGGCAGAACACGCTCTAGACTTTACTCTGACTTTCCGGCGACTAGCCGATCTAGCCGATAAACAAACTGAGGGAAAGAGCAATGTGGGCGACCTGTTTGAGTTTCCAGACGATGCACAACCATGGCTAGAGCGCTGGCATACTCGGTTAGCACGAGAGAAGACGTCCAGTAAGGCGCGGCAGGCGTTAATGTACAACAACAGCCCTGCCTTTATTCCACGCAATCACCTCGTGGAAGCCGCAATCGTCGCGGCCACTGACAGAGATGACCTAAATCCATTTAACCAATTAATGGACACACTCGAAAACCCCTATCGCTATGGCAAAGCGCTAGCGCTTTTTGCAACGCCACCAAGCCCAGATCAGGTGGTCAGACAAACTTTTTGTGGCACATAGGGCTTTTTCTGTGTCTGAGCGAACGATACTGGCAGGGCTGAGGTCGTTTATGGTTCGCTAAACCCGTATAATCCAACAACTGTCAATCCGCTGACCCCATCGACGCGTGAGCCCGCTATTTTGAACATCGAATTTTTTGGTAAAACACTGTCCGGCCCGTTCACCATTCCCTCGGGCATCGTCACTACTGCAACACCCATTATTCAGTACATCTTTGATCATTTACCCGAGGTGGGCGTGGTCACCACTAAAAGCATCGGGCTAGAACCGCGAGAGGGCAACCGAGAACCAGTCTATAGCCAATACGCGCCGGGTTGCTTCGTTAATGCGGTCGGGCTAACGAACCCCGGAGCACGCGCATCGCTGGAGCTGTTGGAAGCCCTAACCATCCCGAAGGATCGCTTCCTACTGACCTCAATTTTTGGCGGCAGCATCGAAGAGTTCGTCGCTGTGGCACAGATACTAGCACCCGTTTCGGATGGCCTGGAACTAAACTTGTCTTGCCCCCATGCCAAAGGCTATGGCATGGCCATGGGTCAGGATCCAGAGCTAGTGCGGCAAATCACCAGTGCCGTGAAAGCGGTGGTCGATATCCCAGTCATTCCTAAGCTCACTCCTAATACTCCTGATATTGCAAAAATTGCCGAGGCTGCTATCGCAGGCGGCGCAGATGGTTTGTGCGCCATTAACACGGCAGGCCCCGGCTACACCTCCTCACACGGCCACCCCGTGCTGAGCAACGGTGCCGGCGGCATGTCAGGCAAAGGGGTGCTGCCCATTGGCCTGCAATGCGTCAGAGATATCGCCGCTGTAACAGATCGCCCAATCATAGGCTGCGGGGGCGTCAGCAGCGCAGCCGATGTACACGCTTACTTCGACGCTGGCGCATCTGTTGTTGGTGTAGGGTCGTCACTCACAGGTATGACTACAGACGAAGTGAGCGATTACTTCAAAGCGCTCAGTTACGATCTTGACACAAACAATAACCGTGCTGAATCACATATTCGCTATGATATTGATATGAACTTCCGCGCCGTCACTCTGGTAGACAACAAGCGGATTTGTGAGGATATTTGTATTCTAACGTTCGATCGCAAAATCAATATTCAGGCGGGCGAATTTGTCTTTTTATGGCTACCTGGCGTGGGTGAAAAGCCTTTTTCGGCCCTTACCGACGATCCTTTTACATTAGCCGTTATTGATGTGGGGGAGTTTACCCATGTTCTGATGGATCTGCCGCTTGGCACCGAAGCCTATGTGCGTGGCCCACATGGCATCCCAGCGGCACCACCTGAAGGTGCTAAAATTATGGCGGTAGCCGGTGGTACAGGCCTAGCCGCCGTTTATCAACTCGCGCGAGATTTCGGTAATGCCGAAGTCTTCAATGGGGCGCGCAGCGCTGAGCGTCTTTACTATCTAGACGAGTGTCGCCAGATTGCCGAGGTGCACGTTGCCACAGATGACGGCAGCACAGGGTATCACGGTGTAGTGACCGAATTATTGCGTGAGCGGCTGCAGATAATGTCACCACAGGAACTTAGCCAACTGGTCTTCTATAACTGCGGCCCGCAACCAATGGTGCATGCGGCAATTGCAGTACAACGGGAGTTCTGCAGTCAAAAGCAGATCTTCAGTGCCATAGACTATCTTACCAAATGTGGCGTCGGTATATGCGGTGCCTGTGCGACACCTGACGGACGACGACTATGTGTCGACGGCCCGTTCCTGAAAGCCTTATGACCCTATCTGACAGGGCTCAAATCCCCACCCAAAAAAGGTTTTTTCATCATGCCCGCTGGTAAAGGTGTTTATAACGCGCCTTGGGAAAAGTCCTTTGACCGGATACTAACGCCGATCGAGGAGTTTATTCACCGCCAGACGACCAGTGGCGTGCTATTAATGATTTGCGCTATCGTCGCACTAGTCATCGCCAATGGACCACTGCATGCTCAGTATGAGCATTTGCTGCATACCGAAATTGGTATTAGCGCGGGTAACTTCGCCTTTTCGCTGTCAATCCATCATTGGATCAACGAATTACTAATGGCTGCATTTTTTTTTATAATGGGCCTGGAATTGAAACGAGAGCTCATGGTGGGTGAGTTGTCGTCTCCCAAACAGGCGCTCCTGCCCATCATGGCCGCCATAGGCGGCATGGTTGTCCCCGCTCTGTTTTACGTCGCCGTCACTGTAAACACCGCTGGGATCAGTGGCTGGGGCATTCCGATGGCAACCGATATTGCATTCGCGATCGGGGCCCTAAGCTTACTGGGAGCGCGCATCCCCAAGAATCTGATTACCTTTCTCATCGCATTGGCGATCGTCGATGACCTGGGCGCAGTCGCGGTAATCGCAGTGTTTTATACTGAAAGTATAGACCTGCTTGCCCTTGCTTGCGCGGGAGGGGTTACTGGCCTCCTGATTGCGCTAAACATGGTTGGAATCCGTCGACCCCTTCCTTACGCTGCTGTTGGAGCGCTACTGTGGGTTGCGATGCTCGCTAGTGGCATACACGCTACCATCGCAGGGATTGTGGTGGCGTTTGTCATACCCATACGCCCCAAGTTCGAACCGGAACTCTTCATCCGTCGCGTAAAAGATACGACCGTACAAATGAAACAGGCCATCACGGATAATGCTGACATTATCCACAATAACCGCTTCCGCGGCCTAGTAGCCTCTCTAGACGATGGTGTGCGCCTGGTGCAAGCGCCAGCACAGCGCTTGGAACATGGCCTGCATTTGCCAGTCGCTTATCTTGTAATACCGATATTTGCACTCGCCAACGCTGGCATTCCAATAGATCTTGACAGTTTTGGGGAGTACCTCCAGCATCCTATTGCGCTAGGTGTTTTGGCTGGGTTGCTACTGGGTAAACCGCTTGGCATTGCCGGTTTTACATGGTTTACGGTGAAAATGGGTTGGGCAGAATTACCCGATGGCATGACTATGAAGCATGTCTCAGGCGTGGGTTTACTGGGCGGTATCGGATTTACCATGTCCATCTTCATTGCAGATCTGGGCTTTACTAATGCGCCCGAGGACTTACTTATGGCTAAAACTGGCATTCTGCTGGCTTCTGCCTTGGCCGGCTTGGGTGGATTCTTCTGGTTGATGTTTCAGACTCGTCAGGAAACCGCTAGCGGCCACGAAGAAACACGCATCCCTCCGTGAAAGTATATGGTAGGGCCTGGCGGACTCGAACCGCCGACCCCCTGCATGTCATGCAGGTGCTCTAACCAACTGAGCTAAGGCCCTATTTCTTTGCTGTAGACGCGCAAATTGACCGCGCTATCTTCCAACGAGGGACGCGCAGTATAAGGGGCAAACCGTGCGAGCTCAACCGTCTAATCGACTTACAACTTTACGCTGAACAAAGCATACGTAGTGTGCTGTGATCGCTTTTACCACTTCTATTGGCACGAGTGGACAGTTGATCCCGGGTAGAGGTGGCGTAAAGTGCTGCATTATATTGTTTTGCGGTGGCTCATCGTGGGCTAAGCCTACTAATCAAGCGCCCAGAATATGCCACTTCTGTGCGCCTTGACCGAGGTCCCCAGCCTATAAGATGCCTAGATGTTGGCGATAGAGGCCAATGACACAGGTCAGCAAGAACTCTGTTGCGCCGCAGCAAGGCAGTTGTAGTCTTGGGCCGTGACATGAGGATTAAAGGGGAAGAGACCGCGTCGCTTTCCAAAACTACTGGCAGAGGACCAGAACCATGAATATTGAGTTGACCGCCCAGCAGAAAGCGCTTCAACAGGAGGTGCGCGAGTACATGAAGACCGTCATGACACCCGAACTCCTTGAGGAAATCAAAATTCCAGAATTCAAAGAAGGCGGGGGCCCAGAGTTCCGCAAACAATATGCGCGCATGGGCGCCGATGGCTGGATCGGCCTTAGCTGGTCGAAGGAGTTAGGCGGCAGGGAACTGTCACATGTTGAGCAATACATATTTACCGATGAAGTGGTGCGCTCGGGTTTTGCCTACCCCTTCCTGACCACCGAGTCCACCACGCCTGTAATTGCCGCCAATGCCAATGCCGAAATCCGCGAGGAAGTGGTTGGTGGGGTGAAGCAGGGCAAGGTGGTCATCGCCATTGGCTATTCGGAGCCCAACGCGGGGACTGACCTGGCAAGTCTGACAACGAAAGCCGAACGCGACGGTGACGACTGGATCATCAATGGCCAAAAAATGTGGACAAGCCTCGCCAATTACGCTGATTACGTATGGCTCGCCGCGCGCACTGACCCTGATGAGACCAAGAAACATAAAGGGCTCACGATGTTTTTAGTGCCTACGAATATCGAGGGATTCTCGTTGACGCCAGTCCACACTTTAGGTGTCCGCACTAACGCCACTTACTACAGCGACGTTAGACTGCCGGATAAGTACCGCGTGGGCGAAGTCAATGCAGGCTGGAAGCTGATCACGGGCCAACTCAATATAGAACGCTTGTCCTTGTTCACCCATGGCCAAGTAGATTCACTTTATCAGGGTGTCTGCGAATGGGCAGCAGAAACCGCCGCACCTAAAGGCGGCAAAGTCATCGAGCAACCGTGGGTTCAGCATAACTTAGCGACAGTGAAAAGCGGGCTTGAAGTGGTCAAACTGATCTGCTGGAAGCAGGTTTGGGCAATGGACCAAGGGCCTCTGAATATGGCCGATGCGTCAGTAGCAAAAGTCTATAGCAGCGAGTTTTTTGTCGAATTGTATCGCTTACTGCTAGAAGTGATGGGGCAGGCCGGCACTATTGCAACTGACTCGCCAGGAGCGGTGCTCAGGGGGAAGCTTGAATTCCGCTGGCGGGTGGGCCCCGTTCTCACCTTCGGTGGGGGCGCGAATGAAGTGCAAAGAGACATTATCGCAATGGCGGGCCTGTGGATGCCACGCACACGTTAAGAGGACAAGACTGTGAATTTCACTATTTCTGAAGAACAACAAAGCGCCCAGCAACTTGCACAGCAGATCTTAAGCGACTTCACTGAAGTTGATAAGCTCAAAGCCATGGAGCAGCAGCAGCAGAGCTTCGATGCTGACCTGTGGCAAGCACTGGCAAAAGCCGGTCTGTTAGGGCTGGATATTGCCGAAGAACAGGGCGGCACTGGGCTTGGATTTTCCAGCCTGACCACGCTATGCGAAGAAGTAGGTCGCACTGTCGCACCCGTGCCGGTCATTCCCGTACTTGTATCCGCTGCCGGCACCTTGCGGCGATTTGCCAGCGATTCTCAAAAAGACCAGTGGCTTCCGGGCGTTGCGAGTGGCACAACTGTGATCGGTGCCGCGCTAGAGGAATACAACAATGACGACCCCACTGCACCCTCATGCTCTGCACAAAAGATGGAGGGAGGCTACGCCATTAGTGGCACCAAGATTTGCGTCAGCGCGGCGACATCGGCCAACCGCATTTTATTGTCTGCTCACACCGGAGATGAACTGATCGTGGCTTTGATAGATCCGCGTGCAGCAGGCATTACTCTGAACCCACAGTTAGTGTCCACTGGCGAGACTCGCCATGAGCTGGTCATGGCCAAAGTACAAGTGCCCACAGAGGATATCGTAGCAACCGGAAGCGAAGCTTTGGCCGCAATGGATTGGGCACACCTAGCAACTCGCACTGCATTAGCCGCGATGGCGGTAGGTTTGTGTGACAAGATGATGCGTATAACTGGACAGTACACCTCCGAACGGGAGCAGTTTGGGCGTCCAATTGCGACGTTTCAAGCCGTCAGTCATCGGGTGGCAGACTGCTACATTGATGTCGAGTGTCTGCGCCTAGTGACGCAGCAGGCGGCATCACTGATAGACGAGGGTCGCCCCGCTAAAGATGCTGTGCAGATCGCCAAAATTTGGTGCGGGAATGCGGCGCATCGCGTCAGCCAAGCAGCGCAGCATTGTCATGGAGGTACCGGTGTGGATCGTGATTACCCGTTATTTCGCTACTGTCAGTGGGCACGCCAAATCGAACTGACCTCTGGCAGTAGCGCCCAGATCACGGGAGAGCTAGGGCAGGCTATTTGTGCTGAATATCTGCCCAAAGTCGGCTAAACGATCCCGCGGCGCTGACAGTTCAGGCGTAACCATTATCGCGGAACCACTTAACAGCATCCGTCACCGCGATTTCGATGGGCGTCTGAGGTAGGCCCAATTCCTGCACCGCCTTGGCTGGATCAACATAGCCATGTTGGAGCACATAGCGGGTATTTTTGTAGGTCGTTACCGGCGCACGGCCACTAATTTTTGACCATGTCTCAGCAAATTTTGCCACGCGCAGCATCATATTGCCTGACACTTCAGTTTGCGCGACATTAGAGATACCCGCAATCTTCCCTATCATCGTCAGAAGCTCTTTATTAGGCATATTGCCATCCTTGTTGCCCAATATATAGGACTCCCCTATACGTCCCTTTTCCATAGCCAGAACATGACCGGCGGCTACGTCACGGACATCCACGGCGCAAACACCGCCCTCCCAGTAGTTTTTCATTTTTCCTTCCAGTGTGCGCAAGATCATGGTGCCGGTAGGCGTCGGCATACGATCTCCGGGGCCAAATGGCATGCCCGGCATCACTATAGTAGCGGGAAGCCCGTCACTGACCATGCCCTTGACCATCTGGTGACTCATAAATTTAGACAAAATGTACTCACTGGCCCAAGACCAACTATTAAAGGCCGTTTCCTCTGTCGCAAACCCGCCATTGCCAACAATACCAATCGCAGCAACGCTACTCGTGAAGACAATCTTTTCAACACCAGCGGCTTTCGCCGCCTCCATCATAACGCGCGCACCGTCGACATTGATTTTGAAGTGTAGGTCCGGATCCTTGGTCCAGATCGCAAACAGCGCTGCAAGGTGATAGAGCTGTTGCACTCCTTCCACTGCTCGGACCAACGACGCTGGATCGAGCAGATTACCTTCGACGAATTCTACATCCATACCTTGCAACGGAGAGCGGTCTTCCCCTGGCATCACCATGACCCGCACAGCATCGCCTTTTTCAAGGCACAATCGAGTTACGTGGTTACCGATGAAGCCCGTAGCTCCGGTAATGAGCACTTTACTCATAGCCATTCCTCCTCTCAATGAATTACCAAGCACCTATCTTACCAGTCCAATCAGTCTCGGGTATTGCGAAATCGGTCAATCTAACAGCATATGCGGACTATCGAGGCGACGAAACCACTTTACAATTAGCCAAAGCGGCCTGACAGTTACTGGTATTAACAGCTTGCCTTACAAGGAACGCTCTATGTTCACCCTTCGAATATGCCTATTATCGACATACCTCATGCTGACTGGTTTAACTCACGCAGTGTGCGCCGCCGCCGAAAACGACACTCTCAGCACAGTATTAACATCCCGCAGTGATGAGGACCGAGCCCGCGATAGCGCACGACAGCCGTTAGAGACTCTGAGATTTTTCCAGATCAAGCCCGGCATGACGATAGCTGAGGCACTGCCCGGTGGTGGCTGGTATACCCGGATACTAGCAAACTATCTAGGTGCAGAAGGCACTCTGTATGGCGTGAACTATCCTGACAGTCTCTGGCACATGCTGGGCTATGCCTCCCCAGAATTTGTCGCAAAACGCATTGCCGCTACCAAGAACTTCGCCGCGAAAGTCGCAACCTTCACCGATAACGGCATTAAAGCACGGGGCTTCACGTTCGATACCGTCCCCAATGAGGTGGAAGGCACTGTCGACCGGGTCCTACTAATTCGCGCTCTACACAATCTCAATCGCTTCCAACAAGAAGCAGGCACGCTCGCCCAGGCTCTTACAGCAACCCATGCTATGTTGACAAAGGACGGCCTAGTCGGGGTCGTGCAGCACAGGGCACCAGAATCTGCTAGTGAAGCATGGGCCAATGGTAGTAAAGGCTATCTTGACGAGACGGCAGTCATTGCCCTGTTTGAAGAGGCGGGCTTTGCGTTGGTCACGCAAAGCGAGATCAATGCCAATCCAATGGATCAACCCTCTGGCGAGGATAGCGTCTGGCGCTTGCCTCCCTCGCTCCGCGGCAACTATGACGATGAGCAATCCCAAGCAATGGTTGCTATTGGGGAGTCTGACCGCATGACATTACTATTTCGTAAAGCCCTATAGTAATAAATATTAGTTATATTTTATTGTTTTATTGTGCAATTTGGTTGTTTCTTGCATATCTGTTGCTGCTAGTTACCGCATAAATACGCTATGCTTTTACGTTTAACTAAAGAAGAATCATGAGCGACGTCAAACAGCTTTTGGACGATATCGAGAACGCACCCGACGGTTCGAGCGTGGTGGCCATTTTCGATTTCGATGGCACTCTCATCGCAGGGTATTCCGCGACGGTCTTTATCCGTGAGCAACTCAAACGCGGCGATTTATCCGTACGTCAATTTGCCGAATTGATGCGGGCTATGACCAGTTTTGGGCTCGGCAGTATGGGCTTTTCTGGCATGATGGCCATTAACGCTCAGTTCATACGCGGTATTGAGGAAAGGACCTATGACGAGGTGGGACTGCGACTCTATACTAAAGAGATCGCCCGTCTTATCTACCCCGAGTCGCGCGCACTTGTAAAAGCGCATCAGGCAAAAGGGCACACTGTCGCCATCATTTCGTCCGCCACGCGCTATCAGGTAGACAACGCAGCGGCAGACTTAGACATTGATCACGTACTATGTACTCACTTAGAAATTGAAAATGGCAGATTCACGGGCGGTGTTATCAGCCCTACATGCTTTGGGCAAGGGAAGGTCGAAGCCGCAGAAGCTCTAGCAAGAGAGCATAACGCCGATTTAGACACGAGCTTCTTCTACTCCGACAGCACAGATGATCTGCTATTACTCCAAAGAGTAGGGCACCCCCGAGTTCTGAACCCCAGCGACAGACTGGAGAGAATCGCACGCGGACGGCAGTGGCCGGTTACCAAATTTGGCAGCCGCGGACGCCCTACGCTGAGCCAATTTATTCGCTCCATAGCCGCCACCACATCCGTAGTGACAAGCTTTATAGCAGGCCTGCCTATCTATGCACTGACGGGCTCCAAACGCGAATCACAAAATTTTTCCTTCTCCCTGTTCGCTGATACAGCTAGCGCCCTTATTGGCATTGAGCTAGACGTAGTAGGAGAGGAGCATTTGTGGTCCCATCGCCCCGCCGTTTTTATATTCAACCACCAGAGTAAGGCAGATGTCATTGTCATCGCTAAGTTGCTGCGTCGCGATATCGCAGGCGTGGGAAAAAAAGAAATTAGAAAAGAGACACCCGTCCTAGGCAAAGTGCTGGAACTAGGCGGGTTAGTATTTATTGACCGTGCCGACGGCAAAAGCGCTATCAACGCGATGAAACCGCTGGTAGATATAATACGCAACGAAGGGAAGTCGGTTGTGCTTGCGCCAGAGGGCACCCGCACGGTTTCTCCTGCTATGGCATCTTTCAAAAAAGGTGCTTTTCACCTAGCAATGCAAGCCGGCGTTCCTATTATACCTATCGTTATTCATAACTCGGGAGATGTCGCACCCAAAGGCGACTTCGTCCTACGTTCCGCTACGGTAAAGGTAGAAGTATTACCGCCAGTTGATACCAGCGAATGGTCGTTAGAGACAATGAATGACCATGTGCGTGAGGTGCGCAATATGTTCGCTCGCGCACTAGGCCAGCCAGAAAAAACGCTGAGTAAAAAACTCACCGCCAGCACCCCCAAAAAAGTAAAAACTAAACACAAAATGAAGACAAAAACCGCAAGTAAACGCCCTCTCAAAAACATTTAGCACCCAAGAGAGTAGACAGGCTGGATGAATACGACAAAGAAATACCAGCAGCATGATCCATGGCCCGACGAGGGGCATCCACGTGTGCTATTCATACTAGATACCTGTAACAGCTTCGAACGGGATCTCCTGAATGGGTGGATAGAACATCATAAACAGACAGGGGAAGCGACAGAACTGACCGTCTGCATCAACCTAAGCGAGCATCATCGCAACATAGACAGTGGACCGTTGGTCACAGCACTCAGCCTCCCGACCGACACCCTCGTGACCCCTTTACGTATTGCATGGTTGCCGTCACAGCAATCGATTGATTCAGGACCACGACTGCGCGATCTGATATTCGGTGATCCCCGGCACCCCAGCCCCCGACGCGGTCGCAAAATCCTGAAGACAGCGCCGCAGAGAATGCATCTCTTAAGTGGGAAGCCTGACTCTGTCGCTAATCTACACGCTCGCTTTGAGCTACATCACAAAATAGATAACGATGATACGCAACGAGAATTTGCTGATTTTGTCGCGCGCCAGGCCTCGATAGTGCTGGATCTGGCCGAACGTCGCCTACAGGGTGGTCGTTACAAAGTGCCGCGCCATGTTGCAGCAAACCTTATGGCCAGCAGCAGTTACAACGATGCACTGGATACCCTCTCTGCAGAATCAGGTATTGCTAAAGCACAACTGGTAAAAGAGGCAAAGAGCTATCTTGATGAAATGGTGTCTAGACCTAGTATGTTCTGGCTAGACGTCTACGCCAAGTTCAATAAGTTTTGCCTAAGCTTAGGGTACGAGGCGGAAATTGTCTGCGATCAAGATTCAGTGGAAACACTTCGTCAAATCGTACGCGAATATCCTTCGATGCTACTTTGGACGCACAAGACCTATCTTGACGGCATGGTTTTACCCAAGCTGCTTTATGATAACGATTTTCCTATGCCACATATGTTTGGCGGTGCTAACTTGAATTTTCCGGGACTCGGGTTTTTACTACACCGATCGGGCGCCATTTTTATCCGACGCAGCTTCCAGAATAACGAGCTATATAAAATCACCCTTCGCCACTACATAGGTTATCTCATGGGAAAACGATTCCCCATGAATTGGGCTTTCGAAGGTACGAGATCCCGGCTAGGAAAATTAATGCCACCACGCTATGGTTTACTCAAGTATGTACTGGAGGCCTGCGACGCGACCGATGCCAAAGACATACACATCATTCCGATTTCGATCAGCTACGACCTGATCAGAGATGTCGAGGAGTATGCCACCGAACAGACGAGCCACGGCAAAGGCGCAGAGTCTCTGCGCTGGCTTATTGGTTACATTCGGAGTTTGGCGCGACCGATGGGTAAAATCTACGTGGATATAGGTGAGCCCGTCGTCTTGAAAAAGGCGCCAGACTCCGATGATGGCCTCGCCTTATCTAAGATTGCTTTCGAAGTCGCTGTAGAAGCTAACCATGTGACCGCCATTACCTTTCCATCGCTGGTGGCAATGAGCCTGCTCGGCGCAGCACCTAAGGCACTCACAGAGAAAGAGGTGGTGGCCGATTTGACTTCGCTACTGCGCTGGGCTAACGCCAGAGACATACGCGTATCAGCAGATTTTAACGTGAACTTCGCAGACCAAATCCGAAATTTGTTAGGCATCATGCTGGATGAGGGTATCGTCACGCTTTATGACGAGGGCCCCGAAGTAGTGTATGGCATCGGCCTGAATCAACATACGGTAGCTAGTTATTATCGTAACACCGTCATTCACTTCTTTGTTAACAAAGCTATCATCGAACTCGCGCTTTTAAAGGCCAGTGAAAATGAAAGCCCTGACGCATTGAACATTTTTTGGGCGGAGGTGGATCAATTACGTGACTTGTTCAAATTTGAGTTCTTCTACGCTCCTACCGAAATTTTTCATCAGCAGATCCGCGAGGAGTTGAGTCGCTATGATAGAGACTGGCAAAGGCTACTCAGGCAAGGTACATTTGCATTCGGCCAATTACTTAATCGCATGACACCGCTGGTCTCTCATGTCACCCTACTAGTTTTCACAGAGGCCTATTCGGTCGTCGCTACCTTAAGCGCGCGCATGGGTCACTCAGAGGCGCTGGTGGAGCAATCATGCGTTATCGATGCACTGAAATTGGGCCGTCAGGCTTATCTTCAACGCCGGATCAGCAGTGAAGCATCAATTGGTAAATTGCTGTTCAGCAATGGCTTCAAGATGTTACAAAGTAGAGGGCTGACTGAAGCGGGAGAACCGATACTTGCAGAAAAACGACTTAAGCAGTCACACCAGTTACGCGACCTGTTACGTCGGCTGGATCTGATTCGCGCGATCGGCGTAGCCAGTCGCGGCAGTTAGAATGCAACAATCAACACGCTTTTACTTTCAGGAGATTAAGTAATGAAAAATCTTAACGTCACAGTTTTAGGTGGCGGGTCTTGGGGCACAACGGTGGCGTCATTAGTCGCTCGCAATGTGCCGAGCACGTTGTGGGCGCGCAACCAGGCTACGGTTGAAGAAATCAACACTCATCATACCAATAAAGTGTTTCTGCCGGGAGCGACACTACCAGACAAACTGGTTGCCACCAATGATTTACGTAGGGCGGTAAGCAGTGCCGATGTTATCGTGATGGGGATACCATCGCAAAGTTTTCGTGAGGTGTTACTTGAAGTTAAAAAGCATGTGCGACCCTGGGTTCCGGTAATCAGTCTCACCAAAGGACTAGAGCTAGGCAGCCGCTTGCGTATGACAGAAATCATTACCGAAGTTCTGCCGGGACATCCTGTAGGCGTTCTTAGCGGACCAAATCTGGCTCAAGAAATTATAGCCGGGCAAGCCGCTGCCAGCGTAATTGCAATGGAAGACGCGATTATTGTGCAAGAGTTGCAAGCGGTATTTAAGAGCGGTTTGTTTCGGATTTATACGAATACAGATGTCATCGGCTGCGAACTCGGCGGCGTGCTGAAAAATATTATCGCAATTGCTGTAGGCATGGGTGATGGACAAGGTGCGGGCGACAATACCCGCGCGAGCCTTATTACCCGGGGGCTGGCGGAAGTGACTCGGCTCGGAGTGGCGATGGGCGGGCAGTCAGATACGTTTGCCGGGCTGGCGGGTATGGGTGATATGATCGCGACCTGTACCAGCCCTCAGAGCCGTAACCGCCATGTGGGGATCCAGCTTGGTTTGGGTCGCGATATGGAGGAAATTGTTGGCGAAATGGTAATGGTTGCAGAGGGAGTGAAGAGTGCGCCGGCTGTACTCGCACTGGCAGAACAATATAATGTGGATACCCCTATTTTTCGCGATGTCTACCGCGTGCTATCGGGTGATACGTCGGCCACCCGCACCTTTCGCGGCCTACTGCGGGTAGAAGCCGGCGCAGAGTCAGAACCTGGTTGAAGCATCATCGATGCGCTAGCGCAAGGTGGCGATTTACCGTTATATAAGGCATACTTTTTTTATTTATATAAACCGTCGAAAATGGATGAAACCTGCTTTTGCGGTAATAATGAATAACACAATTGATTGAGTCGGGTGGGGTGTTTAAGGATGGGAATCATGAAGACGATTTGCGTTATCCTGATTCTGTTTGCCGCCCCACCTCTAGCTGCAAACACGTCAAAATTTTCTGCCCTCGAAGGTAACCCCGGGCTGCGTTCCGCCTCCGCAATCGTTCTCGATTCACGCGGCAACCTCATATATGGAAAAGACATAGACACCGTTAGGCCCATTGCGTCCATCACCAAGCTGATGACCGCAATGGTAATACTGGACGCGGGCCTAAACCTTGACGAAGACATCGTAATCGCCAATGAGGATCGTGACTTCATTCGTCTAACCAATTCACGCTTAAGCGTCGGTGCAACTCTGAAGCGTCGCGAACTATTGCTACTTGCTCTCATGTCATCGGAAAACAGAGCCGCCGCCGCCTTGGGCAGAACTTTCCCAGGAGGACTTGACCACTTTATCGCGGCAATGAACACCAAGGCTGCAAGTCTTGGCATGCAAAACAGCCGGTTCGCAGACCCTGCAGGGCTCGATGCCGATAACGTATCGACTGCCAGTGACCTAGCGAGGATGCTGACCGCCGCTCAGCGCTATCCTATGATCACGGAGTCAACGACGACCCTCCACCGTGATGTGCAGCCTTACGTCAGCCGAGGCCCGCTCACCTTCAGCAATACCAACCGACTGCTGAAAAATGAGAACTGGGCTATTGAGCTGGGTAAAACAGGCTATATCAACGAAGCTGGGCGTTGTCTCGTAATGAAGACTAATATCGATGGCGAGGAAATCTCCATTGTATTGCTTAATTCTTTTGGAAAATTAACGCCCTATGGCGACTCCAATAGATTGCGTAAATGGATGCTAGCCAATAGTCCAACATAACCGATATAGGAGGATATCTCACTCTTGAAGCATCGATTCCTAACAGTATGCTGCGCACTGTTTTTCGCACTACAAATAAGCTATACACAGGCCGAGGCATCAGATGACTCAGCGCCGCTAATTCAGGTTTTTCTTGGCGTACTGGAACTCGACAATCAAACGAGCAACCGGCACGAAGAATCTCAGGACAAAGTTGAAATTGATTTTAGCTCGATCCCCAGCGGCGGCGTTGAGGCAGAGTACGCATTTGGCAAGGGATGGGTACACTGGGGCCTGAATCCAGGCGGAAGTATTTCATGGGCAACTGATGACACAGAACTCTCTGGCAGCCTAATCGATGATGGAGAGAGCACCATAGTATTGCAAGCCGACAGCTCGTTGTTTTTGGCTGAGATTCACCTTGGCGGTTATATCCGTGGGCGACTGGATGATCGCATCACTACATACGCTGCAGCTGGCCCGATGGTTATATACGGATTCCATGATGTGAACAACGAAAACAGTACCTACGTCCCACCGCAGGTCACGCCATCTAGCACCGTGGTTTTTGAGGAAACCGACAGCTCTGATATTAATATCGGTTATTACTTGAGAGCGGGCATTGATTTTAGAATCCAGAAAAATCACCACATGGGCTTTGGTGTTCGCTACATGTCAACCAAACTGGATTTCAATAGAACGTTAGGAAAGCTTGATATCAAAGGGCCTCTTTATGCCCTGACCTTTACGACTCAGTTCTAAAGACCTTGCCAACCGGAAGTTGAATAGTTAAGCCACCGGGCTTTCCTTCACCCTGTGACTGGAACAAAGGGTAGCAGAAGCGCCCACGCAGTCTATACTTAAGTAACGTTATAAAGAAATAGGGTGACATCATGGCAACGGCAGCTGATTACAATCTGGGCCCCAATACCTTCCCGAGGGGCTGGTTTGTTGTGGCGGAAAGCAAGGAGTTGGATCAAGGGCCGATGGCCGTGCGGTATTTCGGCGAAGATCTAGCATTGTACCGCGGAGAAAGTGGAAAGCCGGTGCTGCTGGATGCGTATTGCGCCCACATGGGTACGCACATAACGGCGAGCACTAGCGCCATGATTGTGAAAAACGGCGAGCAGATAGAAGGTGACTCAATTCGCTGCCCTTATCATGGCTGGCGCTACAATTCAGATGGCGATGTTGATGACATACCATACCACGATGGCCCCTGCCCAAAATCAGCCTCCATCCGCTCCTACCCAGTAGTAGATAACATGGGATGCATCATGGCTTGGTATGATCCCGATGGTCGTGCGCCAGACTACGATGCCCCTTCTTTACCAGAGTGGGATGACCCTCAGTGGGTGCGCTGGGAACTTGACCATCTCGGTGAGTTAGCAATACACACCCAGGAAATCTTAGACAATATGGCTGATGTCCGTCATCTCGGGCCAACTCATGGTGCTCCCAGCGAGTACTTTGAAAACGAATTCATCGACCATATCTATGTACAGCGACAGGGCGGCCCAATGCAGCTTTACCAGACCTACCTTTATACCACCACCTGGTACACCGGCCCCGGAATATTACTTTCGAAGCAGGTGTTTGCCGGCAATGTCATCTATGAGCTTATTGCCAATACGCCTGTGGATGACGGACTTACTAAATGCTTTCATGGCTGCCTATTCAAGGGCAGCGCCGCGCAAGCGACAGAAGAAGATCGCGAGACAGCTAGGCAAGCACAGGCTGGAGCCTTAGAAGCCTTTGGTGCCGACTTCAATGTGTGGCAGAACAAGAAACCAGCCTTGAAAATTATGCAGATGAAAACCGATGGTCCGTTTCGTATCGGGCGAAAATGGTATTCCCAGTTCTTTGCGACTGCGGATAGCGTTCCGTCAATTCAACAGGAACTCAATGGTATAGTCCATACCGAAGGTATGCCGACTCCGGCCGACTCCAACCACAACATTGACGAAGGATTACCATTCTAGATGATGCAGCGTAACCAGCATCCCCTTGCAGCACTGCGGTGGCTGGCAGTGCTGCAAGCTTTGAGATACGACTTGAAGACATCTCTTGCATAGCCTGAACAGGCCGATTAGGCGAGCATCTCTGTATACCGAAACAGCAAATTGATAGGAATATCCAGCGCGAGCAATTTCAGCAGGTAATTTCAAAATGCCGGTATATCGGTTTGCGTCCGGCCCAAAATCAGCGCATGAATATCATGTGTCCCTTCATACGTATTGACCACTTCAAGGTTTACCATGTGGCGCATTATCGGGTACTGATCGGAGATACCATTAGCCCCAAGCATATCTCGCGCCTGGCGGGCAATAGCTAGAGATTTTCCGCAAGAGTTGCGCTTAATGAGAGAGATCAACTCTGGTGCAATCTGGCCCGCGTCCATCAACTGCCCCGCACGAAAACAACCCTGTAACGCAAGACTGATTTCAGCTTGCATATCGGCAAGTTTAAACTGCACAAGCTGGTTCGCTGCCAACGGACGGCCAAATTGGGTGCGCTCCAAAGTATAATCCCGCGCAGTATGCCAGCAGGTTTCAGCGGCTCCTACTGCGCCCCAACTGATCCCATAACGTGCGCTATTAAGACATCCAAAAGGACCCTTCAAACCCTCAACCTCTGGCAGTAGTTGCGCCTCAGATACAAATACGTCCTGCATGACAATCTCTCCGGTAATGGAAGTACGCAGGGCAAGTTTGCCTTCGATAGTCGGCGTACTCAGCCCGCCCATATCCCGCTCCAAAATAAAACCGCGAATTTTATCATCGTCCGTTTTTGCCCAAATTATAAAAATATCAGCAATGGGACTGTTGGTAATCCATGTCTTTGAGCCGCTAAGCCGATAGCCGTTGTCGACACTTCTGGCCCTTGTCACCATGCTGCCGGGGTCTGAACCGTGGTCCGGTTCAGTCAAACCAAAACAACCAACCCAATCGCCGGAGGCAAGTTTGGGAAGATATTTCTCTCGCTGCGATTCACTGCCATAAGCATAAATGGGGTACATCACTAGTGAGGACTGGACACTCATCATCGATCTATAGCCCGAATCGACTCGCTCCACTTCCCGCGCGATAAGACCATAAGACGTGTAGTCAACGCCCGGGCAGCCATAGCCGTCAATCGTGGCGCCCAAAAGTCCCATTGCGCCCATTTCGCGAAAAATAGCCACGTCAGTCTGCTCATCACGAAAGGCAGCCCGCACGCGTGGCAGTAGTTTTTCTTGCGCGTACTGGCGCGCAGTATCGCGCACCATACGCTGCTCTTCGCTTAACTGCTGTTCTAGCAAAAATGGATCCTGCCAGTTCAACGCCTGCCACTTTGTCTGCTTTGCCATTCTTACACTCTTCCTGTTTTGCGTCGTGATATCAACTCCGACTGGCCCTCATATAGAGAAATTCCAGCGCTAACGAGGCGCCTGCTAGGGCCGTAATCTCTGCATGATCGTAGGCCGGCGCCACCTCAACAACATCAAACCCAATAATATTTAGATCTGCAATGCCACGCAAAATCTGTAATGCTCTAGACGTGCTCAGCCCACCAACGACCGGCGTACCAGTACCCGGCGCAAAGGCCGGGTCCAAGCAGTCAATATCAAAACTCAGGTAGGCCGGTGTATCACCAACTCTGGCCTTGATAGCATCGATAACCGTCTGTACGGGCTGCTCATTTGCTTGATCCGCATTGATGACCCTAAAAGCGTGATCGGCGTAATCATAGTCGGTACGTATACCAACCTGAATCGACCGAGAGGTGTCGATAAGCCCCTCCTGTGGTGCTCGATAGAACATGCTTCCGTGATCGTATTTTTCATGCGCCGAATACGTGTCGGTATGTGCATCAAAGTGTATCAATGCCAGCTTGCCGTGTGCGGCAATATGGCCGCGCAGTAATGCTAACGTAACAAAGTGATCGCCGCCCAAACTAACTAACGTTTTTCCTCCGCCGGTGATATGTGCTGCATGGGCCTCAACCTGTGACAGCATGTCGGCACTGTCGCCCGCAGAAAATCGTATATCACCGTAATCGATCGCGCGCAGACGTCCAGCCAGCTGAAACTCCCAAGGCCAACGTTGTTCCTCCCAGCGCAAGTTAGCGCTGGCCTGGCGCATACCATTGGGACCGCTGCGCGCTCCAGGTCGGCCGCTCGTAGCCAGATCATAGGGAATGCCCATAACGACAGCATCCAAAGCAGGCTGATCGATGTCACGACTAAGGGGCAACCCCATAAAACTGAATATATTCGCGTAGGCAGAGTCATCTGCCATTAGTACAGAACTATCTATATCACCATTCACTGGCACCTCCTGATACCCTCGCAAAGATATATATCAAACAATAACCACTTTAAGCCTAATCTCCGCGCAGCGCTAATGTGCATGATCATCAAATGCCGCAGCGAAATAACACATGTAGCAGTGCAGTCATACGATAATAAGTTGGCGCCATTATATTGCCCTCGCTGGAGAATCATAGAATGAATAATGGCACGCATGCCGCTCGATCATGCCATTGTTTGCGCGCAGTCATAATGCTGAACCGCTAATCTGCAGTCACAGCAAATAGATTGCCTGGTACACATGCTCAGGGCAACGCTGAACTAAACTGCTGAGTACTCCAACATTTTAGAGCAACGGGATTCTCGCGAAACGTCTTGCCGCTAATAGACGCTAAAACAGAACGAGAGATCAACCCAGAAGATCGTCGGCAACGAAGTATTTAGGGTCTTCGATCACATTGACTTCCACCAGACTGCCGGCCTTACGCAGCAATCTCCGACACTCTTCACTTAGATGCACAAGATGCAGCGTCTTACCAACGCTGAGATAACGTTCGGCAAGTGTGTCTATTGCCTCTAGGCCGGAGTGATCCGCCACCCGTGAGCGCGCAAAATCGATGACCACATCGTCGTTATCCTTTGACGGATCAAAACGCTCCAGAAAAGACGTCACGGATCCAAAAAATAATGGGCCGGTAACCGCATAGACGGTTGAACCTTTATGGTCTTCTCGCGCCTCCACCAAAATATGCTTGGCATGTTCCCAAGCAAAGACTAGCGCAGAAACAATAACCCCCACGACTACCGCAACTGCGAGGTCTGTTGCCACAGTTACTGCGGACACCAGTAACAAGACCAGCGCGTCACTGCGCGGCACTTTGCGTAAAACGCGGAAACTACTCCATTCAAAGGTGCCGATAACCACGATGAACATCACGCCAATTAACGCCGCTAGCGGAATTTTTTCAATAAGTGAAGATCCGACCAGAATAAACAGCAATAAACACAGTGCAGCCGTGATGCCTGAGAGTCGACCACGGCCTCCAGAGTTCACATTAATCATGCTTTGACCAATCATTGCGCAGCCACCCATGCCACCGAACAGACCTGTCGTCGTATTAGCGATACCCTGCGCGATACACTCCTTGTTCCCATGACCTCGCGTTTCGGTAATCTCATCCACCAAGCGCAACGTTAACAACGACTCAATCAAGCCAATCGACGCGAGAATAACCGCATAAGGGAAAATAATGGCCAGTGTATCGAAACTAAAAGGCACCGACGGAATATGGAAGCTGGGCAGTCCACCCTTTATCGAAGCCACATCACCGACGACCCGAGTTTCCAGATCTAACCCAAAGACCAGTCCGCTAACTACGAGAATAGCCACTAGCGACGACGGCAAAGCCCGCGTAAAACGCGGCAGAAAATGAATAATCGCCATCGTTAGTGCAACCAGCCCCAGCAACACATGCAGTTGCGGACCCTCTATCCATGAGACATCAAGAATAGAACCCTGCATAAACGTACCATACAGCCAGCCGGGTTCACCGGTTACGCCGAACTGTCCCAGTTGTGCCAGAAAAATAACAATCGCCAAACCATTTACAAAGCCGAGCATTACAGGGTACGGCACCATGCGAATAAATTTTCCTAGCTTCAAAATCCCAGCACTAACCTGCAACACCCCCATCAAAACGACCGTAGCAAACAGATACTGAACACCATGATCTGCGACTAACGCAACCATTACTACGGCAAGCGCGCCGGTTGCACCGGAAATCATGCCCGGTCGACCACCGAGGCAAGCAGTGATCAGGCCCACCATAAACGCTGCATAAAGACCAACCAACGGCTGAACGCCGGCGACGAAAGCAAAGGCAACGGCTTCCGGTACCAATGCCAAAGCCACAGTCAACCCTGACAGCATATCGTTTTTAACGCTCGCGATTTTGCTCGGCTGGATCTCAAACATCTCTATATCTCGTCAACAGGAAGGAATCACCCGCATAACGCACCAAAGAACTGGATCAAATAACTGGACCAATCGGCGAAGGTATTCTTGCTAAGCGACCACGGGCGGGGACGGCATTTTAGTGGAAGGGCCTAGGCAGTACAATCGCAGGAAGGCTGACTGTGAAGATGTCACAATGTGTCCGCTAACATCCGTAACCAGCTCGCAAGTTCACAGCTGGTATACCTCCTTTATGCAACGAGGAACAGCTAATGAGCGAACGTCAGGTATTAAACAAAAAAAATCTGGGAATAAAAGCAGGGCTGCCGTTAAAGGCGTGCGAAGGTGGAATTGAGGATCTGCGCAAAGATATCCAACGATTGATGGACATCGAAGCTATTAAACAGCTGAAACATGCATATTTCCGGTGCGTCGATACAGCAAATTTGGAAGAACTGGCTACACTGTTCCATGATGATGTTGCCGTACATTTTTGCGGTGGCCATTATGAGTGGAAACTCCAAGGTAAGCATGAATATTTAGACAGTATCGGCCAGTCCTTTACCTCAGAGGCGGTGGGGCAGCATAATGCGCATCACCCTGAGATCCAGATGTTAAGCGATACCGAAGCCACAGCTCTTTGGTACCTTGCAGACAATATGTGGATTCTGAACCACAACGTCAAAACTCACGGTACAGCGCTCTATTGGGACAGGTATCTAAAAGTGGATGGCAAATGGCTGATAAAAGACACCAACTATGAGCGTATCTATGAGATCAATGACAAGCTGGAACAGCGTCCTAAATTCAGCTCCCATTACCTAAGCGTCCACGGAAGGAAACAACCGTCTTGATTGCGTCAGGCACCACGGCTAGCCCGGTGCCCTTTCCTCATTTAAATCCGTGGGGCAAGATACTCACTCAGGCGCTCTGCAGATTGCCTCCCGAATAAAATGTCACATGCCTCACTCAGGCCTGGTGCATCTGCAATTTTTTCGCGGCGCACCACTTGTTCGATTTTGGAGCGGCGTCGCATGAAGTCCTCAAGCGTCACAATCATTTCTCGACGAGCAGCTAACTCTATTTCACAACGCGTGTATTCTGCATTCTCAATTAACAGGAATGCACTGCTTTCATCTTCACGGATTCGCTCAAGAAGCCCAAAAGCACTTTCACCATAGCGCCTCCAGAATCTTTCAGACAGTGGTTCTGACGAGGAGGGATCTGTTAAACGATCTAGGTCCATCAGCGTTGCCTGCAACATAAATTCAGCCCGCAGATCGGCTCCGGGCTCGCCGTACCAACGATTGTTTGGCTGAGGCACAGTAATACCCAAGCGTTCGACCCACTCCGCGACCTCGTCCCCCACGTTGAGGCAATCGGTTAATTTGCCCCCAAAGATACTCATATGCCGGCGTGACTCATCCACGTCGATGACATGCTTGCGTGACAGTTGCACCCAATCTGCGTCTACACTCTCTTGGTTTTCTGCTTTGATAGCCAGCGGCCGCACACTCACACGCTCGGCTATTATGCTGGCTCTGGTAAATGGCTGATCAAGACTTAGTAATGCATTAGCATTTTCTAACAAAAAATCGCGGTCTTCATCAGTGACCTGAGAGTCAGGAGAATAGACATGTGTATCCGTTGTCCCAATACAGGTTTTCGGTCCCATAGGAATTAAGAAAAACATCCGCCCATCACTGGCAAAGAACGTCAGCACCCTAGGGCTGTCGGTGACCTGATCAACAATCAGATGGACGCCCTTCGAAAATAAATGGCGATACTCCGTTTGTTGTGCGTCGATACAATTTTGCTCATCCACCCAGGGACCACATGCATTGATGACGAGCTTAGAGCGTATTTCAAAGCGCTCGCCAGTCGTTATTTCCCGTGCAGTCGTCACCCATTGCCCTTGCTCTCGACGAGAACTTACGGACTCCACGTAATTAGCCGCAATACAACCAAAATTTAAACTTTTACGAATGAAGTTAAATACGAATCTGGCGTCATTGTCATAAAGATAGCAGTCAGAGTATTCTAGGCCGCCCGCCGCAGAAACAGTATTAACCACAGGTTCTGCAGATTTTATACTACGCGCGCTGACGTAGCGCGGCGCTCGTGTCGCAAATCGCCCCATAAGCCAATACAACACACTTCCAAGGTAAACAAAAAATGGCGGAAAGCGAAAACCACGCTGAATAGTGGTTAAAAAGCGAATCTCTTTGACTGTCGACGGGTAAGCGCGCATCAATCTGTTGCGCGATTTACAAAGTTTATTTACTAAAAGAAACTCAAGGCTTTCAAGGTATTTGATGCCACCCCAAGCGAGATTAGAAGAGTTGGAACTGACACCGCCGCCAAAATCACCCCGGTCAATCAAGGCAACCCGCACACCTCGTCCCGCCAAAGATGCAGCACTAACAGCACCATTAATGCCGCCGCCAACAATCAGCACGTCGAAAGACTGCTCAACAAGTTTTTTTACATTGTTGTCGCGGAGTGTAACCGCCATTTATTCCAACTCCATAATCAAAGTTTTCTTGAATCCCTAATGCGGCCGAGGTTGCTCTATACTTGCCAGTAGCGTCGACAAAGAGCAATGAAGCTTTTAGCACTGCCACTTAGGTTCTTGCCCGTACGATAGTAAAGTCCTACCTGCTTGTCGATGCGGCCAAAGGATACGTCATCCATAATACGAAAATTGGCGCAACTTGGATGCGTCTCCAGCAACTTGCGATCGATAAAAGTCACACCCATACCCTCCTCTACCATATGAATGCGCAACGGCAGACTACTCACCTCCCAAACCGTACTGAACTGATCGCGCAGGCGTTGGATGGCGGGACGCAATTCTGGGTTGTCTAATGCCGATGCAATCAGAGGCGTCAGTTTGAGCGCGCTTTCATCTCCATTGATCATATCCGCGTACTGCGGGTGACTAGGGCTCACCACCAAATGGCGGGAATCTGCGTAAAGAGGAAGTGCTTCAAACGCAACCATATCTTTTTGAAAAGGCCCGAGGCCGAGCTCTGCATTGCCTGATAGCACCGCGGAAATAATACTGCGGGATGGCATTTCTGCCACCTTCATTCGAGTACGGGGGTTGTCCTTATAATAAGCACTTATCAAAGCAGGGGCGTCAAAACGATTAACGGAGGCGCTCAGTGCGAGGCTCAGTGTCTCGGTCTTCCCCTGTTTAAGCTGACCGATGTCTTCCAGCGTTTGCTGCTCGTCCGACAAAACATCTACTGCATGGTCGAACAGGCGCCGGCCTATGTCGGTCAGTCTGAGGTCTTTACCGCGCTGTACTAAAGGTGCATCCAGCTTAAATTCCAATCCCGCCACAGCCTGGCTCACCGCAGACTGACTAATATGTAAAGCATCCGCCGCACGTCTGAAGCCCCCCTCTTCTATTAACGCACGGAAAGCACGTAGCTCACTATTCTCCAGTCTCATATTAGCTATAATAATACATTGATAAGTAAAATTAACTCTTCTAATGCTCACATCGGGCCTATAATGCGACTTATTACCACTTTCGAGCAAAAGCGCATGCCTTCTAAAGAACCCGTTTTTTCAACTGATTTGGCCGGCATTATTGTCGGAGAAACAGCAATATCTGACGTACAAGGCGAAATCGGTCTACTTAGTTATCGCGGTATCGACATAACGGATATGGTCGGGGTGCCCTTTTTACACGTGGTCTGGATGGTATTGTTTGGAGAGTGGCCTACCGAGCAGCAAAAAAGTCGGCTGAAAGCATTTATGTGTCGCCATTCGCATCTTAGCCACACAGAAATCGACCTATTGCAGCAGATTCCAGAGGGCGTTCACCCAATGCTGATGCTGCAGGGATTAGTACCACTGCTTGCTCTCCCTGATGACAACACACTAGAAATTAGCCAAGACGCTGAACAGGGCCTTTTCCTGGCAGCGAAAATTGCTGCACTGGTCGCCGCTAGACACCGCTTGTCTCAAAACAAAGTCATCCTGCAACCGGTGCCCGGAAAACTGTTTCATGAAAACTTCTTAACCATGCTGCATGGCAATACTCCTACTAAAGAGCAAGTGCGCATGCTTGATGCTGCTCAGGTATTACAGATGGAACACAGTTATAATTGCGGAACCTTTGCCGGTCGTGTCTGCGCCAGCACCCTCGCTCCGATCCAGTCCTGCATATCAGCGTCTATTGGTACGTTATTCGGTAAATTACACGGCGGCGCAGATCAGGCAGCGCTGGAAATGGCTATCGCAATCGGCAGTCCCGAAAAGGCTGATGCCTATGTCAAGGAGTGCCTCGCAAACAGAGTTAAAATCATGGGCATGGGACATCGCGAGTACCGCACTGTTGACCCCCGCGCGAGCATCCTCAAGCCAATGGCAGTAGAACTTTGCGAAGACGAAGAAAGTAAAAATCTACTGGCCACGTTGATCGCAGTAGAAGAGGCCTGTCAGCGTGAATTTGCCGATAAAGATAAGGAGATATGGGCTAACGTCGAGTTTTATAAGGGGGCGGTATTTCATAGCCTCGGAATATCCACCCACAACTTCACCGCTATGTTCGCCATGTCGCGTGTCTATGGGTATATTGCGCATTTCCTAGAATTTCGGCGTGATAGTCGCCTCATTAGACCACGCGCACGCTATATCGGCCCTACCGTTAGTCCACGAAATAAATCCGTCGCTTAAATTGAGCGCTGTGCCGCCGCTGTCGGCGGCACTTCGTCCTTTTGCCTACAACGCAATGTCCTCGCAGCGGGTGACAACTACCTTATGGTTACTCTGGTTTAATGTCATACTGCATCGCCCCACTCCTGCACGTTTCTGGATTACACTAAACCTATGCAATTTAGCGTGCTTAAAATTTTATGCCTTGTGCTTACCCTCACACCCATGCTGGCCTGCGGCGGCGGTGAATCCAATGTCTCTCAGGGCAATCGCGAAGGCATACTGCACTTTGGAAATGGCGCTGAACCTCAGGGCCTAGATCCACACGTTGTTACTGGGATTCCAGAAAGCCTGATCATAAATGCACTGTTCGAAGGCCTTACCGTCAAAAACCCATACACACTAGAATCGGAATCCGGAGTAGCGCAGCGCTGGGACATCAGCGACGATGGCATGACAATCACGTTTCACCTTAATCCCCAAGCCAAGTGGTCCAACGGTGATCCAATGACAGCAGAGGATTATGTGTGGTCATGGTGGCGCGCGCTAAACCCTGCCATGGGCAATCAGTATGGCTACATGCTCTACCCATTGAAAAATGCTGAGGCATTTGCCACTGGCAAAATAGACGACTTCTCTGATGTCGGAGTCAAGGCCATCGATGAGCACACCTTGCAAGTGGAACTCAACACGCCGACACCCTACTTCATACAGCTTATGGATCATCACAGCACTTTTGCTCTGCATCGGCCTACCATCGAAAAGCACGGTAAAGCTACCGATCGCTTTACTCGTTGGACGCGGGAGGAGAATATCGTCAGTAATGGCCCCTTTCGACTCAAAAGCTGGCAACTAAATCGGCGCCTCAGTGTTGAAAAGAGTGACACCTACTGGAACAGAGACAAGGTTCAACTCAACGGTATCGTGTTCTACCCCACTGAGAATATTTCCAGCGAGGAACGCATGTTTCGGGTAGAACAACTCCATTACACGCAGACCATCCCGCTGGAAAAGATACCCGTATATCGCGCGATGAAAGACAGCCCGTATGCCAACGCACCCTATCTTGGCACATATTACTATCTGCTGAATATCAATAAACCGCCGCTAGATGATCTGCGGGTGCGTCAGGCACTGTCCATGGCAGTAGATCGCGAGAAACTCAATAATACGGTCTTACACGGGAGTAATGTGCCCGCCTTCAGTATCACCCCACCTGACACGCTTGGTTACCAGCCTCCAAAGGTATTCAGTCAAAATATAGAAGCGGCACAAGAACTACTGGCACAGGCTGGCTACCCTAATGGCCAAGGGTGGCCAGGACTGGAACTCACCTATAACACCAGTGAGAGCCATTTAAAAATCGCAGTAGCATTACAACAGATGTGGAAAAACGCACTTAATATAGACATTACTTTGGCCAACCAAGAGTGGAAGGTCTACCTCGATTCAGTGGATCAAATGAATTTTCAAATGGCGCGGCGTGGATGGATTGGCGACTATGTAGACCCCAACAATTTTCTTGACTTATTCCTATGTGACGGCGGAAACAATAGCACCGGCTTTTGTGACCCAGTCTACGACGAACTGATCAAGCGCCAAGCGCCCCAGGCCATATCGAGGGAAGAGCGCTATGCGCTTTTTAACGAGGCAGAAACACGGCTAATGCAACAGATGCCCATTATTCCAATCTACACTTATACGAGCAACCATCTGATCCACCCTAGCGTCAAGGGTCTGCCACCTAACCTCATGGATTATATAAACTTCAGGTATATCTGGCTGGACAAAGAGCAGGAAGCGATTGAGTGATGTGGCGGTTTATCGGCTTTCGCATGTTGCAGGCTATTCCAGTTTTACTGGTAGTAATCACCGTAACTTTTTTTCTCATACGACTAGCACCAGGCGGACCTTTTGATAGTGAAAAAGCTGTTATTCCAGAAGTACAGGCGGCCCTTGAGGCCCAATACCGTCTAAATCTTACACTGTTCCAACAATATGCTTCATACCTCGGTGACCTATCACACGGTAACCTCGGGCCCTCCTTTAAATATCCCGGGCGCAGCGTCAACGAACTGATTGCTGCAGGGTTTCCAGTAACCGCAGAACTTGCCTTCTATGCACTGCTGGTAGCACTGGTTATCGGCGGTATTGCAGGTGTCGTTGCATCACTAAAGCCTAATTCTGTACAGGACTATATTCCCATGTCCGTTGCAATGATCGGTATCTGCATGCCGTCACTACTGCTCGGGCCAATCCTGATACTGATCTTTGGCATCTACCTAGATTGGCTTCCCGTTTCAGGCTGGAATGACAGTCCAGGGGATAAAATATTACCGGCAGTAACACTCGGTTCTGCCTATGCTGCCTACATAGCCAGGCTTAGCCGCGCCGGCATGTTGGAAGTCATGTCGCAAGATTATATTCGCACTGCCCGCGCCAAAGGCCTTCCCGAATGGCAGGTGATCAGTCGCCATGCATTGCGTGGTGGAATGATCCCAGTGATAGCGTTTCTGGGACCGGCCTTTGCAGGGTTGCTGTCAGGCTCTTTTGTCGTTGAAACCATATTCCAGATACCTGGCCTCGGTCGTTTCTATGTACAAGCGGCTTTTAACCGCGACTACACCATGATCCTTGGCTCGACAATATTTCTAGCAACACTAATCGTGTTTTTCAACCTACTGTCCGACATCGTCGCCGCCTGGATGAATCCGCGTCTGCGTGACAAGTTGAGAGCGCCGTAATGACCGCCCCCACAATTAGTGACCTCGCACAAACTGAGCAAGGGACCTCGTTATGGCAGGACGCTTGGCTGCGACTGCGCCGAAACCGATTAGCCTTAATCGGCTTAATAATATTAATCCTGTTCATTTTTATTGCCGCCGCTACACCGTGGATCGCGCCTTATGGTTACGCGCAGCAGAATCTTGAACTGGGAGCATCACCACCATCCGCTGCGCACTGGCTGGGTACAGATATTTTCGGTCGCGATTTACTGACACAGATTATGTTTGGTGGCCGTATCTCCCTGGCGGTAGGCTTTATCGCCACAGCAGTGGCACTGCTGATTGGCATAACCTGGGGGGCTGTTGCAGGATATATGGGTGGCCGCCTAGATGCGGCAATGATGCGTCTGGTAGACATCATCTATGCCCTACCCTTTATGATCTTTATTATATTGTTGATGGTCATATTTGGACGCAATATGCTGCTGTTGTTTCTTGCTATTGGCGCGGTGGAGTGGCTGACTATGGCCCGCATCATGCGCTCGCAAGTACAGTCGTTGCGCCAACAGGAGTTTGTTGAAGCAGCAGTCTCCCTAGGCCTTCCAACCGTCACAATTATTCGCCGCCACCTGATTCCCAATGCATTGGGCCCAATTATCGTATACACCACGCTAACGGTTCCCAGTGTCATGTTGCTAGAGGCGTTTCTAAGCTTCCTCGGCCTAGGCGTCCAGCCGCCAGAGACTTCTTGGGGCCTATTGATTTCGTATGGCGCAGAATCGATGGAAGAGTATCCTTGGCTACTATTTTTCCCAGGCTTAGCTCTGACGTTAACTCTATTCTCGCTCAATTTTCTCGGCGACGGACTGCGCGACGCGCTGGACGTGCGCAGCGCAAAGGACTAGCCTGGTGCTGAAAGTACAAAATCTAAGCATTAGTTTTGTCACTCGAATAGGTGTCAACAAGGCCGTTGATAATGTTAGTTTCAGCGTAGAGCCTGGCAAAATCACTGCCATTATCGGCGAATCCGGCTCAGGAAAATCGGTGGCCTGCTGCAGCCTACTAGGACTTATTCCATCTCCCCCGGGAATTATTGAAAATGGTCGCGCTCTGTTTGACGGGATAGACCTATTAAAACTCAGTGAAGCCCAACTGCAAAAAATTCGTGGCAGCGACATCGCCATGGTATTTCAAGATCCAATGACCTGCCTCAACCCTTATATGACTATTGGAGATCAACTAACCGAGTCGCTCCGCTATCATCAAAAGGCCAGGCGAAAAGAAGCGCGTCAGCGTGCAGTGGAACTACTACAAGAAGTCGGTATTCGAGAACCGGCTTCTACCATTGATGACTACCCACACCAGTTTTCGGGAGGGATGCGCCAGCGTGTCATGATTGCAATGGCCCTAATCAATGAGCCAAAATTATTAATCGCTGACGAGCCGACTACAGCTTTAGATGTCACCATACAATCCCAGATTCTCCAACTACTGGCGGACATTCAAAAGCAGCGCAACATTGGCATCCTCTTTATCAGTCATGACCTAGCCGTGATCGCGGACATTGCTGATCAGATTATTGTTATGCAAGAAGGCAAGGTAGTAGAAACTGGAACTCGATCAGATATTTTTCACAATCCACAGCATCTTTACACTCGAAAACTATTGGCCGCAATTCCGACTGATTGCAAACAAGCCACATTGCCTAAATCAGAACCCTTAATTGAAATTCGCGACTTGTGCACTTGGTTTCAGCGCGACAAAGCGCCTCTAAAGGCCGTTGATGGCGTCAGTTTCGACATTTATCGCGGAGAAGTGCTGGGACTTGTAGGTGAGTCAGGTAGCGGGAAGTCAACCATTGGCCGCTCAATTTTACGATTAGTTAACGTCACACGTGGTCAGGTTATCTTTGATGGGTTAAATATCACTGCTTTAGGTCCCCGTGAACTTAAGAAACTGCGAAGCAGAATGCAGTTTATTTTTCAGGATCCCTTCGCGTCACTGAATCCACGCATGACTGTGTATGAAACGTTAGCTGAGCCACTTTTACTCCACGGTATTGAGGACCGAAGCACGGTATCGACCAGCGTACTGCGATTGATGGACAACGTGGGGCTGGCTCGCAGCTTCGCACGTAAATACCCCCACGAGTTTTCTGGTGGACAGCGGCAGCGTATCGCAATCGGCCGCGCCTTGGCCACGCGGCCGGAGTTTGTTGTAGCCGATGAGCCGGTTTCCGCGTTAGACGTTACTATTCAGGCGCAGATACTAACACTCATGCAAGAACTGGGACGAGAATACGGCCTAACCATGCTCTTCATCTCGCACGACTTGGCAGTGGTGCGTCAACTCGCAGACCGTATTGTAGTACTGCAGGCTGGAAAAGTGGTTGAACAGGCCAGTAGCGTAAACTTGTTCTCACAACCTCAGACGACTTACACTCGACAGTTGCTGCAATCAATTCCGGGCCGCGGCCTATTAAAAAGTAAGATTGCTCATGATTAATTGCGATGATCACTTCTGGCGCCGTAAAAGTAACCTTAGACATTCCCATTAAGGTTAAATCGCCACGGAAAAACGAGATTCACAGGGAGTTCTAATGCTAGATATGGTTGCCAACTCGGCCACAGCCGTCGATCCAGTCGTACATGCCATCCAGCAATCGGTCGCACCGGCTTTTTTACTCACTGGAATTGGCGCATTGTTATCTGTCCTGACCAATCGCCTTGCGCGGGTTGTCGATCGCTTCCGCGCGATCGATAACAAGCAAAGCGAGACTAACAAAGGATTTCATGGCGAAATGATAACCCTGGGACAACGCGCACGATTCATTCATTGGGCTATAAGCTGCTGCACTGTTGCGGCATTACTAATTTGTATCGTTATCGCCGCATTATTTATTGGCTCAACCGCAGAGATTGCCACGTCCGATGCGATTGCAGTTTTGTTTATTACCGCAATGTTTGGCGTCATCTCAGGCCTTTTATGCTTTTTGGCCGAAATCTCATTGGCCACAGGAGTGATTGACACATCAAGCGAGGGCTAGAGTTTAATTGACTGTGGGTGTTTGACGTACAATCCTGCCAACAGGCAATACAGTACCCGAAAGTATCGATTCTTATACTCTAAACAGGCAACTTTAATTCGGCCAGCATACGCTATCACCTATACTTACCCCTAACTGAGGTCGGGAGGCGTTATCGCTTGGTTCGATATTTATTGCAGACGTCAGTCAGCGACACCACCTCTCTTTGGAGGAGAAGCATTCATGAGTTATAACTATGATTCTGAACTAGCATCTTTACTGGAGTTTTTACCTGATGTCTCATTGGGCATCAACGAGCCAGTGAAAGCGCGTGCCAGTTTTCTGGCGTTGGTCGCACAGCTTAACGCAGATATCGACCAGCATGGCGTTACAATCGATAACCTTACTATTCCAGGCCCAACGGGCGCACCCGATGTTAGCATACGCATATACTCGCCTGAGAAGTTGAAGCAAGCACAGCCGGCAATATTGCACATCCACGGTGGAGGTTTCGTCATCGGAAATCTAGACAGCGAGCTTGGGTCTTGTGTTGCTCTGTGTCGCAATCTGGGTGTTGTTGTACTTTCAGTAGGCTATCGACTAGCGCCCGAGACACCGTATCCGGGGCCGCTAGAGGATTGTTACAGCGCACTCGAATGGTTAACTAACAACAGCACACAACTCTCCATAGACTGTGCGCGAATCGCCGTTTTCGGGCAAAGTGCAGGTGGAGGGCTAGCTGCCGCGACCTGCCTTTTGGCTAGAGACCGCAAAGGCCCAAAAATATGTTTTCAGTACCTAGGGATTCCTGAATTGGATGACCGTTTGCAGACACTCAGCATGCACCGCTTTGTCGATACCCCAATGTGGAACCGGCCAAACGCTGAACTTAGCTGGGAATTTTACTTGGGTGAACATTACCACCGTGGTGCGGATGACGTGCCGTACTATGCTGCCCCCGCTCGGGCGGAAGACCTCTCTGGCCTACCGCCAGCCTATATCAGTACAATGGAATTTGACCCGCTACGTGATGAAGGCGTGCAATA
This sequence comes from Haliea sp., assembly GCA_002862465.1. GTDB lineage: Bacteria > Pseudomonadota > Gammaproteobacteria > Pseudomonadales > Halieaceae > Marimicrobium. The sequence continues at coordinate 47,277 of PKDD01000025.1, forward strand.
CGCGTTGAGGTTGATGCAGGCGGGCGTGGCCACTGAGTTACACAGCTTCCCCGGCACCTTTCACGGCTCTGCACTTTTTTCCACAGCCCAGATAAGTCAGCGGGAGTCGGCAGAAATGTTTACCGTCCTGCGGCGTGCGTTGCACATTGAGCAATGAAAAAAAAATCGTAAACCACTAACATTTGGAGATACTATGACCACCGATGCACTGCGCCACCAACCTCTTATGCCTGATCTTCTTATCGATGGGCTTAATCGCTACAACGACGAGCCATGCTTGTTCCTCGGCGATAAAATCGCAACGTACAAGGATGTGCGCGAAAGCGCCAGCCAAATGGTACAAGTGTTGCAGTCTAAAGGTCTTGGCGTTGGAAGCAGAATCGCCATCATTTCTACCAATCGGCCTGAAGTGTTATCAAATATTGCCGCCATGCAGCTCACCGGCTGTATTGGTACGCCCTTGCATCCGCTAGGTTCTTTGGATGACCATGCATATGTTCTGGAGGCAGCCGAAGTAGAGACGCTTATTTTTGATGCGACCGTGTTCACAGAACTTGCGGAGGCACTGAAACAACGCGTACCAACACTGAAGAACCTATTGGGTTTTGGTCCCAATGAAGTGGGTGACGATTATCTGGCACTCGCTGCGACCTTCGAACCAAAACCTTTGGTGGCTCCAGACGTGTCGCCCGACGATATTGCATCTGTCAACTTTACTGGCGGCACTACTGGGAAACCTAAGGGCGTAATGAGCACTTACAGCGTAACTTCCTATATGACGCAAATTCAGATGGCAGAATGGGAATTCCCAGAGGAACTGCGCATGCTCATGGCGACGCCCTTATCGCATGCAGCAGCAGCCTTTTTTATCCCGGTGCTGCAAAAAGGAGGCGCGTTCTATGTGATGCAAGGCTTCAGCCCTGATGAGTTTTTTGACATGGTAGAAAAACATAAGATCACCTGCACTATGTTAGTCCCGGTAATGCTGTACTTTTTGCTAGACTCACCGCGGTCTGCAACGGCAAATATGTCCAGCATGGAAACTATCTTCTACGGTGCCTCCCCAATGAACCCAACTCGGCTAGTAGAGGGCATTTCCAAGTGGGGCCAAATTTTCTATCAGTTCTTCGGCCAGTCAGAGTGTCCTATGGTAATTGCAAACATGACGCGGAAGGAGCACGACCTGTCCAAGCCTGAGCGGCTGTCCTCCTGCGGCCGTCCTAGTCCCTGGGTTCACTTGAGCCTTCGCGACCCAGAAGGTAACGCGGTCGCACCGGGAGAAGCAGGAGAAATCTGCATTCGGGGACCATTAATAATGAAAGGCTACAAAGATATGCCGGAACAAACTGATGAGGCGTTTGCAGGCGGCTGGCTGCACACAGGGGACGTAGGCAAGCTAGACGACGAGGGTTTTCTGTACATCGTCGATCGTACCAAAGACATGATCGTGACGGGCGGCTTCAACGTGTTTCCACGTGAAGTCGAGGACGTGCTCGGCACCCACGAAGCAGTGGGGCAAGCTGTTGTGATCGGCGTTCCCGATGAACAGTGGGGAGAGGCGGTCAAAGCCGTGGTAGTGCTTAAGCCCGACTTTGCAGCGAGCGACGAACTCGTTGCCTCAATGCAGGCACTGGTGAAAAAAGCTAAAGGTTCGGTGCAGTCGCCTAAATCCATTGATTTCGTGCCCGGCATTCCGCTAACACCCGTTGGCAAGCCTGACAAAAAAGCTGTACGGGCACAATATTGGGCAGATAGTGATCGTGGCGTTGGCTGAAGCCTTACTATTTTTCCCTGTGTTAAAGGGCCGTCGTGAACCCAAGCAACGCACTAGCTTTACTCGGGGCAATCCCGACAGCGGTCGTGATGACTGCGTTCATCGTTGGTGCGGCCTGCAGTACAGGAGAAGACCCGAGCCTCTTTCCTGAATTCAATGCGGCAAGCGCGACACCACCTCGAACTAAAGGAAACACGACGTTCAACCCAGACCGCAACCTGCACTGGGGTGACCTGCATGTCCACACTGCTACTTCAGCGATGCCTATATTAGCGGTGTAAGGGCAGCTATGTGCGGAATGCTCTGCGCACTGGTCTGGAAATGTCACACAGGGAAGGCTTCAACCCTTACCGCTTCGGTGAGATTGGAAATTCCGGTGGGCACAGGAGAACACTCGGGCATCGCTATGCGCTGCCGTGTCGCGCAAAGAAACTTATGCGACCTCTGGAGCACGAATCGTTGTGCGCTTCTTTGGCGGCTGGGATTATCCTAAAGACCTGCTCAAACGACAGAACTGGATAGCAGCAGCATAGCAAAACGGCGTCCCTATGGAACAAAAATTACCTGACGATGATGCCGCTGCGCCCAGTTTTGTCGTGCGGGCGATCCGTGACCCGCAGAGTGGAAATCTGGATAGACCTGGAATTTGATCCAATCCAGGAGGCATTCGACTACGCCCAAGTCATAGAAATTCCAACACCGCGCTGGTCTACCTAATATGCCATAACAATCAGCATACCTGCGCCTGAGTCTGCAAGAACGCGCTGTCACCGCAGCAATCTGGTACCAGCCGCAATAAAGCGGCTATATTGGTTTTGCAATATTCACCAGGATCTGCCTCACGTTGCTACTGTCTAGGAGGCGCGGTACCGGATATGTTGCGCCCTCTTGAATCGCCTGCTGCGTGATAGTTTCAAAATCTTCAGGTCTGATCACATCCATCCATTCCGGAATCTCTACTTCAGCACGCAGCTCTCGCACGGCAGTAATAAACCTTTGCGCCAGAACTGCGGAATCCTCATCAGCACTTCCGATGCCGACCAGTAAGCCCAGTTCCGCAAGACTTTGCTGCGCTTCCTGACAACAAAACTCAAGCACATGGGGCAGTACCAGTGCGTTTGCCAGACCATGTGGAATACCGTACTTGCCGCCAAGCTGGTGCGCGATAGCATGCACATTGCCCACATTGACCTGATTGATCGCAAGGCCGGCGTAGTAAGCACCCATAGCCATACCGTTACGGGCATCCAAGTCTTTGCCGTCATGATAGGCGAGGGCGAGGTTGTCAAAAACTAACTTGACTGCTAGACGTGCATCCTCCAGCCGTGTGCCCCGCTCCCACACACCGATATAAGCCTCAATGCCATGCGTCAGCGCATCCATACCTGTTGCTGCCGTAATATGCGGCGGCAGACCTAAAATGAGATCTGCGTCCAAGGCGGCAGCAACTGGCAGTAAACAGTCGCCCATGACAATCGCTTTCTCGTGGGTGACGGCATCAGAAATAACCGCACCAATTGTCGCCTCTGAGCCTGTCCCCGACGTTGTTGGGATGGCATAGAGCTTTAAGGTAGTGTGCTTAATTTTATTGATGCCTACCCATTCTGCTGGAGATACATCACTGGTGGCGGCCGCGGAAATCACTTTCGCCGCATCAATGGACGAACCTCCCCCGATCGCCAGCACCACCTCACTGCCGTGGGCTTTAGCTACCGCAGCGCCCTCGACGACTTGGGCAAAAGTAGGGTCAGGTAATACACCGTCGTAGTAGGCAATATCCATATCCACCGCCAGCAACCCTGCAATCGCACTATCGACCACACCGAGATCGCGCAAAGGCTTATCTGTAACCACGAGTACTCTTTTAGCTCCGGTACGAATAATATGTTCACATAGCTGACTCGAACTACCGGTGCCGGCAAACACTATGTGTCGTGATGAAGGTGCGAAAAACACTACCACCGTCATTATTTTCAGATACATGGCGTGCAATATTTTTCGAAGAAACATTGGCATAAGGTACTCCACATGCGGGTGAAATTGCCGAGCTACATTTTTATATTAGGATAGTAACAAGAATTCGCATCTAGTCTTACAATTATAGCGATGTTTTACGCAAGTCCACTCTAAACAGCCCACACTGCCGCTGCCCGCGCTGAAACAAGTAGTCAATCTAGTTTTCCTGCTTTGGCAATCCCAACACTAATAGAGCGGCTAGGCATAGTGTTGCTGCAAGGGCTATTAACACCATGTCATAGCTCCCCGTCTGATCAAAGGCATAACCCGCGATTGGTGCTCCCACCAAACCAAATGGCAAAAACATCGGCATCTGTGCGCCGTTGACCTGACTGATAATGCCCGAATCAAAATATCGACTGTTGAGGTAAGGGTGCATGGGTATAAAAGCGCCGCCACTAAAACCGAGCAGAAGCATTGCTGGTATCATTTGCATCGTATCACCAGCAAAAAAAAGAATGCCTAGACCTGCGCTTTGCAGGGCCAACATTGCAGCTGCAAGCCACTTAGCATGATGACTAACGCCGTCCCCTAACCATGCAAGGCAGCTCTTACCAACTAACCCGCTGATACCAGCAAGCGCCAGAAACCACCCGGCATCCACCATGGTATACCCCTTGTTTGCAAACAGCGGTGGGTAACATACCGCGAGGACAATAGCCACATTGAGTGCCAGAGCGACACACAAGCCAATCAACCAGAAGGCCTTGCTGCGGTAGAAACTCTTCACGACAGCAACCTTTTCGATATGCGGTGCCAGCGCGACGCCCTTCGGTATCCCTATCAAGATAGCTAACCATAATACGAGCAGCGCTCCAGCGGCCACACTCTGCAGCGCAAAACGCCACCCATAGTTTTCCAGCAAAGTTCCGACTAGGGGCGGCAAAATAGCAGAAGCCAGACTAATGCCAATAGCGACTATTGCCAGCGCACGTGCCTCACGCCCCTGATAGAGCTTCACCATAAGCCCATTAATCACAACGGGGCCGTATAGCGTAAGGCCGAGCGAAAATGACAAAAAACCTAGTGCGACTAACCAAAGCGTCGAAGCTTGCGTGATGCCTACCAGGGATAACATCCCCAGGGTGACTCCAACCATTAGTATATTTCGAATCGACAACCGATCCGCCATCTTGCCGATCCAGTTGCCCAAAATAGCAGGGACCAGCAACAGTGCAACGGGACCGACATTTAGCTGTGCGACGCCAACATTGAACTCTTTCGACAACGGCTCAACAAAAAAACCGTAGATTCCCATTACACCCGGGCCCAGTGCCAAACAGCACATGCCGGCGAGTACCGGAAGTGCCGGTTTTAAAATTTGCATAACATATTCAACTCAATGCGGCCGGCAGTCACCAGGAGCATTTGAACAGGGCTTGGATCTGCGAAGCGTTGTAGACCGCAGACCCAATAAACATCAACCGCGCTTGGGACCACCGTTAGTGCCAGGCCAGCGAGACCCAGAAATAGTATCTGCAAATGGCAAAAATGCTTGTGGGTCGAGCGTGCCTGCTAACGTCATCTCACGATCAAGAAAGGTCGGCCACCAAAGATAGGATTCAAGTTGCTCACGCATTGGCAACAGGCTTGCCAACGGATCCCAAGGGCTGTCACGCAGCACCAATGTACCTTGAACCTCCTCGCGCCATGCCGTGCCATACTCACTCCGCACTCTAACCACGTGTGGCGGGAAGTCAAAACCGGTTGCGGGACCACCCACGCTGACAGCGCGAGAGTACTTCAGCCACCATTCATTCTGTTGATGTGGCTCGCGGGGCCCCGAGGGGCCAGTGGAAGCCCCCTCAAACTCCACAAAGGTGTATCCCTGATGAATACAACGTGCTTTAACCTGCGGGCCTAAGCGATAAAATTCAGTGGTACAGGGATATTTCGGTTGTCCATTAGTTTCTTGGCTGACAAAAATTGCTGACTCTTGGTCAATACCGTAACCAAGCGTAAATTCACCCGCGATCCCGTCAAAGTCTGCATCTACACTCGTAACGATGCCATACTCGGGCTCATCAGGTACCGGAAAGTTATAAATAGTGAGGTTCACGTTAGCATTAGCGCCGGGGGAAATGCCCGGGGGTAACAACGCGGCGATCTTGTCCGGATCTGTCCGATACACGATCTTCAGCATGGGCCAATTGACTATGTCTCCCGGGTTTCCTTGAGGTGCATCTGATTCTGTGGTCATATTCTTTTCCTTATTGACTGTCGTTGCGGGGTTGCGCACCCACTGCACTGGGCGCTGGTAGCTCCGTGTTAAAAATCATCTCAGCTTGTGCAGCCGAAGAACATAAACTTTTTTGATGAAAACCTGGCGCGACTAAGCAATCTCGCGCTTATCCCTTGATGTGGCGTAGAACTGACGTACCCACTTACGGAACATTACCAAGCTCTTGTCTTCTTTACAAAAAAGTGGCCTGTGCTTATGCACCTTATTCGCCCAGATTGGATAGTCATCGTCCAGTCCCGCAATAATACCTTCCATGACATCGTCACCCGCTAGGTCCTCAATAGCTCGACTCACTGTCAGCGTCCACCGCATCAGAGTTTGATGCCTGCTAATAGGCTGGGCGCTATTATACATCACCATTTCAGCGCCAGGCGCATAGGTGTTGCGCACCATAGCAAAACCTGGGTTATACACAGTCGCATGAAGATGTGTGCTCACGCCTGACTGTTCTGCATCAGAGTGCAGATGCAGCGTACGACCGTCTGCATCGATGGTGACTTCTGATGGCGGCACATCTTCCATTTTGTGCACAAACTGAAAGTGTACAGGGTCACAAGAATTTTCAGCAATGTCTTGTACATGGGCAGGCACCAGGAATTCCGTGTAACGGGGACTCGTCCACTCCGGGTGACCCAACTCT
>PKDD01000021.1 GCA_002862465.1 Haliea sp.
GGCTGGTGGGATGAGTGTATTGGGCCAGGCAAGCCAATCGACACTAACCATTTTTTTGTTGTCAGTCTCAACAATCTAGGTGGCTGCCATGGCTCCACTGGACCCACCGCCATTAACCCGGCAACAGGAAAGTCGTGGGGGCCTGATTTTCCGCCTATGCGAACCACGGACTGGGTTCACAGCCAGGCGAAGCTGGCAGATTATATCGGCATTGATTGCTGGGCAGCGGTCGTGGGTGGCAGTCTCGGCGGCATGCAAGCGATGCGCTGGTCACTAGAATTTCCTCAGCGCATTCGGCACTGTATCGTCATTGCGGCAGCTCTGAAGCTTAGCGCCCAAAACTTGGCTTTCAACGAGGTAGCCCGTCAAGCTATTGAATCTGATCCGAATTTTTTTAAGGGCACCTATCAAGATCACGACCAAATACCCACTCGCGGATTGGCGCTGGCGCGCATGATCGGCCACATCACCTACCTGTCAGACGATGCCATGGCAAACAAGTTTGGGCGTGATTTGCGATCTGGAAGTTTGGACCGCGGGGACACTGCCGGTGCAGAGTTTCAGGTGCAAACGTATCTGCGTTATCAGGGCAGTCAATTCTCTGGCAATTTCGATGCCAATACCTATATCTTAATGACTCATGCTCTGGATTACTTCGACCTAGCCTTGCAATATGACAACGATCCTGTTGCGGCCTTCCGCAATGCAAGATGCAGTTTTTTTGTGGTTTCATTTTCCACTGACTGGCGCTTCTCTCCTATGCGCTCGCGAGAAATAGTCAATGCACTGATTGCCGCAGACCGGCCTGTCAGTTATGCAGAAATTCAAGCTAATGAGGGCCACGATGCATTTTTGATGCCCATTCCGCGCTACCTCGATGTATTTCGCGCCTACATGCAGCGCGTGGCGGAAGCCAACTAATGCGCTTGGATTTATCCCATATTCAGCGCTGGATCGCACCGGGCTCTCGCGTGTTAGATCTCGGGTGCGGGGACGGTATATTTCTAGAATTCCTGCGCGACCAAAGGCAGGTCCGCGGCACCGGCCTCGAAATCGACCAAGCCTATATCACCGCGGCTATCGCACGCGGGCTCGATGTCGTAGAGCAAAATATGGACGAAGGCCTATCGAACTTTCCCGACCGCAGTTTTGATACTGTCGTCCTAGCACTTGCTCTGCAGGCAGTAAATTATCCGGACCGTGTACTAGAAGAGATGCTGCGCATCGGCCGCGAGGGTATTGTTACTTTTCCTAATTTCGGCCATTGGCGGTGCCGCTTGATGCTGGGTATTCGCGGACATATGCCGGTATCGAGTTTCATGCCCCATACGTGGTACAACACCCCTAACATCCATTTTTGCACTGTGAACGATTTCGAAGATCTTTGCCGAGAGAAAGGTATCCGCATCTTAGCGAGAAATATGGTGGGAAATACTAGCCGTCCGCCTATGCTGTCCAGAAAATGGCCTAACTTATTCGCCACCACGGCGATCTACCGTATTACCCGATAATATGCGCTCATACCTCCTCATGCTTTCTACGCTTACTTGGCTGGCACTGCCTTCAGGTACGGCACTAGCGCAAAAAATGGAAAAGTTCGGACCTTATGAACTCTATTACAGTGTAGTCAATACCACATTCCTTGATCCGGAAATCGCGTCTAATTACGACATCGTGCGAGGAGAAAAACGTGCCATTCTCAATCTAGCCGTGCGCGAAAACCTAGCCGCAGGCAGTGCCGCTCGCGCCACCAAATTAAAAGGTCGCACGTGGGACCTAATACAGAGTCAGACACTCGAGTTCAGTGAAGTTCGCGAAGGTAACTCCACTTACTACATCGCCGAATTCCAATTTATCAATGAAGAATGGCGTTTCTTCGAGATAGATTTTCGGCCCGAGGGCGCTGAGCAAACATACACCTTTAAATTCAAACAGCAGCTCTACATCAATTGATTAGCTACCTTATTGATAAAGAAGTCGTGGTCCTCGCTAGCGGTAATGCTGGGAAATTACGCGAGTTGGGTGAGATTCTGGCCCCCCTAAATGTGATGCTCAAACCTCAATCACAATTCAAGGTGCCGGAGGTAGAAGAAACTGGCTTCACCTTTGTCGAAAATGCGATTATCAAAGCACGAGCGGCCGCGCAACACACTGGGTTACCCTCGATTGCAGATGACTCCGGCATTGAGGTTGACCACCTAAACGGCGCGCCTGGGATTTACTCTGCACGATATTCAGGGGACGGCGATGAGGCTAACAATGCCCGCTTGTTGCAAGAGCTAGGAGATACGCCGGAGGAGCAGCGAGGCGCTCGCTTTCAATGTGTGCTGGTTTACATGCGACATGCTCTGGACCCAACACCGGTGATTTGTCAGGCAAGTTGGGAAGGATTTATCTTGTTTGAGTCTCGAGGGGACGATGGCTTCGGTTACGACCCCTTATTTTTTTTACCCGAGTATCAGTGCAGTTCTGCACAACTGCCAGCCGCCATAAAAAATCGTGTTAGTCACCGCTCGAAGGCTAGCAGTCTTCTATTCGAAGCTCTGCGCCTGCGTTGATGCAACTCCCCCCACTGGGACTTTATGTTCACTTGCCCTGGTGCGAGCGCAAGTGTCCTTACTGCGATTTCAACTCCCATGAAGCTACGGATATTCCCCAGGACAACTATATCCGAGCGTTATTACAAGATTTGCGCAAAGACTCTCCGATGATTCAGGGGCGAACCGTAGATACCCTGTTTATCGGTGGCGGCACGCCCAGTCTTTTTTCTGCCGAAGCGATCCAAAGACTAATGCGCGGTATTGCAGAGTTGATTCCACTTTCTCCGACACTAGAGGTAACGATGGAGGCTAATCCTGGCAGCGCAGATGCAGACAAATTTTACGCGTTCAAAGACGCGGGTATTAATCGATTGTCAATTGGAATTCAGAGCTTCAACAGCGCTCATCTGCAGACGCTCGGACGTGTGCACACAAGCGACCAAGCTTATGCCGCCATTAATTTTGCGCGTCAGGCTGGCTTCAGTAGTTTCAATCTGGACGTAATGCATGGACTTCCGGATCAAACCTTGCTCAGTGCCAAAATGGATCTGCTAGCGGCGATCGCCTGCAAGCCTTCGCACCTTTCATGGTATCAGCTGACCATCGAACCAAATACGATGTTTCATAAGCATCCACCACTACTGCCAGTTGAAGATGAACTAGCAGACATACAACAATGCGGCGAGAAACTTCTTGCCGACAACGGTTACGCACAATATGAAGTGTCGGCTTATAGCCAAAAAGGCTTTAACTGCCGGCATAATAGTAATTACTGGTCCTTTGGAGATTATCTGGGTATCGGTGCAGGTGCTCACGGAAAAATTAGCTTTCCCGATGGGCGAATCAAGCGCTATAACAAACGGCGCCAACCAAGAGAATATCTATCGACCGCCTCTCAGGCCTTTGTTGCCAGCACTCAAACACTGCGTAGTGATGAAATCGTGGGGGAGTTTATGATGAATGCTCTACGCCTAAATGACGGTTTTACCTTACAACACTTTACGTCTCGAACGGGATTGGACTACACACAGTTAGAACCGCAGCTAGAAAGGCTCTGTCAGCGCGGATTACTTGCACGTGATAGAAATATTGTCAGGGCTACGGACACGGGCCGGCGGTTTTTAGACAGTGTCATTGCTACATTTTTCCCTGACTGATCTGCTGCTCTGAGCGATTAACACGGGAGAAGACTAGATCCCAAACGCCATGGCCAAGCCGCTCACCTCGCGCCTCAAACTTGGTAAGCGGACGGTATTCGGGACGGGGAGAGAACTGGCCCGCGCCGCAGGTATTGGATAACCCGTTGGCGCTGCTGAGAACAGCCATCATCTGCCTCGCATAATCTTCCCAGTCAGTTGCTAGATGCAGAGTGCCGCCTAGCTTAAGCTTCCTAATCGCTTGCGCAACAAAAAGAGACTGAATAAGTCGGCGTTTGTGGTGACGTCTCTTGTGCCAAGGATCGGGGAAAAAAATTTGTATGGTGTCCAGCGATTCAACAGGGATACAATCGGATAAGATTTCTACCGCATCATGGCAATACACTCGAAGATTATCAATGCCGCGCTCTTCCATACTGTGTAGCAACTTACCGACACCAGGTGAATGGACTTCAATGCCTATAAAATTTGTTTCTGGGCTGGCCTCCGCCATATCAAGCAGCGACTGCCCCATCCCAAAACCGATCTCCAGCGTCCGTGGACCAGAGCGACCAAATATTGTATCGAACGCTATTTCACGGCGGTCATACTCTAGGCCCCAACGCTGCCAGTTCTTTTCAAGAGCACGTTTTTGCACCTGTGTCATACGACCGGTGCGCAGGACATAACTGCGAACGCGCTTTTCCTTGTCGAGATCGGCCATGAGAATCCTCGCCATTACTCCACAATCAAACCAGAAGCTTCCAACCCGCCGCGGCCAAACACGCCCAGGCAGCGATAAATGCCAAACCACCAAATGGGGTAATCGCTCCCAACCAGCGCATCCCAGTGAAACTCAAAAGGTAGAGGCTGCCAGAAAATACTAAGATCCCAATCACAAATAACCACCCGCTGCTTTTAAGTAACGCCGTCGGAGGCTGACTAAGCGCTATCGCTCCAACCATCAAAAGTGCGAAGGTATGGTAAAAATGGTACTGCACGGCGGTTTCAAATACATTGAGGGCCTGATCATCCAGTCTACCCTTGAGAGCATGCGCTCCAAATGCACCGAATAAAACAGCTAACATGCCGCTGATAGCGGCTAAGGTAATAAATAATTTTGCCATGTAAATAGTAGCACTCAGAGGCGGTAAAACTGCCTCTGCTATAAAGTTATCTAAACGGGGATGGCCACACGAAGCTTTTTCATCGCACTTTGTTCAAGCTGTCTAATGCGTTCTGCAGAAACACCGTGCTGTGCTGCAAGCTCGTGCAGAGTAGCCTTCTTTTCCGCGAGCCAGCGCTGCGACAGAATGTCACGGCTACGTTCATCTAGATTAGCCAAGGCATCGTGAAGCTGCGCTTCACTATTATCCTGCAACTCACTGGATTCTAACAACTGAGCAGGGTCGCCGCTGTGGTCCTCGAGGTAATACTGGGGGGCGTGCCAACCGTCATCGTCATCAGCATCAATCGGCTGATCGTAGCCAAGGTCACGACTACTCAAGCGACCTTCCATACGCTGCACTTCGTGCACTCCCACACCTAAATCATTTGCAATGGCCTGCGCCTCATCTGCGCTTAACCAAGATAACGTCTTTTTCGCACTGCGCAGATTAAAAAATAATTTGCGTTGTGCCTTAGTCGTGGCAACTTTGACTATGCGCCAGTTTCGCAAAATGAATTCATGCATTTCTGCTTTGATCCAGTGCACCGCGAAAGACACCAAACGAACACCTTTCTCAGGATTGTAACGCTTGACCGCTTTCATCAGGCCAGCATTACCTTCTTGAATCAAATCAGCCTCGGCAAGGCCGTAACCAGAATAGCTGCGCGCAATGTGCACCACAAAACGTAAATGCGACATTACCAGTTCGCGTGCGGCCTGCACGTTTTCGTTATAATACAAATCTTCACCCAACTCTCTCTCGCGCTCTATACTCAACACAGGAATACGACTCACAGCCTGCACATAAGCAGACAAGCTGCCTCCAGGAACCATCTGATCAATCGGTTGTAAATTCTGTTTCATTATTACGTTTCTCTATCTGTCTATGACATAATTTTAGCACTCAATGAGTTAGAGTGCTAATGTCAGAAAAGTTCCGTAACATTACCAATAAAAGACTTTATATTGTATTAAATTCAATGGGTTGTAGGATAACCTATTAATTCGGCTACAGCCGTTCTAACGTGGCTCAATACGGGCTAAGTGACGCGACACTGCAAGCCAGGCACCTGCTAGGCCGAGCAAGCCACCTAGAATTACGAGATTCAAGCTGCCCATAACTCCAAACCCGCTCAGCTGAAATGCGCTCTCGTAGAGCATTGCTAGGTCACTTATGGGTTTTTCCAGTGACCACAGAGCGGCTGTTACCAGCAGGGCGGCCAGCACACCTCCGCCGACGCCATACCAGAGTCCAGTATACAAAAATGGCCTTCGCACAAAGCCGTTACTTCCGCCAATCAGCTTAACGATAACAATCTCATCCCGACGACTTTCAATTGCAAGCCTTATGGTGTTGCCGAGGATTAGCACCACTCCAACGACCAGCATGCCTCCTATTGCCAAAACCAGGCGGCGACTTAGTGCCATCAGGCTGTTCAGCCGCTGCAGCCACTCCATATCCAACACCGCCTCCGCCACATCTGAATGGCCCTGCAACTCCGCACGCAGTGCCGATACGCCGCGTCCATCTAGAGCAGCATCAGGCGTCACCAACAGCACATCTGGTAACGGGTTTGCCTGCATGCTCGCCAGTACGTCTGCAAAACCTGACAGCGTGCGAAACTCGTCTAAAGCCTCATCGCGCAAAATAGCGCGTGTCTCGCTAACGTCATCTCGCGCGGCCAACTCCACTTCAATCTCTCGTAATCTATCGAGCGAGACCTCTCCCTGCAAAAAAAGGGAGATTTGTGCCGGACTATCCCAGCCAGCAGTTACCCGGGTCATATTGTCCAATGCAACATTCAAACCAACCGGCAAAGCGAGCGCGATACCAATCACCAGCCATGTCAAGAAACTGGAGCCCAGGCTGTCGAGCACTCGCATCAGGCTGTCGGCAGCCGACAGGCGGTGGTGCTGTATCCAGGCTTTGACATGCCCTCGCAAGTCCGTCCGGCTTAAGCTAGCGCCCTCCTTGCGCCGACCAGTGTCTTTTTGACCCTTCACTGCGCCCTGCCGCTGACCAAGCAGCCTTGGCTTAAAGTAATAATACGGTGACGTAAGCGTGAAATAAGAACCAAGTCATGACTGGCGATTAATACGGTGACGCCTACCTGGTTGAATGCCTCAAAAAGGTTCATAATTTCGGCCGACAATGTCGGATCAAGGTTTCCGGTGGGCTCGTCCGCCAGCAAGATTTTTGGCTTGCCCACCACCGCCCTGGCAATACCTACACGCTGCTGCTCACCACCGGACAGCGAGATAGGCATGGCTCGCTCTCGATTAAGCAACCCTACTTTATCTAAAGCCGCGCGCACTCTTCGCCCGACCTCTCTAGCCTCGTAACCCGCTATAATCAGCGGCAGAGCCACATTATCAAATATGGTCCGATCAAACAGCAACTGATGATTCTGGAATACGACGCCTATGCTGCGGCGATGTTGCGGAATATTGCGGGGGCGGACCCCTGCCAAATTTTGACCGTTCACTATCACTTGGCCGCGACTGGGTCTATCCATCAGCATGATCAGGCGCAACAGTGTGCTTTTTCCGGCACCTGAATGACCAGTGAGAAAAACGAGTTCATCCTGGGCTATCTCGATGGTGATTTCCCGCAAGGCATCACGACCCTCGCCATAGCGTTTGCTAACTCGGTTAAAGCTAATCATGCAGAGGCGTCACCCTCATCAAACAAGGCCTCAATAAACGTCTCTGCTGCAAAAGGCCGCAGATCGTCGACGGCCTCACCTACACCGATAAATCGGATTGGAAGCCCGAGTTTTTTCGCGATCGCAAAGATAACTCCGCCTTTTGCGGTACCGTCCAATTTGGTCAACGTCAGGCCTGACACGCCTACCCATCGCTGAAAATGTTCGGCTTGAGACAATGCATTCTGTCCCGTGCCCGCATCCAAAACTAACATAATTTCATGCGGTGCAGCCGTGTCGATTTTACGCATGACCCGAACCACTTTTTCCAGTTCCTCCATGAGATTATCCTTGTTATGCAAGCGACCAGCTGTATCGGCAATCAGTATATCCACCCTCCTAGCCTGCGCTGCTTGCAATGCATCAAAAATAACAGACGCGCTATCTGCACCCTTATGTTGAGCTATGACCGGCACATCGTTACGCGCTCCCCAGACCTCAAGCTGCTCAACTGCGGCCGCCCTAAACGTATCACCTGCGGCCAGCATGACGGAGTGCCCTGCGCTGATATAATGTTTTGCCAACTTACCAATCGTGGTCGTCTTACCAACACCATTAACGCCCACCATTAAAATGACAAATGGCTGGTGACCATGAACCTCTAATGGGGCTTCACAAGGCCGAAGTAGCGCTAGTAGCTCCTCTTGCAAGGCACCTTGCAGAGCGTCTGGTCGCATCAGTTCATTGCGTGAAACGCGAGCCATAAGCCGGTCAATAATTTCTACCGTCGCATCAACACCAACATCTGCCAGCAGCAGTCGCGTCTCCAACTCTTCAAAAAGTTCAGCGTCAATTTCTTTACGGCCCAGAAACAGGGTGCCCAGGCCTTGCAGTAACGTACCACTAGTTCGTCCCAAGCCACGACGTAGTCGAGCAAAAACGCTGCCTTTTGACAATCCCGCTGGTTCTGGCTCTAGTACTGACTCTGGCTCTGTTGCGCGTACCGCAGCGTCAGCCGGCTGCACTTGAAGCGAGTTGGCTTCGGCCACTGACGAGTTTATATCAGATGGCGCCTGTGCATCGTCTACCTGGCTTTTACTTTTAAAAAATTTCATATGCGCCGTGCTAAAGTGTGGTCGTGCAAATATTAGTCTTGGAAGATCTCTATCGTACCACCCTTAGATTCGGCGAAGAAATGACAAGATCAGAGAAACACACGGGAAAGCGTCAAAAAGTGCGGATCATTGGGGGGCAGTGGCGTGGTCGTAAGCTTTCATTTACACCCGCTGACGGGTTGCGCCCAACAGGAGACAGAATAAGAGAAACACTGTTCAACTGGTTGGCCCCGGCGATTCAGGGAGCCCGATGCGTCGACCTGTTTGCCGGTAGCGGCGCACTTGGACTGGAGGCGCTTTCTAGAGGGGCGAGCCACTGTGACTTTGTTGACAGCTCAAATGCAGCACTGAGCCAAGTAAGCGAACACTTAAATAGCCTTGAGGCCGCGGATCGGGGTCAGTGCCATCCTGTGTCAGCCCAGCAATTTGTAGCGAGCGCGACTCAAGCATATGATATTGTATTTGTTGATCCACCTTTCATGCAGCAACTGGTGGCACCGATTTGCGAAGCACTGGCGGTGCAACACTTGTTAAATAAGAATGCGCTGATCTATATTGAAACAGAGGCGATAACCTCACCTCCCAAAGTTCCAATGGACTGGAAACTGCACCGAGAGAGGGTTGCTGGGAGCGTGGCGTATCACCTGTTCAGCCCTTGTTGATCTAACAGACGGTGATCAGCGATAACGGTTATTAACACATGCGTTGTCGCTCCTCGACAAATTGTTTACCATCCGCAGCACCGCCCCCACAATTGGCTACCAATATGAGACCCAGTACCGTCATTTATCCGGGAACCTTCGACCCTATTACCAATGGTCATGTGGACCTGACCGAACGCGCTGCGCGGCTATTTGATAGGGTCGTAGTCGGCATTGCCCACAGCGAAAAAAAGACGCCCTTATTCAACTTAGAGGCGCGAGTCACGATGAGTAAGTCAGCGCTTGCACATCTCAATAACGTTGAAGTCATGGGTTTTAGCAACCTGCTGACAGATTTCGCAATAAGCGAGAACGCCCGGTGCGTCCTGCGTGGACTAAGAGCCGTGTCAGATTTCGAGTACGAATTTCAGTTGGCCAATATGAATAGAGCTATCTACCCAGAATTTGAGAGTATCTTTCTGACCCCTTCAGAACACCTATCGTATATTTCCTCTTCCCTAGTGAGAGAAATTGCAGCCCTAAATGGCGACATCACTCCATTTGTTCCTCCCGACGTTGCAACCGCGCTAAAACAGCGGTTTACCAATGCATAGTAGCTGGTCAGCGCTGACAGGTGGCGCAAAAGACGCTGCTGCGCTGCCCCAGGCGTATTTCCCGTAGCGATGCGTCGCAACGCTTGCAGCATTGGCCTGCTCTGCCATAAACCAAGAGTTGCTGAGCGAAATATCCGGGGCTGCCGTCACCCCCAACAAAATCTCTTAGAGTAGTCCCTCCGTCATCTATAGCAGAAGTGAGTACTTGCTTTATATTTTCGGCGAGACGCTGGTAGCGGGCTAGCGAGACTCTTCCGGCAGCGCGATCTGGACGAATTCCAGATATAAACAGAGCCTCGTTAGCATAAATATTGCCAACACCAACCACCACCTTGCCATCCATGATGAAATTCTTAACGGGACCCTTCCGGCCCCGAGAACGCTGATACAAGACATCGCCGTCAAAATTTGAAGAAAGAGGCTCGGGCCCGAGATGAGCTAATAACGGGTGATTCTCGCCAACAGCGAGCCAAAGAAAACATCCGAAGCGCCGCGGGTCGTGATATCGCAGGCATACTCCATCGTCCAGCAGAATATCGATGTGATCGTGACGGGCGGGGGGAGCATCGACATTAACCAAGCGCAGGGACCCAGACATTCCCAAATGCACCAATAGCGAGCCTATCTGCATGCGAAAGAGCAGATATTTAGCGCGGCGCTCTACTGCCTCGATAACCTGTCCATCCAGCAAAATAGGCAATTGATCCGGCACCGGCCAGCGCAATCGAGACTCTCGCACAACCACTCGAGTAATCATCCGGCCAACACAATGCGGCTCCACTCCGCGACGAGTAGTTTCTACTTCTGGCAGTTCGGGCATGGCGGATTGTCTTTTTTATGCTGCAGCACAGCGGACCCAAAAACAAAAAACCCCAGCCATAGCCGGGGTTTTAGTTATCTTTCCTAACCAAAAGAGCCTATTTAATTTTTCCTTCTTTGTACATGACATGCTTGCGTACTACCGGATCGTATTTTTTCATTTCCAATTTATCAGGTGTGGTACGCTTGTTTTTATCTGTAGTGTAGAAGTGACCCGTTCCAGCAGATGAATTCATTCTTACTTTATCTCTCATCCCAATTCTCCTTTAAACATTTTCACCGCGAGCACGAAGATCTTCCAGAACTTTCTCGATCCCCAACTTATCAATGATGCGCATACCCTTGGTTGATACTCGCAAGCTCACAAAGCGCTTCTGTGAGGGCAACCAAAAACGGTGTTGGTGCAGGTTGGGTAAAAAACGGCGACGAGTGCGGTTCTTCGCGTGTGATACGTTGTTTCCCGATACCGGACGTTTCCCGGTGACCTGACAGACTCTAGCCATGATGTTTGTCTCCCAAAATAGACGCGGGATTTCCAATAAAAATACGCATGATTTAGCGGCCTAAACGAGGCACAGGCCACGCAGAGCGCGACTTTATACCAGAACATCCCAACCATAGCAAGCGCTTCAGAGATGGCGAAACGGCATATTGCATAAAACGTCGTACATACTGCGCCTCACAGCAGCCCTTCATCTGCAAACGAATACTCTCGACCGCAACCGACGATGATGTGATCCAGTACTCGGATATCCAACAATGACAGTGCAGAACATAGCCGTTCGGTGATTCTGCGATCGCAGCTACTGGGCTCGGCAATTCCAGAGGGATGGTTATGCGCAAAAATAACTGCGGCCGCGCCATACTGCAGCGCCCTTATCGCCACTTCACGAGGATAAACCGCCGCCCCATCCAGCGTGCCAAAAAACAAATCTTCACAACGCAGCACCCTGTTCTGGCTATCCAAAAATAAACAGGTGAACACCTCTGCGTTATGACTCCCCAAGTGATATTGAAGAAAGCGCCTTGCTTCTCCGGGACTGGTGAGCACATCCGCAGCAGACGCCTTCTGAAAAGCCTGACGACGCGCTAACTCCATCGCTGCGTGCAAGCGGGCATATTTCGCTGGGCCAATGCCAGAACAGGCGAGCAACCTACTGCGGTCTGACCGCAGAAGCCCACTGATGCCATCAAACTCTTGGAGGAGACTGCGCGCCAGATCTAGCGCACTGCTGTCCTGACAGCCCGTATTAAGCAACAATGCCAGTAGCTCCCCATCTGACAACGCTGCAGCGCCTCGCTGCAATAATTTATCTCTAGGCCCTTCGCCGAATGCCCAGCCGGATATGCTCATATGCGCCCCTTCACAAGCTACCTGCCGCAGCAGTGTCAAATATGGCTTTACAGTGGTATCTTTCCTAGTAGGTTATCTTCCCAGTTTGAGCAAATACATGGCACATCTTTTCAATCGCAATGTCCTGCTCGGCGTCAGCGGCGGAATCGCAGCCTACAAATCGGCAGAATTGGTCAGGCAACTCCAACAACTTGGTGCCACTGTCCGCGTAGTCATGACGCGCGGTGCACAAGAGTTTATTACCCCTCTGACACTTCAAGCGCTTTCAGGTAATCCGGTGCACATCGAATTACTAGATGAACAGGCTGAGATGGGAATGGGCCACATTGAGCTCGCGCGCTGGGCCGACCTGCTGCTGATCGCCCCGGCGACGGCTGACCTAATCGCTAGACTAAGCGCCGGCCGAGCCGATGACCTGCTCTCGACAGTCGCTCTGGCAACAGCAGCGCCGCTAATGCTGGCTCCGGCAATGAATCAACAAATGTGGAAAGACCCTGCCACGACAGCCAACATAGACACACTGTCATTCAGAGGTATCCGGATAATCGGCCCTGCAGCGGGCCAACAGGCCTGTGGTGATATCGGCCTCGGGCGTATGGAAGACCCCTCTATTATCGCCGACGCTGCGGCCTGCCTATTTCAGAATAGCCATCTCGCCGGCAAGCACATCATGATAACAGCGGGCCCCACCCGAGAAGCCCTAGACCCGGTGCGCTACATATCCAATAACAGTTCTGGGAAAATGGGCTACGCGCTCGCAGCTGCTGCTGTAGATGCAGGCGCCATTACCACATTAGTGAGCGGCCCAGTGACGCTGAAGCCACCCGAGCGCATTCAGTTTCTGAGCGTACAAAGTGCGCAGCAAATGCTAGACCAGTGCATTGAGTTGATTCCAGAGTGTGATATTTTTATTGGCTGCGCTGCCGTAGCAGATTATCGCCCCACTAAAATGGACAATCAGAAAATCAAAAAAAATCAGGCTAAAATGACCCTGCAACTGGAACGCAATCCCGACATTATTTCGGCAGTAGCTGCAAGTAAGCATCGGCCGTTCACGGTTGGCTTTGCCGCCGAAACCAATAACGTTATCGCCTACGCCAGGGACAAAATGCAAAGAAAAGGCCTTGATATGATGGTAGCTAACGACGTGTCCAATCACACTATAGGTTTTAACAGCGATAATAATGCTGTTACTGTTCTTTGGCATGATGGAGAAAATACCTTGAAGCTCGCGAGCAAAGCCTCTATCGCACAACAGATTATTCATATAATTGCTCATCAAACTCGACAAAACAGCTAAAAATAAGTGCCAGGTATACGCACACTTAAACCTTTCCTTACTGGCAACACAAAAGTGGCGGCATCCAACGGCATTTTCCCCGAGCATATATTTCGCGCCTATGACATCCGCGGTCACGCAGACAAAGAGCTCACCGACAAAGTAATCGCGAGCATCGCAGGTGCGATTGGCACAATCGCTGAGCAAATAGGTGAACACGCCCTTATCGTAGGGTGCGATGGCAGAGAGTCTAGCCCCCGCATTAAGGCCGCTCTGATCCGTGCAATCATAGCAACCGGGAGGGATGTTATAGACATTGGTTTGACGCCCACGCCACTGCTTTATTTTGCAACGCGACATTTGCCTTGTCGATCCGGCATCATAATAACAGGGAGCCATAATCCAGCAGACCAGAACGGACTGAAGATTGTAATGGACCGACAGACTCTCGCGGCTGGCCGCATTTCTGAAATTCGCGATCTCGCGGCAGCCGGCGACTTTAGTATTGGGGCTGGAAAAGTCACGCAGAAGAATATTATTCCTGCTTATCTAAACAAAGTCCGCAATGACATTGCCATCGCTACGCCCCTTAAAATTGTCATCGATGCAAGTAATGGTGCGACTAGTGAGCTTGCTCCGCAACTATTTCAACAGCTCGGCTGCGAAGTCATACCGCTAAATTGCCTCATAGACGGTAGCTTTCCCGGCCACCCCCCCGACACCAGTAATGAGGAAAACTTGGCAATGTTAGCGCAAAAAGTCGTCGATGTTCAGGCCGACTTTGGCGTGGCTTTCGATGGAGATGGCGACCGCTTAGCGGTCGTCACGCCCGCCGGAAAAATCATACGCTCTGACGTTTTACTGATGCTTTATGCTCAAGATTTTTTGTCACGCAATCCAGGCGCGGATGTTGTCTTTGACGTGAAGTGTAGTCGCAAGCTGTCTACACTGATTACCGAACTCGGTGGTCGACCCGTGCTATGCAAAACCGGACATGCTTTTATAAAACAAAAAATGCAGGAGACTGGCGCACTGTTAGGCGGAGAATTCTCGGGACACATGTTCTTCGGCGAACGCTGGTATGGATTTGACGATGGTATGTATGCCGCGGGCCGCTTCGCAGAAATCATCACCACTCAGGACGACAATCTAGACACGGCCGTTGCAGAGCTGTCGGCTGCCAGCAGTACCCCCGAAATCATTATCCCGGTGGCAGAGGACTACAAATTTGAGCTGGCAAACAAAATCATCAAAAATACCGTGTTCCCTTCCGGAAAAGTGACCACTTTGGATGGCCTCAGGGTAGACTTCAACGAGGGCTGGGGTTTGGTGCGCGCTTCCAATACGGGGCCCGCGCTCACGGCACGCTTTGAGGCAGACACGCCGGAGAACCTCAAGAAAATTCAGGACGAGTTCAGAGATCAAATCGCGCAAGTAGACCCTGCGATTGATCTCAATTTCTAACCCACCGCCCTCTTTGAGGTCGGATTTAATAACAGGCCAGACTATGTCACTCGATCGCACAGAAGCTCTCAATATCGCGCAGGTCCTAACCGAAGCCCTGCCCTACATCCAGCGATTCATCGGCAAAACAATTGTAGTCAAGTTCGGCGGCAACGCCATGGGAGACCCGCTGCTCCACGAGAGCTTTGCCCGCGACGTAGTACTGATGAAACTGGTAGGCATGAACCCGGTTGTGGTACATGGGGGCGGCCCCCAAATCGGCGCCCTGCTGGAAAAACTCAACATTCAGACTACGTTTGTTGAAGGGATGCGCGTTACCGACGCCGAAACCATGGACATCGTGGAGATGGTCCTCGGTGGCAGCGTTAATAAGGAAATAGTCTCTTCTATAAATCGCAACGGTGGTAAAGCTATAGGCGTAACGGGCAAAGACGGCCAACTAATCAAGGCACGTAAACTAACAGTCAATCAATATAATGCTGAACTCGATCTATCAAAAAGCATCGATATTGGCCACGTGGGAGAAGTTGAGCAGATTGACACGGAAGTGCTACGGGTCATTCTAGGAAGCAACTTCATCCCTGTCATCGCTCCGATTGGCGTGGGCAACGACGGCAGTACTTATAACATTAACGCGGATTTAGTTGCCGGGAAACTGGCAGAAGTTATGCATGCAGAGAAATTGATGCTGCTGACCAATGTCGACGGGTTATTAAACAAAAAAGGGCAGATTCTCACCGGCCTCACCACAGAGCAGGTGGATGACTTGATTGCAGATGGGACTATCAGAGGTGGTATGCTGCCCAAAATACGCTGCGCTCTTGATGCGGTAAAGTTTGGAGTTACTAGCGCACATATTGTGGACGGTCGAGTCCCACACGCTGTGCTCTTGGAAATCTTCACCGACGAAGGGATGGGCACACTGATCACCAATAAACACGTCTAACCCGCATAAAGTGATAAAAATCCTCCCCCATTATGGCTCACCTTATTGCAGGCAAGACGGGTAATCGTCTAGCATTGGCTAATAATTTATTCGATGTGGAATGCTATGCCCCCTAGAAAATCTCAAAGGCGACAGCAAATATTGGAAGCCCTCGCTCAAATGTTGGAGAGCGGCCAAGGTAGTCGGATCACTACAGCAGGCCTTGCCAAACAGGTCGGAGTCTCCGAGGCTGCTCTTTACCGTCACTTTCCCAGCAAGTCAAAAATGTTTGAAGGCCTTATCGAATTCATCGAAGACACGCTATTCGGCCGCATTAATATCATTTTGAACGATGAGCAATTTGCCGCGGTACGGTGCGAAAAAATGCTTATGCTTTTACTCGTCTTTGCTGAACGCAATCCTGGGCTTACCCGCATTCTCACCGGTGATGCACTAGCGGGGGAAACCGAGCGTCTGCACGTCCGTGTGGCGCAACTATTTGATCGCTTCGAGACTCAGCTTAAGCAAGTCATTCGAGAAGCAGAATTGCGCGAGGGTCTGCGGCCCAGTATCCCTTTACCCGCAGCAGCCAACTTGCTAATAGCGGCAGCAGAAGGGCGTCTCTCACAGTACGTCCGCAGCGGCTTTCAGCGGCTTCCAACCACAGAGTGGCCTCGTCAATGGGAGTTATTGATGGATGGCTTTTTTCGCGAAGCCGTCACTGCGCCACTTTCAGGGCAAACCACCCGTTTTAGTCGCTAGCGCGGTGGTGGAACCGCGCTACTTCGCAAGGTGCTCGACGCGCACACCGCCCGCAGCCCACCCCAGTTGCGCATAAATTAAACTCCATACTGCTGACGATATTGCTGCATGGCGGCCAAAGCTCCCGGAGGCCTCTGATCTTCGTCCTCCAAATAATCAATAATGTGGCCCATGTTAATTATACTTAAGACCGGCGCGCCATAGGCTCGTTCCACCTCCTGCACAGCCGACAATTGGTTCAGCCCTCTCTCCTGTCGATCGAGGCCGATAACAACGCCCGCTAGAGTAGCGCCGACATCATCGATCATCTCGATCACCTCGCGAACCGCGGTTCCCGCTGTAATAACGTCATCGATGACCAGTACGCGCCCTCGCAAAACTGCTCCCACCAGCACACCACCCTCACCGTGTGATTTAGCTTCTTTGCGATTATAGGCATACGGTACATCCAGCCCGTGTTGGTCAGCCAGAGCGACCGCGGTAGCCGCGGCCAAAGGAATACCTTTGTAGGCAGGCCCTAACAAAACATCAAACTGTACGCCCGAGTTCACGATGCAGTGCGCATAGCACCGTCCCAGGGCCGCGAGTGCGGCACCCGTTGAAAATGCTCCTGCATTAAAAAAATAGGGGCTTATGCGGCCTGACTTAAGGGTAAACTCACCGAACTTTAACACCTCATTGCTACGGGCAAGCTGAATAAATTCTGTTTGGACTGCGTGCATAACAACTATAGATCCTTAAACGAAGCATTGTATTCCACCGGTTAGGCTATAGAATACCCAAATCTGATTTTTTTCACTTTTTAACACCCAGAACCGAGCAGTTACTTGGTCTGCCGACACTAATATGGGATAGGACGGCGGGACTGCTGAGCAACGAACAAAACCATCGCTGGCAGAATCACTCAGACAGGAAGTCGGCGAAATGCTTAAATTATCGAGTAAACCAGGCGTCATAATACGCGCGCTTATATCAAGGGATCAAAAATGAGGATCATTAGTATCAGTGCGGATGGCATCAAAAATGCCGCAGAGAAAGGTATGTTTGACTGGCTAAACGAGCAGGATGCAGATTTTATCTGTGTGCAAGACCTGCAGTGTTCAGAATATGACTTGCAGGATAAAGCCTTTTTCCCAGAGGGATATAACGCTTATTTTTTCGACGACGCGGGTGGTAAAGCCAACGGCGTTGCTATCTATTGTCGACAAATGCCTAAGGCAATCATGACAGGCCTCGGTTTCGCCGACTTTGATATGGAAGGCCGCTATATTCAGGCAGATTATGAACACCTCAGCGTGGCCTGCCTTTTAGCCCCGCGGGTAGAGTCAGATGATGCGTCGCAACAAGCCCGAAAAAACGAATTTTTCGCGCTCCTCGGTAGCCACCTACAAAAAGTCCGCAACAAACGCCGAGAGTTCATCATCTGTGGCAACTGGAATATCGTGCACAATGCCGCAGATGTGCAGGATAGCCAGCGTAATGCAACGGTCTCAGGTTTTCTAGCCGAGGAACGCCAGTGGATGGACGAACTACTAGAGTCGGGTTATATCGACGCATTCCGGGAAATTAGCTCAGATCAGGACGAGTTCACTTGGTGGCCAGATGGAGAACGCGGCACAAATGGCTGGCGCACAGACTTTCATTTGATCTCCCAAGGCCTCAAGTATGCCGTGGATTACGGCGCTATTTACAAGATCAGGCCGTTCTCTTCTCATGCTCCGGTCATTATGGACTACGATATCGAGCTTTAGGTTGCGTCCGCACTAGGTTTATCCAGAAGCTAGCGCGGCTTCTTGTAACGCGATCAACTGCTGTATCCCGTTGGACGCTAAGTCCAGCATGCCATCAAGTTCCTCGCGAGCAAACGGCGCCTGCTCAGCCGTACCCTGTACTTCAATGAATCCCCCAGACTTTCCCATTACAACGTTCATGTCAGTATCCGCTGCAGAGTCCTCGGGATAATCTAGGTCCAACACAGGAACCCCTTGGTAAATTCCCACTGACACTGACGCTACCATTTGCAGCAAAGGGTCATCCTTGATAAGTTTTTCACGCTGTAAATAATTCATGGCGTCGACGAGAGCAACGCAGGCTCCAGTGATTGCCGCAGTGCGAGTGCCGCCGTCTGCCTGAATTACATCGCAATCTATCATTATCGTGTTTTCACCGAGCTTCGAAAAGTCAATCGCCGCGCGCAATGCGCGGCCTATTAGGCGCTGAATTTCTAATGTGCGCCCGCCCTGCTTTCCCCGAGAGGCCTCCCGGCCCATGCGGCTGCCTGTTGAACGCGGCAGCATGCCATACTCTGCGGTCACCCAACCCTGACCTTGGCCGCGCATAAAGCGAGGGACGCCCTTTTCCACTGACGCTGTACAAATGACTTGGGTGTCACCGAAGCAAACCAGCACTGACCCCTCGGCATGCCGCGTATAGTTGCGGGTAATAATGATTTCTCTCAGTTGCGTGGCTAAGCGTCCACTAGGTCGTTGCATGGCTTTACTCCGTTGTATTCAGTCCGCAGGTAAGTATACGCGAGCCGGCAAGCTAAAGTAGGTAAATAGCGTCACTGCAAGCCACTCTGTCTGCACTAATAACAAACTGCTACACTCATCACCTGGTAACGAAAATGGAGCACCGGCTGCAATGATTCAAAGCATGACCGCATTTGCTCGAGAGACTGCCGACATTGGGCAAGGCACTCTGACGATAGAACTGCGTTCGGTTAATCACCGCTATCTAGACTGCAGCTTTAAACTACCTGATGCACTGCGAGCCCTAGAGCCAAAGTTGCGGGAGCACACCTGTGCCAGCCTATCTAGGGGCAAAGTCGACTGTATGATGCGGCTGCAGGGACCACAGGCAAAAACCGAAGCGTTGCATATTGATGCCGCTCGCCTCGATGCGTTACTGCAGGCGACCGGCATAATCCAGAAACAGCTGGGCAGTGTAGCGCCCATCAACCCTCTGGAAGTATTGTCGTTCCCCGGTATCTGCTCTTCCCCAGAAGCGTCAGAGGAGCAGTTGCAAAAGGAGGCGCTGTCCCTGTTCAGTAAAGCACTGAAAAATATGCAGCAAAACCGTTGCCGGGAGGGGCTAACGTTAGAGGCGCTGGTACTCGATCGCATGACGTTGGTTGAAGCAGAGGTAAATACCACGCGCAAAATATTGCCCGAACTGATGCAACATCAGCGCGACCGCATCGTTCATAGAATCGCAAATTTAGAGGTGGACGTCGACCAGGGGCGGCTGGAGCAAGAGCTCGTTTACATGGCCCAAAAAGCCGATGTAGATGAAGAGCTAGATCGTCTCGATATCCATATGAACGAAGTGCGGCACACACTCAAAGAGGGCAGCCCCTGCGGCAGGCGCCTAGATTTTCTGATGCAAGAACTAAATCGAGAGGCCAACACCCTGTCTTCGAAGTCACAATCGGCGACCACAACCCAGAGCGCGGTAGAGTTAAAGGTACTCATCGAGCAGATGCGCGAACAAATACAAAACATTGAGTAGGGCCTCGCGTTTACCCCTTCGCAACAGGAACAGAGCATGACAAGCACCGGAACACTTTATACTGTTTCCGCCCCATCAGGGGCTGGCAAAACAAGTCTCGTAAACGCACTCGCTGCGCGCTGCGGCGGCCTAAAGGTCTCCATATCCCACACAACTCGGCCTATGCGACCCGCCGAAAAAGAGGGCGTCAATTACCATTTCATCTCAAAGAGCGTCTTTGCAGAAATGCTGGGTCGGGCGGAGTTTCTAGAGCATGCACAAGTTTTCGGTAATCTGTATGGTACGTCTAGCGTATGGCTGGAAGGGCAACTCGGGCGCGGCCTCGATGTCATCTTAGAGATTGACTGGCAGGGCGCTAGACAGGTCAAACAGTTGCTACCCGAAACTCAGTCTGTTTTTATTCTGCCACCTTCGCAGCAGGCGCTGCAGCAGCGGCTTAGCCTCAGAGGGCAGGATGATCCGGCTATCATCGAAAGTCGAATGAGCGCCGCGGTAGCAGAAATGTCACATTATGTAGAAAGTGATTTTCTCGTGATTAACAAGGATTTCGATCAGGCTCTAGATGAACTGCAATCTATTATAGTTTGTCAGCGCCTGCGCACGCTTCGTCAGCAGACAGTTATGTCTAGCACATTGGAAAGCCTGCTAAAATAGTGTATTTGCGGCCATTAATACTGGACGCATACCGGGTATGCTGCGCTATAATGTTCGGCCGAGTCGTCGTAAATTAGCTACGCGGCAGGCAAATAGGCGTCGTCACCATTGATGGCTCCTTACCTTTAGTGAGTTGTGTCTCTAGGTCAACACCTTGAAGTAGCACACGAAACAATAGGAAGTACTGAATAATGGCACGCGTAACCGTTGAAGATTGTTTGGAAAACGTCGCAAATCGCTTTGAGCTGGTTATGGTCGCTAGCAAGCGCGCCAGGCAATTGGCCACCGGCGGCAAAGACCCCCTAGTACTAGAAGAATCGGACAAGAGCACGGTCATTGCCCTACGCGAAATTGCTGAGGGACTAGTAACCAGCGAAATTCTCAGCCGAGCCAGCGAAATAGCGGCCGAAGAAGAGCTCGCAGAAGTCTTTGAGGCCAGCGAAGCGCTTTAAGCTCCGCGGGCATCACTAATACGGGCCGCAAATTAACTGCATGCAAACCCTTGATGCCCTAAATGTCACCCTCCGTAGTTACCTCAACACCGAGCAAACTAACCACGTAAATCGCGCCTATTTTTTTGCCGAGCAGGCGCATTATGGGCAACAGCGGCACAGTGGCGACCCATACGTAAGCCATCCTCTTGCAGTCGCTGGCATCCTCGCCGATATGCATATGGACCATCAAAGCCTGATCGCAGCTATGCTGCATGATGTCATTGAAGACACCGGTATCGAGAAGACTGCCATCGGCGAGCAGTTCGGCCCCACGGTCGCCGAATTAGTCGATGGAGTCAGTAAATTGACACAGATGGAATTCCAGTCCCTCGAAGAGAAACAGGCAGAGAATTTTCAAAAAATGGCGTTAGCCATGGCCCGAGATATTCGCGTAATTCTAGTGAAGCTTGCCGACAGGTTGCACAATATGCGGACATTGGGGGTTTTAAAATCTACCAAGGCTCGCCGCATCGCGCGCGAAACGCTAGACATTTACGCTCCCATCGCCGCGCGCTTAGGCATGAACACAGTGCGCCTTGAGTTTGAAGAGCTAGGTTTTAGCGCTCTATACCCGATGCGAGCTAGACGCATAGACGCGGCTCTAAGAAAGTCGGTTGGGCATCGCAAGGAACTCACGGAACAGGTTCGTCATCAGATTGAAGTTACGCTCGAGCAGGAGGGCCATGAGATTTGTGTGATTGGACGCGAAAAGCACCTATACAGCATCTACAGAAAAATGAAGTCTAAACACAAATCGTTTTCCGAGATCACAGATATCTATGCCTTTCGCATTGTTGTGGACACTGTCGACACCTGTTATCGCGTCCTAGGTTGTATCCATAGTCTCTACAAGCCGGTACCCGGGGAATTCAAAGATTACATCGCTATTCCCAAAGCCAATGGCTATCAGTCACTCCACACCGTCCTAATGGGTATGCATGCGGTGCCGATTGAGGTTCAAATCCGCACTCAGGAAATGGAAGACATGGCCAATAAAGGTATCGCCGCCCACTGGTTATACAAAACTGACGGCCAGACCAACACAAGTAGTCATGCCCGCGCCCGAGAATGGGTGCAGGGCTTGCTGGAGATGCAGCAACGCGCAGGCAATTCCCTAGAATTTATCGAAAGCGTCAAAATTGATCTCTTTCCTGATGAAATTTATGTCTTTACGCCAAAGGGCCGCATACTTGAACTCCCGCGACGTGCCACTCCCGTGGACTTTGCCTACGCCGTGCATACAGACGTCGGCAGCAGTTGTGTGGCTTGTCGGATAAATCGGCGCCTGTCGCCACTGTCCGAGCCTCTGCAAAGCGGCCAGACCATTGAAATTCTAACCTCTACCGGAGCCCAACCTAATCCAGCCTGGCTCGACTACGCCGTTACTGCCAAAGCGCGCTCCAACATTCATCATTTCCTGAAAAGTCAGACTTTGGATGACTCTGTGGCCCTTGGGCGTAACCTGCTGGATAAGGGCCTCATGGGTTTTGGCACCAATTTGGCAAATCTTGCCGAAGACAGACTGCAGGACTTTCTGTCACAACAACACCACGAAAGCCTAGACGATTTGCTGGTGGATATCGCTCGCGGCAATCGACTACCGGAATTCACTGCACAACAACTCTTGAGCGGCTTAGAGGAGGACCCATCGCAGCAACATCGTGACAGCGTCCAACCTGTAGCCATCTGCGGAACGGAAGGCTTCATGGTCGGCTATGCGAGATGCTGCCACCCAGTACCCGGAGACCTTATTGAGGGTTACCTAAGTCTCGAAAAAGGCGTAGTTGTGCACCGAGAACAATGTAAGAATCTCGCCGATATACGCGATCATAACGAGCGACAAATAGCGCTGCGCTGGGACGACAATGTGGAAGGCGAATACTCCGCAGAACTCCGTGTTGAAGTCGAAAACCGTCGCGGAATGCTCGCAGTGATTGCCACTCGCATTAATAGTATGAACGTTAATATCGAAAAAATATCTACCGAAGACAAAGACTATCAGTTCACTTATGTCAATTTAGAAATACTGGTACACGGCAGAGTGCATTTGGCGAGAATCATGAAGCGCCTGCGCACCATCAATCACGTGCACAAAGTTAACCGCGTCAAAAACTGAGCACCCGCACAATCTGCGCTGGCAATAAAATGGAGAGCCGTCTTGAGTAATCGCGCCGTCATTTCGACACCTGCTGCCCCTGCCGCCATTGGCCCGTATTCGCAAGCAGTCAAAGTGGGCAATACCGTATGGCTATCCGGCCAAATCCCGCTTGTGCCTGGCACCTCCGAGTTGGTGTCCGACAATATAATAGAACAGGCGGTGCAGGCCTTTCAGAATCTGAGTGCGGTTGCAGAAGCGGCCGGGGGGGGCCTCAAAAATGCAGTTAAAATTAACATCTCACTCACTGACCTCGCACATTTCTCAGTGGTAAATGAAGTTATGTCACGCTTCCTCGAAGAACCCTTTCCAGCCCGCGCCTGCGTGCAAGTGGCCGCACTGCCCAAGGACGCGCAGATTGAAATAGAAGCCGTTCTAGCGCTTTAATTCTGCACAAGCAGCGCGCCGTATCCGCTTTTATAGTCGGGATAAATTAGCTTATAGCCACTGCCATGTAACGCTTTATTTCGACAACGCTTGTGGCCGCTTTGACCCCGCCCACTAGATTGATCGATTGAGCCGAGTACTCTCTGCTGCGGCAGCACCGCTAACCCCATTGCCCCTGCCAACCAGACTTCCACTTCGTAACGAGGTGCCGGCGCATCATCCACTCCAATGTAAAGGGACTCGATTGTTGTCCCTGCATCGATCAACTGCAGCAAATGCGCCAGAAAGCCCGCACAATCATCTCGATGAATGCGATTGGTATAGCGCACAGGCTCCGGGTGACATACTTCTCCCCTTTGGACCCTCGCCACAAAGCGACTTCCCGAGATGCCGTATATGCCGGCAAATCTCACCACTGACGCATTATGCGCCGAGGCCAGCAGTTGCTGCTCGGCAGAAATTATTGCCAGGGCGCAAGGATCATCGTCATTCAGAGGACTATCATCATCCACCCAGCCTCCATGGGCCTCGGCAAAAACACGGGTGCTGCTTACCATCAGTATATGGCGCGGTCTATGCGGGCCCAGACCAGAGATCAAATGACTCATAGCCGCCTGAAAACCGGCTTTATACCCCGCTGCAGTTCGGTCTGCAGGGTTAAAAGTAGCGATAACATAGTCCGGCGCTAACTGCCTTATAAAATCCAAGCTTGCGGGCTGAGTATAGTTCGCTGCATGAGCAACAAATTCAGCTGGCAACTTTGAAATATCGCGCCTCACACCGGCAACATCGCAACCCTGTGCCTTAAGAAGTCTACCAGTACGAATACCAATATCGCCGCATCCGACAATTAGAACAGAACTGTGCTTCATATATTAATCACTCACTGGTTACACTAGGGAACTTATTAACAAGACTGAGACCCCATGACATTAACAGAACTGCGCTATCTTGTAGCACTGGCCGAATCAGGCCATTTTCGCAAAGCGGCTGAGCAATGCAACGTCAGTCAGCCCACTCTGAGCATCGCCATCAAAAAACTAGAGGCAGAGCTAGGTGTCTGCCTGTTCGAGCGAGCGCGGCACAAAGTGGCCACAACACCCACAGGTGAGCTTATCGTAGGGCAGGCTCGCACGGTTTTGCGAGAGACGCAAAATCTCCGGCTACTGGCAGAGCAGGGCAAGGATCCAATGGGTAGCATGCTCTCCGTCGGCGCGATCTATACCGTAGGTCCCTACCTGTTCCCGCGCCTGGTGAGTCGTCTACAACAATTGGCCCCCAATATGCCGCTATTTATCGAGGAGAGCTACACCGCCAGTCTGCGAATCAAGCTAAGCAACGGTGAGTTGGATGCCATTTTTGTTGCGCTGCCATTTACTGAAACGGACGTGGTCACACGCACACTTTTCGATGAACCCTTTGTTGTGTTGCTGCCAAAAGACCACCCACTGGCTGCACACCCACACATCAAGGCCCACAGCTTGGCCGAACACCAGGTGCTTCTAATGGGTGAGGGCCATTGCTTCCGCGATCAAGTATTGGAAGCCTGTCCTGGCCTGCAACAGGCTATACGGGAAAAATATGCGCAGGGGGATACCGTAGTAGAGGGCGGCTCGCTGGAAACCCTGAAGCACATGGTGGCGAGCGGCCTGGGTATTACTGTTTTGCCAAAGTCAGCAGCCAATGAAGCGATCTATGGCGACAAATCACTGGTATTGCGGCCGTTCGAAAGCCCAGTGCCTTGCCGCAGCATAGCTTTAGCTTGGCGTGCGAGTTATCCGCGAGCAGAGGCTATCGATATTCTCATCGATGCCCTCCGGCCTAAACAATAGCATGATAGATGGTATTTCTAATATTTCAGTAACAGAACTCCGCGGAGTAGGGCCTAAGCTCGCAAGTACGCTCGCCGATTACGGCGTTCGACACGTTGAAGATCTTCTATTTCACCTCCCTCTCCGCTACCAAGACCGCACGCGGGTAACCCCCATTGCGGCGGCTAGTGAGGGCGCTGATGTAGTGATAGAAGGAGAAGTACGAGCGGCAGATGTGGTCTTTGGGCGGCGTCGCAGTCTTGTGGCGCGCATTCAGGACGGCAGCGGAACGCTGACCCTGCGCTTTTTCCATTTTAGCGCCGCGCAGAAAAACAACCTGCAAAGCGGCAGTCGACTACGCTGCTTCGGACAGGTTCGTCGCGGCGGCAGCGGCTTAGAAATGTACCACCCCGAATATCGTGTACTACAAGGCGAGGAGGTCGCCGTAGAAGAAGCTTTAACTCCGATCTATCCGACCACAGCCGGTATCGGCCAAAACCAGTGGCGGAAACTCTGTAAGCAAGCCCTCGACCGTCTCCACAAGGGACAAGTCGATGAACTATTACCTCTCAGCGACAAATACCCTTATGAGCTTACTAAAGCGCTGCAGTACCTGCACACACCGCCCCCTGATGCCGCCCAAGAATTATTGCGAGAAGGCAAACATCCGGCCCAGTTGCGGCTAGCCCTAGAGGAATTAGTGGCGCACAATCTATCGCTTCACCGGCTACGAGAGCAACAGCAAGAAGAGGGTGCACCAGCCCTGCCGCTGAACAAGGCACTACTTGAATCATTTCTTACCGAGTTGCCTTTTACTCCAACGCACGCACAGCTCAGAGTGCTGCAAGAAATCGCAAGTGATTTGGCCAAACCTGTTCCAATGCTGCGACTGATACAAGGTGACGTGGGCTCAGGAAAGACCCTGGTAGCGGCCGGTGCAGCACTGCAAGCTATCAGTAACGGCTGTCAGGTCGCGATCATGGCACCTACCGAAATATTGGCGGAGCAGCACTGGCGCAACTTTTATCAGTGGTTCGAGCCCCTCAACATCACCATGGAGTGGCTGAGTGGCCGAACCAAAGGCAATAAACGGACAAACGCTCTGCGGCGTATCGCTTCCAGTGACGCAAGCCTCATCATAGGCACCCATGCGCTATTTCAAGACGATGTGGCCTTCGGGTGTTTAGGTTTAGTTATTGTGGATGAACAGCACCGGTTCGGAGTCCACCAGCGCCTTGCGCTAACTAAAAAAGCATCGCCACGGCTCGGCCGAGCCCATCAATTGGTCATGACGGCAACCCCAATTCCCCGCACGCTTTCCATGGTCGCCTACGCCGATCTCGACTGTTCAGTTATCGACGAACTACCGCCGGGCAGGCCCTTAGTCGCCACGGCACTGATCGATAGCAGCCGACGCGAGGATGTAGTAGCGCGAGTTGCAGCCGCCTGCAGCACTGGTCGCCAGGCCTACTGGGTCTGCACACTCATTGAAGAAAACGATGTGCTGCAGGCTCAGGCCGCAGAAGCTACTGCTGCAGAGTTGCGTAACAGCTTGCCTAATCTAGCAATAGGATTAATTCACGGACGGCTGAAACCGTTGGAGAAGGCCGCAATAATGGCCGCGTTCAAAAATGGCGAGTTGGCCTTGCTAGTGGCCACAACGGTCATTGAGGTTGGCGTAGACGTGCCGAACGCTAGCCTAATGATCATAGAAAACCCCGAGCGACTTGGTCTGGCTCAATTGCATCAGCTACGCGGACGGGTAGGCCGAGGCGAACAAGCCAGCCACTGTGTACTGTTATATCAAACCCCACTGTCGGCCAACGGCAAACAGCGCCTTTCTGTTATGCGAAAAAGTTCAGATGGATTCTACATCGCCGAGAAAGACTTGGAACTGCGCGGCCCAGGAGAGGTGTTAGGCACCCGACAGACCGGTCTGATGGAATTCAGAATCGCCTCGCTACCAACACACAGTCACCTGCTGGACACGGTGCAATCCATTGCAAACACCATTCGTGAATCCTATCCAGAACGAACTGCCCCTCTGATTCATCGCTGGACAGGCTCTGGCCAGCAATTTGCAAAGGTTTAAATATCGGTTGCCGCTCCTGATACCAACTCTGTGCTAACCAAGAAACAACGCCTGCCAGCGCCTCTCCAGTTCATCTGCACCGATAGCGCTCAGGGCTTCCATATTCCTGCATGGAATTTGCTCAGGATTAGCAAAGTCATCCAATGCACGGCTTATCATGTTTTCTCTCAGCAGATGAATAATCGGGTAGGGTGCCCGATTACTAAAGTGACTAGCGGCGTCTGAGGCCTCTCCTGCAAAGCGATATTGTGGATGGAAACTGGCCAACTGCACAATACTCTCGAGGCCAGCAGCAACCAAGAGATCCTGTGCCTCATCCACAAATTGCAAGTAGTCTTCGAACATGTGCAGTGCCTGGGGAAACACCACGAGGGTAGTTGCGACATCCCGCTCCGCGCTACGCTGCAGTAAATCCAGCTCCTGCAGGACCATCCCACGCAAATCCGCTATCCGTACTTGTTCACAAACGACTATACGCAGATTGACCGCTCTCAACAGTGGGCGCGCGAAAGGACACAGATTCAAATCAACAACAAAATCACGCAGCCAACGCCGTACATGGCGCTCAGCGTCGACAGTCAGCAACAGTACCGGCGCCTATAGAGAGTCATATCACGCCATAATCGCCGGTAATTCTTTCTGCAAAACTATTTTGTCTTTAATTGCTTCACCGGTCAGCGCAAAACCAAGTAGCTTGCCGCCGCTGTCACGAAACTGCGCGTTGACATTGCTGCCATCGGCCACAATAGTCCAGTCTCCCTCTGACCCACGCTCAACGGGCGCCACCACCACCGGGCAAGCAGGCGTTTTAATAGTCACCGGCATGGCTCCGTAGCTGACCTCAGTGGCCTGACCCGCTAGCGTTTTGCCCAACGCTTTAGCAGCCGCCATCAGCGGAGCGACATAAACTAACACGTGTCCGTCAACCTCTGCGCAATCACCCATCGCATAGACGTGACTAGCACTGGTCTCTAAAAGACGATTGGTAACAACACCGCGATTTACAACGATACCGCTGGCCCTAGCTAAATCGATGCGTGGCCGCACGCCAACCGCGGAAATGACGATGTCGGCGGCAACAGTCTCGCCATTATTAAGGCTCACAATCACACCCTTTTCCGCTTTGTTCACGGCAGTCACCAAGGGGCCGAAATGAAACTTCGCACCTTTCTGCTCCAAAGCAGTCTGCACTGCCTTACCTGCAGGTTCCGGCAACAAGGTTGGCAGACAGTACCCAAGAGGGTCTATCACCTCCACCTGAAATCCACCATTAATTAAGTCATTGGTGTATTCGCATCCGATCAGACCGCCTCCAATGATACACACCTTTTTCACCCCATTCTGAGCAACCGCGACGCGAAAGTCGGCGTAGTCCAGCAAATCATTAACGGAGTAAACAAGTTCATGTCCATCGCCCTCAATCGGGGGGCGAATCACTTCGGCACCAAGGGCCAGAACCAATTCTCGGTAGTGGATTACGGTCTCAACATCACCAACCTTAATCAATTGACGCTCGGTATCAATTTCAGTCACTTTGGTCATGGTCCAAACGCTAGCTTTTAGCTGGCGTGCCATGCTCCCCGCGTCCAACTGAGCCAGATCATCAGCCGAATGGTCTTTAGTATACCCTGTGGAAAGCATTGGCTTGGAATAGGAGCGTCCGTCATCCGACGTGATAATGATGAGCGGCGTATCAGTATCGTGCTTGCGAAACTCTTTGGCCAAACCATAGCCTGACAAGCCTGTTCCGATAATAACGACCGGCGCATGAACTTTGTCAACCGTAGGCTCATCATGGTGAGGTAGGTCGTCGATCGGCGACTCTTTCAGTAATTCAAAGTCTTCCTTGCCGACCCCGCAGTCAGGACACAACCAATCTTCCGGAACATCCTCCCACTTGGTGCCAGGTGCGATACCATCGTCTGGCCACCCTTCTTTCTCGTCATAGATCAGGCCACAAACGATACATTCCCATTGACTCATGCTACATCTCACTCTTTAAACTACTTGCGGAGGTCTTCACTTCCCGCGCACGTGATGAGCATTGTTACATCATCACAAACGCGGATAAATTCAGAAACCGAACACTATAGAGTTGTACAATAATTGTGCAAGAGTTTTTTCCCGCTACGCTTCTGGAAATTTGGGTCGACAGTGCTATTGCAAGCGCACTCCCGATAAAGCATTCTCGCCACTCGAGTTAAGGATGTCATACGAGTGCAACCGTCCAATCTCGCGCTGGTGCGGCGACCGCAGTGGCGCAAACGCATACCCGTTGAGCCGAGTTGGCGATCCGAGCATCTCTATGCCCAAAAAAC
Organism: Haliea sp.; assembly: GCA_002862465.1. GTDB lineage: Bacteria > Pseudomonadota > Gammaproteobacteria > Pseudomonadales > Halieaceae > Marimicrobium. Next base: position 29,884 of record PKDD01000021.1, read on the forward strand.
TCTGCCCCCAGATTTACGCAGTTGGTTATTAGACAACGGCTCTCTAACTACCCGACTGATAGAGTCTAGAAAGGGTGTATTCAGTGTAAAGCGACTGTATCAGGGGTGGGAGGTGCCGCTAAGATCCGAGCGCCGGCTGTTAGCTTTGCCGCCTCGGCAGATCGCCTTAGTGCGCGAGGTCGCTCTATTATTGGACGATAACGTTGCAGTATTTGCTCGGAGCATCTTTCCCATTACGAGCCTGAATGGCAGCCTGGCACATCTGCGCCGATTGCAGAATAAATCGCTAGGAGCTTTCCTATTTAAGCATCCCCGCATGCGCCGCTATCCGTTTGAACTATCGCTCATGCCGGGGAACAGTGACTACCTACCCGAGCACCTGCGCCAACCCGAGCCCGCCTGGGGGCGGCGCTGTCGCTTCGAGATTGGCGAAAAAAAACTGATGGTGAGTGAAATATTTCTGAGAGCTTTTACGCCCTGGGAAGCACCGCCTTCGATGAACCGAGCACAGCGCGGCAAGATCAGCACTGCATTTATGCCGCTAAACCAGTAAGCTACGCCGTTTACCGTGCCGCAATAGGCTGCAATGATAACCTCATCCAAAACTCACACGCTGCTGCAACTGATTCGCTTTGATAAGCCGATCGGCACGCTGCTCCTGCTATGGCCCGCACTTTGGGCACTTTGGCTCGCTGCGCAGGGTGTGCCTGACTACACACTACTCGCTATTTTTCTGGCCGGCGCCTTTGTCACCCGCTCCGCCGGTTGCATCATCAATGATCTCGCTGACCGGAATTTAGACGGCGCGGTAGCGCGCACGCATGCTCGACCACTGGTGACTGGGGCAGTCTCTGTTCGAGAGGCGGTGACTCTGTGTATAGCACTGCTGTTCGTCGCGTTTATACTGGTGCTTTTCACCAACCGATTGACAGTCATGCTCGCAATTGGTGCAGTGATACTGACCGCCAGCTACCCGTTTATGAAACGCTACATGCAACTGCCCCAACTAATCTTGGGTGCAGCATTTTCTTGGAGTATTCCAATGGCCTTCGCTGCACAAAGTGGTGTCTTACCTTCTTCACTGTGGCTGGTCTATCTGGGAAACCTACTCTGGACTATGGCTTACGATACGGCCTACGCGATGGTGGACCGGGAGGACGACCTCAAAGTAGGCATAAAGTCCGCCGCTATATTATTTGGCCCTTACGACCGCCTGATAATTGCACTGCTGCAGGCTTCTAGCCTGACATGTCTTTATTTGGCCGGACAAGCCTTCGAACTTGGCTTCTATTACAACATATCGCTGATCGTGTCCGCTGCTCTGTTTTGCTATCACCAATATCTGATCCGCGAACGCAAGCCAGATCTGTGCTTTAGGGCCTTTTTGAATAACAACTGGGTGGGCATGGCAATCTTTGTCGGCATAGCACTCAGCTACCTTACACACGATGCCTAAGCCGCCAGTGGCCCTCGCTAGGCATCCAGAGGCATTCACATCGGAGTTTGTTGACAGCCTCAACCAGATCTCTGCGGCAAAGTGGAATGCTATCGTCGGTGTGGACTATCCCTTTCTGCGTCACGACTTCCTACTTGGACTAGAAACAACTGGATGCACAACAGCAGAAACCGGATGGCAGCCATCCCATTTACTCCTGCGTTGTGACGGCAAATTAGTGGCAGTTATGCCGCTCTATCTGAAGACACATTCATACGGCGAGTATGTATTCGACTGGTCTTGGGCCGATGCCTGGCGACAGAGCGGCCTTGCCTATTATCCGAAATTACTTACCGCAATACCTTTTACTCCCGCTACAGGGCCGCGCTTATGCGTCTCTACTGGCGTTGATTCGAACCAGTGCTTCCACGCCGCGTTGGACGCGGTAAAAACCATGGCCACACAGCGGAATATTTCATCTTGGCACCTACTGTTTCCCGATCAGACCATGAGTGAAACACTGCTCCGCGAGGGCTTGCATCGCCGCGCCGGCACTCAGTTTCACTGGTTCAACGATAACTATCGTTGTTTCGACGATTTTCTCGCGACCTTCAACAGCCGCAAACGCAAAGCATTAAAGAAAGAGCGTCGGCGTGTGGCAGAGCAAGGACTGGTGCTAAAAACACTGACGGGGGCACATATTACTAAGCAAGAGTGGGAGCAGTTCTATCGCTTCTACCAGATGACTTACGCCAAGCGCAGTGGCCATGGTGGATACCTAAGTCGTGATTTTTTTGTCACTACCGCTGCAGGCATGGGAGACCAAGTCGTTATGGTGCTAGCCTATCTTGATACGCGCGCCGTAGCCGGGGCTCTCTATTTCTGTTCTAGTGATACGCTTTTCGGGCGCTACTGGGGCTGCGAAGAAGAATATGACTGCCTACACTTTGAGGCCTGCTACTATCAAGGTATTGAGTACTGCATCGCCAATAATTTATCGCGCTTCGACCCGGGAGCACAGGGAGAGCATAAAATTCAACGTGGCTTTCGCCCCATAACTACATGGTCCAATCACTGGATTGCAGACCCTAATCTGTCATCAGCCGTAGGTGACTTCACTCATCGCGAGGAAGAGCAAAACGACCTGTACCGGGAGGCTGCGGCAAAAATGCTGCCTTTCAAATAATAGATTCCTGATACTAACTGTGCGAACAGGATTTAAGCTGGACGGTTTTTGCGGTTAAACACCCATTCGCGCGCACTCGATTCGGATTTGCTGTAACAATATCCGTCGGTGTTGAATGCTTTGATGGCCTCAGGTTCATCTAATTCATTATCGAGAATAAACCGAGCCATTTGTCCACGTGCTTTTTTTGCAAAAAAACTGATCACTTTGTACTTGTCGCCCTTCAAGTCTCTGAACACCGGCGTGATAACACCGCCGTCCAGACTTTTCGGCTTTATCGACCTGAAATATTCGTTAGACGCGAGATTAACCAGCACCTTGTTGCGCGAGTCTTGCAGTTGACGATTGATAGCCTTAGTGATGTCATCGCCCCAAAATTCGTAGAGGTTTTTCCCTCCACGATTGACGAACTTAAGACCCATTTCAAGCCGATAGGGCTGCATTAAGTCGAGCGGACGCAATAACCCGTAGAGACCAGAAAGGATACGCAGATGGCTCTGCGCAAAAATGAGCTGCGCCTCGGTCAAGGTCGAAGCTCTCAAGCCAGTATAAACATCGCCTTTAAATGCCAATATCGACTGTTTAGCATTGTTCGATTCAGAAGGCCCGCCCCAATCTATAAAGCGGCGATGATTCAGCTCTGCAATGTTCTCACTGACGCCCATTAAAGCCTGAATATCCTGTTGGCTGAGTGCACGTGCATCGTCTACAAGGGCAGCAGACCGAGCCAAAAACTCAGGCTGAGTAGCGCTTAAAGTGCCCGCAGGTGTGTCAAAATCCAGTGTTTTTGCCGGCGATAAAACAGTTAACATTCGGTTAAGTCCAAAGTAAAGGCCGATGGCGGAATCGCTTTCTCATCATTATAGGCAATATGATACCCCGTGACATTGAAATTTAAAAAGAGCCTTCCTTCATCATTGTAACCATTCCGATGCTCCAACTGCCAAACCAGCATGCAGCGCTACGCAAGGCTGCTACGACAACTAAGCGCATTAACCGCCTCAGGCATGCTCCTCAACCTATTGATATATCGAAAGAAACAGTGTAACTTGACTCGATGTTTTGGTGATTCAATGCACATAAATACAAATGCCATGGTAGCGGCCACAGGGGGGCAACACACGTCAAGAACCCTACAATAAAATAAAAAGCGCTCCGGAAGCACTAAAACGAGCAATTAATCTATAATAGAATGGCGAAAGAACGTGTGGAGAGGGTAATGTCGAACTGCATTATACGCAAAATACTCGTACCGTTGAGTGGCATTTTAGTCTGTTTGTCAGCGGGGACCTTTGCCAATCCGTATTTTGTCAATCCGGGAGATACCCTTCGAGTGGATGTATGGAGCGAGGATCTCCTGAGCCGTGATGTCCTGGTGCGCCCCGACGGCTTTATCAGCCTGCCAATGATCGGCGAGATCGACACGAGTGGAAGTACCCCGCCAGAGGTCAGTGATGCAGTCGCGCAAGCCCTAGGTAAGTTTATGAAGGATACACCGCAAGTGGTTGTCTCTCTTCAGGCGGTTGAAGGCAACAAAATTTACGTGATGGGCAAGGTGCTACGCCCCGGCGAATATAACATTACCAGTGAGACCGACATCATTCAGGCACTCGCACTCGCAGGCGGGCTCAATACGTTTGCCGCCGAAAATGACATTTTAATTTTAAGGCGCGAAGCCGACGGAACGCAGACGGCGATCCCATTCGAATACGCAACAGTCAAGGATGGAGAAGAATTGCATACCAATATTGTGCTGCGTAGCCGCGATATTGTGGTTGTTCCTTGATTGCCAGACTCCACCACTCAAAAAATGTTCAGACGAACACACATTATCTGCTGTCATACTGGGCGCCACTCAGCCTGCATACTGCTTGCCTTTTTAATCTCTGCGAAGGCGCAAGCCAATGAATATTCTGTAGACTATCAAGTTAGAGGTGGGGCGAGTTACAACGACAACGAGGGGCTGAGCCGGGACGACAAGCGTGAAACTTATGGCGCCAGGGTGACTGTGCCCATTAGTTTCGCAATGCGCAGCAATCGGGCCAGCGCTTCATTGCAAAGCGAATTTAAATCTATCAAATTTGATGACAGTGGATACAACAGTAATGACCAGAACTACCAAGGTGATACTGCCTACCAACTGGAGCGTGGATCTGTGAGTGCCACTGCTGGCTACCTACGTGGCTCAACTCGAAGTACTGAGTTTCTCGACACCGGTCGAATTGGGGGAGTATCCACACGCGTCGAGCGTTTAAATGCTGGGACTAGCGCCTCTTATAACTTGATGGAAGATAATCGTGCCTTCGCCAATTTAACTTACGGAAAGACGGAATATGCAAGTCCTCGCTATATAGGCGGCACAATTATTGGTGCGAGTTTTGGCGGCATCCATCAGTGGACGGAACGAACCTCGCTGTCGCTGAGAGGCAATGTCTCCCGATATCAAAATGATGCCGTTCGACAGCTAACATCAGACATCATTGGCTCTCAAGCGGGATTTAATTCCGTACTGTCGGAGCGCCTAAACGCGTCTCTCAGTGGCGGAGTCACGTATGTCGAAACATCGATCGATTCCAGTTCGCCTTCAGCCCGATCAGATTCTAACACCACGGGATACGTCATCAATGGGGCCGTGGACTACGAGCAAGAGCGATATTTACTCTCGGCGACTTTGGCTAGAAGTATCAGGCCTACAGGCAATGGTGATCTAAACATATTTGACCAAGTTACCGTGACCTACCGTTATAAACTGTCAGAACTGAATGCTTTTGAGGCAAGGCTTCTTGGGGGCAACAACGAAGCTCTAGAAGGTTCGCTAGGCAATGACCGCACATTTGCACAAGCTCGTTTAGGTATTAGTCATAAGTTAACGCAATTCTGGAGTATTTCTGGCGAATATACTTATCGGTATCAGGATAATGGTCGCGGCGCGGCTCAGTCTAACGCCGTGCAAATCAGCATAACTTTTAGTCCCGAGAAGTACATATGGTCGCGTTAACACGACAGTTGTCCCCTAGACACTCCAGTTTAAAAGGAATCGTTTTTGAATGAACAGCGAACATGAACATGTAAAGTCCATGGATGACTATTTTGCTATGATCAGGCGGCGCAAGTGGGCTATGGCCATACCCGCGGTTATTATTTTTGCATCCGCAATAGTATTGGCCTTTGCTCTACCCGCCACCTATCAATCGCAAGCCACAATTCTGGTTCAACAGCAGGCCGTAGCTAATGCCTTTGTGCAAAGTAGTGTTACCAGTTTTGCAGCACAACAGGTGCAGACTATTTCCCAGAGGGTTCTCACTGTCGCTAACATTAGCACAATCGTCGAAGAGTATAACTTGTATGGGCAGGCAGATGCCGAAACTAGCTCCCGCCTTCCTGGCACTGAATTAGCATTACTATTTCGTGAAGACACGGATATAGAGATGGTTAGCGCAGATGTGATAGACCCTAATACGGGCAGAGCTACAGAAGTGACTATCGCGTTTACGCTGGCATTTACAGCTGTATCCAGACAGAGCGCACAAAAGGTTGCCAGTAGGCTAGTGACCCTCTTTTTAAATGAAAACCTAGATATTCGTGCCGGCCAAGCCGACAGCACGGCGGAATTTTTCGACCTAGAAGGCCAGCGATTAACTCGTGAGGTGGCTGACATTGGCGAGAAGCTCGCTACATTCAAGGCAGTTAATGAAGGCAGCCTTCCTCAGCTGTATCAATACAACCTGAATATGCTTGAAAGAACGACACAGCAGCTGACAAACACGGATCTGCGGATGCAGGAATTAAAGACACGTGAAATTGAGCTTGCCTCACGGCTCGCACAGTTGAGTCCTTTTTCTCCTGTCATGCTGCCCACTGGAGAGCTAGTACTGAGCGACGATGACAGGCTAAAAGCTGCTCAGTCGGAATATAGACGAAAATCCGCAATATATAATGAGAGCCACCCTGATGTGGTCCGACTTGCCCGTGAGATACAAGTTCTGCAGGCGGAGTTGGGTGTAGAAACAGATATCGAGGACCTGCGGGGACAACTGCAGGGCCAGCAACGGCATCTTGGTGAACTGCAGAGTAAATATCTTGATGATCATCAGGACATTAGGAATACCCAGCAGCTAATTAGCCAATTGAAAACAAGTATTAGAGCCGCGGGAAATGCTGGGGCTGTAAATTATACCCCAGAAGCGGACAATCCAGCGTATATCTTGCTGAGCACACAACTCAGTGCGACCAAGCTAGAGGTCCAGTCTCTTGTAAAGCTTCAAGCCGAGCTGCAAGAAAAATCTGAACGCTATCAAGAGATAATAAAAAATGCGCCTGATGTAGAAAAAGATTACGAAGCTCTGCAGCGTGATTACCAAACCGCCACCGCCAGATATCAAGAAATTAAGCGGAGGCAGCAAGACGCACAGACATCCAAAAGCATGGAAGAAAACCGTAAGGGCGAGCGCTTTATCCTTATTGAGCCTCCCGTGGTGCCATCTGAGCCTATCAGTCCAAATCGTCCTGCAATTATCTTTTTGGGCCTATTACTGGCCGCAGGGTCAGGCATCGGCTTGGCTCTCTTGCGCGAGAGCTTGGATGGTGGCATCCAGAGCACAGGTGAGTTGGCGAGCATTATGGGCGAGCCCCCTCTCGTAACTATTCCCTACATTGCAAATGAATTGGATATGGCGAAGAAGCAAAGTAGCTCTCGACGAAGCCTGCTAGCAGCGGCCACAGTCGGCGTCGTGCTCGTGCTCTGTGTGCACTTTTTTTACCTGCCACTCAACATACTCTACTTCGTGATCCTCAATAAGCTGGGACTTAGCTAATGGACTCTTTGCAAGAAGCAATCGAAAAAGCACGCCTAGAGCGAGAAGGTTTGATAGGCAAGACGCCAGCTGTTGGTGAGTCGCAAAAAGGTGCAGTGCCGGAAGCATCAAAGAGAACAGAGGATTCTAAAGACGCTTTTGAAGCAGGAAGAAATCCATCACCATTGCGCTCCCAAGTTCAATACAGCGCAACCCGTCGCGTCCAGTTAGATGAGGGAATACTATCAGCTAACCGCATTATAGCGTCAGATATCCATGACCAGCGTGTAGAAGCCTATCGTCAGTTGCGCAGCCAAGTGCTTATTAGCATGAAACGTAACGACTGGCACAGCCTAGCCATAACAAGTGCCCAAGAAAACGCCGGCAAGACTCTGACTGCTATCAATCTTGCGATCTGTATGTCGCAAGAGGTTACAAACACTGTGATGCTAGTAGATTTGGACCTTCGCACCCCGCAAGTCCACACGACTTTGGGTGTCAATATTGATAAAGGTATTGTGGATCACCTCCTCCATAGTGAACCCCTTGAGAATATTCTTATTAACCCAGACTTTCCGCGTTTAGTTGTGTTGCCAGGCTTACCTCAGGGTAGCCACTCCTCCGAGATTCTTTCCTCTCCTGAAATGAGTGTTTTCATGGATGAGATTACCAATCGCTATCCGGATCGGATTATCATATTTGACCTGCCTCCGCTTCTGCGCAACGATGACGCTATCGTGTTTGTGCCCAAAGCCGACGCCTTCTTATTTGTTGTGGAACAAGGTGTAACGCGTCCAGAAGAAATCGAACGTTCCCTGCAGCTACTTGGGCCCTCTAAGATGGTGGGTACCATACTTAATAAAGCTCGATAGCCGCTTGGAATCTGGTTGTATGTACTCTAATTTTTTCAGCCTAAAAGATAAACCGTTTAGCCTTATTCCTGATGGGGATTCTGTTTTTTTATCGCCCGGGCACACCGCAGCATTTAGCATGCTGGAGTTCGGCTTACTGGAACAGGTGGGCATCACCGTTATTACGGGAGAAGTTGGCAGTGGAAAAACGACCCTTGTTCGACACCTCCTCAGCAGAATCGACTACAGTCAACTGACAGTGGGCCTCATCGGCACGGCACATAGTTCTTACGGGACACTGCTCAAGTGGATAGTCACTGCTTTTCGAATATCCATAGAAAGCAATGACGAGAGTGCGTTATTACAGTCGGTGCAACAGTTTTTAGTCGATCAATACGCAAGCGGCAAACGGACCGTCGTAATTGTTGATGAAGCGCAAAACATGTCGACACAAGATCTAGAGTCTTTGCGCTTATTGACCAATATTAACGCCGATAAAAATCAGTTATTGCAGATAATTCTGATCGGTCAACCTGAGTTACTGCAAAAGTTTTTTGCGCCGGGGATGTCTCAACTCGCTCAGCGAGTTTCTGCTGAATATAATCTAAGCCCGCTGAGCCTATCTGATACGCTGGGATATGTGCGTCATCGCATTGAGTCAGTTGGTGGACAACGTGACCTGTTCGATTTGTCTTCCTTACTAGCCGTGTATTATTTTAGCGGCGGCTTACCACGCATCATCAACACGCTCTGCGATGGAGCACTAGTAGTGGCCTACGGTAAAAGCATCGCCACCGTAAATCTCGCCATTCTCCTAGAGGTTGTAAGCAGCAAACGAATTGGCGGCATACACCGCGACGGCATTGATGACCCTGAAAGAGAAGCTGTTAGGAACACGGTGCTAAAAATGAACGACATCGACCTTTACAGCATGGTTCAGCGTTAAATGCAGTCTGTGAGTTCAGAATCGACAGCCGCCGGCGGCACGGGATACCGAGCGCTGCTAATGCTGTTCGTCTCAATTGGGTCTCTAGGTTTCATCTTCACCAATAGCCTGCTGGAAATGGAGTATCGCTGGTCGTCAATGGAGCAGTACAGCTATGGCTATATGGTCCCCATCGTGGCTCTGTTCCTATTATGGCAAAAAATAGGTGCAATAAAGGCGATGGATTGGCAGCCAACATGGTGGTCCTTTGGCTTAATGACGCTGGCACTATCAGGCTGGTGTTTGGGTGAACTTAGCTCGCTCTTCATTATCGTACACTACAGCTTTTTGTTGGCGGTAATTGCCCTGACGATGGCCGTGACTGGCTGGCGCGGTGCACTACTGTTATGGGCGGCCTTGGTTTACCTCGTGTTTATGATACCACTCCCCTCGTTTATCTTGAATCAACTTTCTACCGAGCTGCAATTGATATCAACGCAGATCGGTGTTGCCGTTATCCGTTTAATGGACATCAGTGTGTTTGCCGAAGGTAATGTTATTGATCTCGGAAATTATCAGCTGCAGGTTGTAGAAGCTTGCAGCGGCCTGAATTATTTATTCCCGTTAATGAGCTTTGGCTTTTTAATAGCGGTGCTATATGAGGGTCGCCTCTGGCACCGCTGGCTTATTTTTTTAGCGACAATTCCTATTACGGTTTTAATGAATAGCCTGCGCATCGGTATCATCGGCGTAACTGTTGAATACTGGGGCATCGAAGCCGCAGAGGGGTTTCTGCATTCATTTGAAGGTTGGTTTGTGTTTATGGCCTGTCTGGCCCTGCTCACACTATTAATCTGGGCACTTAACATACGTAATACAGATGGCCATAGTGCACTCCACCGAATCAACCTCCTCTATCCATCTCTGGCGGAAATAAAGCTTGTCTCATCAGGCACACGAGCAACAAACCGCACGCTCATGGCTACCATGATACTGTGCGTCTTGGCGGTCCCTGCGAGTATGACGCTTGTGACTTCGGAGGAAATCGTCCCTAAACGCGAGCTGTTTTCCCAGTTCCCGCTAATTAAAGGCAATTGGGTTGGCCAAGGCGATATTATTGAAGAGCGAGTCCTCGACAAATTGCTTCTGTCTGACTATATCTTGGCTGATTACCATCGCTCCGGTGACGTCATGCCGATCAACTTGTACGTGGCCTACTATGGGTCGCAACGCACTGGCGCTGCCATTCACTCCCCGCGCAGCTGTATCCCTGGTGGCGGGTGGGAGATTACTGACCTGAAGCAGATAGAAGTGTCTAACGCGCTGGGTATGGAGGGGCTTTTCGTCAACAGGACCATCATTCAACTGGGCGACCAGCGTCAGCTGGTCTATTACTGGTTTCAACAGCGCGGCCGCACGTTCACAAGTGAATATATGGCCAAGTGGTACCTTTTTCAGGACGGAATCACCATGGCGCGCAGTGACGGCGCATTGGTCCGACTCATTACACCTATCCCCCCGAACGGCGATGAGGCAGCAGCAGATGAGCGTTTACAAGAGTTTCTACGCGAGTTTCACCCCGAGTTGGCTCGTTTCATTCCAGGCGGAAACGTAGGACTATGATTCAGCTTCTATATTTGTATAGTTTTTTCATCGGGCTGCTGTCATCGCTGATATTAATACCGATTTTAGTAAAATATGCGAGCCACCTAGGTTTAGTGGACAACCCCGTCGGAAGCTTACGAAAGCTTCATGAAGCTCCGATGCCACGCAGTGGTGGGCTAGGCATTATCATCCCAACAGCCATCGCAACACTCATCATCTTGCCATGGGACGACGCAGTTTTGAGTTTCCTATTCAGCAGCCTAGTCATTGTCGGCTTTGGACTTATGGATGACGTTATGGAACTCAAGCCTGTTCAAAAGCTTATCGGCCAGGCATTGGGGGTCTCCCTCGCCATGGTCGGCGGCATGGTCATCAGCACCGTCCCTTTTATAGACAATGCCCCAACCTGGATGGGCTATGCGCTGACCTTTGTCTTCGTTATGGCTGTTATTAATGGAGTAAATTTTTCTGATGGCATGGACGGACTAGCCGCCGGCACCACACTTATGGCGCTAGTAGTCATATTCCTGCTGGCGCTGGACAGCAGTAATGTTCAAGTGGCGATTATTGCTGCGTCCATTTGTGCTGCATTAGTTGGATTTCTCCGCTTCAACACGCATCCGGCAAGCATTTTTATGGGTGATGCCGGAAGCCAATTTTTAGGTTTTAGTCTGGCTTGGCTAGCTATAACCGTAAGTCAAGCTGAAGCATCAACTCTGACCCCCTTACTACCATTACTGATTTTAGGTATTCCAGTTATGGACGTCCTACAGGTTATTTGCGTGAGGATCAAAAAGAAACTTCCACTACCCGGCCCTGACAAAGAGCACTTCCATCACCAGATTGCCAAACTCGGATTAACGCAGGCAGGTGTCGTAGCAACTATCTACATGTTGCAACTCATTCTCCTCTCGGGTGCTTTCTTGCTAAAAAATGACGCGGACAGTTCAGCGCTCGGTTTCTACTTTTGTTATTTAGTTGGCGTCTTAGGGCTCTTATACTTTGCTCATGTGCAAGGCTGGAGAATGAGAGGCGCGAACACTTTTGCAGGTCTTAATCGGCGAAACGGGGTATTTAGGCGGCTTAGCTTCTTGCATCCTTATTCAGGAAAATTCTATGGCGCCGTGACTGCCGTTCTATTGTGCGTATTTGCCTTACTGTCGACTGCAATGCCAAAGGGCTTCATTTACATAGCCTTAATTCTAGCGACTGGCATAGTGTGTCTCAAAATCGTTGCGAACACCCGATGGACGTTGTTGATCGCCAGAATGTCCACCTATACAGCAACTATATTTTGCGTATACGGCATGACGCTGTCGGTAACTCCGGATGCATCGTTCAGCTTTTTTGATCTGTTTCTTGTTATTTTGACTGTGGCATTAGCGATCTCCATCCGCACCACTCGAAAAAAGTATTTCTGGCTCACCCCGCAAGACTTGCTTGTACTGTTTTTCGTCATATTACTCGCTCCTACATTATCATTAGACCTTGGAGCAAATGTGAACTCCGGAGCCCTTATATTTAAGACTATTTTGCTACTCTATATCTGCGAATATGTAATCGCCAGAGGCTACGTTGCCCAAAAGCGGCTTACCAATGCAGCGCTGCTTTCACTATTTCTCCTTTCGGTAAACCTTTGAGCACTTTAATCAGCAATAGCACCCTAAGAGGCCATATCAATGCAGTTTAGATCCTTTGCCCTTATCATACTGACTCAACTTACACTTATAGTCTTTCTCGGCGGGTGTTCTTCAAGCGAGGAAGTGCAAGCGGATTATGTCAATCGTGCGCAAGAGCACTATGATGCGGGTGATCTTAAAAAAGCACGAATAGAAATCAAAAATGTTTTCCAGATTAACCCCAATAACCCTCAGGCTCGCTTCCTATTAGCGCTTATCCATGCAGAGGACGCCAACTGGCGTGAAGTGGCCAAAAACTTAACGCGCGCGGTAGAGTATGCGCCTAACTTTGTAGATGCGCGTATCAAATTAGGGGGACTTTATTACCGCACTTTTCGACCTGATGAACAAATCCTTGAGCAAGCAGATGAGGTGCTGGCTATAGATCCTGGTAATGCAGATGCCCACGCACTGCGAGCCGTTGTATTTAGACGGCAGGGGGAAGAAACAAACGCTATTAAGGAAGCACAGCTCGCGCTAGATAATGTGCCTGGGCACGTTGGAGCGAGCTCTTCGCTGGCGGCAATCTACACAGATCAGGACCCTGAACTCGCACTAAAATACATTGACAACAGTATTGAGATGAACCCCTCGGACAGCATTCCAAAAGAGGTAAAATTGGCGCTTCTATCTAAACAAGAAAAAACTGACGGCGTCATCGCTGTGTATAGAGAGCTTATTGCTGACAGCCCAGATGACATCGGGTACTACTCTCGCTTGACGCAGTATCTTAGGCTTAATGGCCGTAACGACGAAGCAGATGCGCTGCTCCGCGCTCTCGCGACCTCTCCTCGCGATAGCCTCGAGTTTAAAATCTGGATAGCCCAAGCTCTGTCACGCGACACGCTGCATGACATGGCGGAAACCACGATCAAAGGATTTATTGTAGATCATCCAGAGGAATATCAGCTGCGTTTTGCGCTAGCGACACTTTATTTGGTATCACAACGACCGGCGGATGCCGATGCAATTTATCGAGAAGTTATCGCACTTGATGTGGATGGTGCAGATGCACAAACAGCCCGAGGGAATATTGCTTACCTTGCATGGGTGTCAGACAAAGATCGCGCCGTCTCAGAGACCATGGTACAAGAGATTCTGACCATAGAGGAGGGCAATGCACTCGCCCTCCAGTTAAGAGCGAGCTTTAAACTTCTAGACGGTGATAACGTAGGTGCAACATCGGATCTGCGCCTTGCATTAAAATCTGATCCAACGTCGATTGGTACAACTCTTGTACTGGGAGACGCCTATAGCGTGAGTGGTTCCTTGGATCTTGCCCTCGATGCTTATCGTACTGTCCTTGAGTTGTCACCTAACAACGCAGTTGGAGTGGAAAAAATTTCCGCGCTACTGATTAAACAGGGGGACTATACTGCCGCAGACCCGATACTGACCAGCTATCTGGAGCAAGCTCCGAAAGATGTCAATGCCCTTATTTTACTAATCGAGTCTTATACCTTACAGGAACGCTGGGATGATGCATTAGCGTCCGCCGCAATCATAACAGGTCTAGAGCAGCACGTGGCACAAGGCACTTACCTCAAAGGCCGCGTGCTTTTTGCGCAGAAAGAGTATCCAGCTGCAATAGCCGCATTTGAAGAGGTCCTGCAACTTGAGCCAAATGCAGTTGAGGCGCTTTCGTATCTAGTCAATACTATGCTCCTAACAGGAGAGGTTGTTCTCGCACAAGAATACTTGTCGAAACATATACAAGCATACCCGCTGCAAGACCATGCGCTCGAACTACAAGGGTCTGTATACCTCCGTTCCGGAAATTTTGATGCCGCGATAGAGAGCTTTCGAGCTGCACTTGCAATAAGTCCTCAACGCTTATCCGCTCAAGTGGAAATAGGCAAGGCACTTCAAGCGCAGGGTAATATGGTCGGCGCACTTAAAGCATATGACGATGCCCTAGAATTGGAGCCCGATAATATCGGCCTGTTAAATCTTAAAGCGGGTTTACTCGAAGCAATGAAACGATACCAAGACGCTGTAGATATGTACAACTTAGTATTGACCATCGATGGGGATCAAATAATTGCGTCCAACAACTTAGCCATGCTTTTAGCAGATCATTTTCCAAGTGACGAAAACTATTCTCGGGCACTTCAACTAACCACTGAGTTTGAAGATACCAATATAGCCGTGCTTCTGGATACTCGTGGCTGGATTCACTATAAAATGCAAGATTACGCTAGCGCTAAACGATTGTTAAAACGAGCGGTTGCGGCGGATGGAGATCAAAGCGTATTCCGATTCCATTTGGGGATGACATATTACAAACTCGGAGATAAAAAATCTGCCAAAGTGGAATTAGAAAATGCTCTTGCAAACCAAAAAACATTTGTAGGCTCTGATGAGGCGTCTAAATTAATTAAAATCCTTTAAATCAGGCGATTGTCTAATTAACGACTGAACCATGATGATATGTTGACATGCCCCGAGTTCAACTGCACTTTTTGGTATACCGGCGTGTAGAACCGCTATAGAAACAAAAGCCTATAAGCCTCTAGCAGTTTTGGTTCTTCGTATTTCCACTCTAGTTCTTTGAGAATACGATTTCGACCAAAATCACCCATGGTCTTTCTCTTGATCTTATCGTCAAGTAAAGAAAGTATTTTTTCTGCTAAGTCTTCCGTATCATTCTTGCGTGCGTAGAGAGATGCCTCTTGGGCTGAAAACCGCCCTTCGCTTAAATCGAACTGCACAATGGGCTTTGCCAGCGCCATATATTCCATGATTTTATTCATCGTAGACTTATCGTTCATGTCATTAGCCACGTCAGGATTTACACAGACATCGGCTGTATTGAGCATTTGCAGCATCTGCTGATCTGAAACTCGCCCAGTAAATGTAACATAATCGTCAACCTTTAATTCCGTTGCGTAAGCCTGAAGGCTGGCAAGTTCCGTTCCACCTCCTACCAACCCAAAGTGCACATCAGTTCGATTCTTTTGCTGTACGATGTATTGCAACGAGCGCAATAAGTAATCAATGCCTTCTTGCTTGCCCATCACGCCAACATAACCCACTAAATATTTTCGGCCCCGTTTAAGCGCGGGGACTGCTTCGATAATTTTCAAACGATCAAGCTTGGGGCCGCTTCTAACCACGGTTACTTTGTCAGGCTCCATGCCTCCCCGGTCTATCGCTATTTGTTTGTAAGACTCGTTGGTGGCGATAGACCTATCAGCTGTCCTAAACGTCAGCCTCTCACAAAGTAGCATCAAACGATAAAACAAGTCGCGCCGACCAAACTTAGCTTCATAGAGTTCAGGATTAATATCATGGTGATCGAAAAGGAATTTCTTGCGGAAAAAGAGCTTGAAAAATCCGCCGACAAGAAAAATTAAATCCGGTGGATTGCAGGCATGGACCGCATCAAAGCCTCTGTTAAACAACACTTTGAATGCCAGATAAAACTCCCAATATAGTGCAACACTGTACTCTAATGCATAACCGAAAGCGCCCTCAGCTTCTGGCGGTAATGGATGCCGATAAATGTGAATCCCATCAAGGTATTCATACTTCTCTTCATAGCCTTTGCCCATAGGGCAAATAATCGAAACTTGGTAGCCATTTTGATAAAGAGTTGTAGCCTCCTGCCAGACTCGACGGTCGAATGGTGAGGGGAGGTTTTCAACTATAAAGAGGATTCGCTTACCAGCAGATGCCATCATACCGCCCCACAATACTGCGATGATTGACTATCCTAACCAAGTCAACAATCACCTGCTCTTCATTTGTCATAGCTATTATGTTTTTAAATTCGGGCGCGCTGTTACCAATAACGATGGTCTGCCCATGGGAAATGGCCTCTTCGAGCGTATCCACCATCAGCGAGGAAATATGTGGGATAGCATTAAGGATATAGTCTTTATTGGCGCCTGTCAGTCTTGCGAGGTTTACACTCCTATCATACAGGCAGAGGTCATAGCCCTTACCGATGAGGCACTCTACGACTTCAACCAGCGGGCTTTCTCGTAGGTCATCGGTCCCTGCCTTAAAACTAAAACCGAGTATCGAAACTTTTTTATTACCCTTACCCGTAACCATCGCTACGCCACGATCAATTTGCTTAGCGTTGTTAGCAAGAATGTTCCCAATCAGCGGAAGTTCTAAATCGAGCGACTTCGCTTTATAATTTAGCGCCCGCACATCTTTCGGCAGGCATGACCCGCCAAATGCGAAACCTGGCTTCATGTAATACGGTGAGAGGTTAAGCTTCGTATCCTGGCAAAAAATGTTCATGACATCGTGACCGTCAATGCCAACAGCTTTGCAAAGATTACCAATTTCATTGGCAAAACCGACTTTAACCGCATGCCACACATTGTCAGTGTATTTCACCATCTCCGCGGTTTCGATATCGGTACGAATGAGTGGCGCGCTCAGTTCACAGTACAACTGTACTAATAACTCGCCGCTTGTTGTGCCAATTTCTCCAATAACCGTCTTGGGTGGATTGTAGTAATCATATATCGCTGTCCCCTCACGCAAGAATTCGGGGTTATTGCAAACACCAAAGTTGATTCCTGCCTTTTTATCTGAAGCCCTTTCAAGAGCTGGGATCACAACGTCACGCATACTGCCGGGTAACATCGTACTGCGGACCACTACGACATGAAAATCATCCTTATTTCGCAATACCGAGCCGATGTCTTCACATACTCGCTCTACAAAAGATAAATCTAAGTTGCCATTTGCTTGACTGGGAGTGCCAACAGAAATGAATGAAACCGTTGTATTAGTGACTGCGTAGTGCGCATCACTAGTAGCGGCTAATCGCTGACTGTTCACGCCTTCTGTCAGCAGCGGTTCCAGATCCTTTTCGATAATTGGAGCCAGACCCTGATTAATTAAATCCACCTTGGTAGGGTTAGGATCAACACCGATCACGGTATGCCCGTCACTACTCAAACATGCGGCGGAAACAGCCCCCACATAGCCCATGCCAAAAATGCTGATGTTCATACTGTGGGTGCTACAACTAGAGATGTGTAGACACATACTACTGTGTACATTCCTATCAACGCAATGTAGTCAGGGGTTATTTTACGCACTCCTCTTTGACGCTAAAGTATGATGTCCACAATTAGCGTAGTAGGGCCGCTGACCTTGACGCTTTCTAGGGCCGTTATTATCGGCGCTTTGACATCATAAGCCCTTGATATCCAGCCGGTTATGGGATTTTCGGCTCCGCTGGCCACATTAAGCTCACGATTAAAAACAGGATTAAACAAAAATCGCACACTGCAACTCTCGCGTGTTACAGATAATGCATCTTGCCCAACTACAACCTCAGAGTCTTCCGCAAAGTGCCACATACGTTCGACCAGATGTTGGCCCTTACATTCGATATGGTCAGTTATCCGAAACCGACGCAAGTGCGCGTTGTATTCTACCTCTCTCCGGTGAGTAACGGGATCCTCTAGGCGATGATAACCGTTGTGACTTGCCACTAAGCGCTGAGCTTTTTCCTCACTTTGCCATAGTTCGCACTCCGCTTCAGCCTTATGAGTCCACATAAAGTTACCGCCAGATTCAGATTGGTCCTTGGAATCTATACACACCGTATTGTGCGCTAATGTCCCCCTGAAATAGTCTCTCCACGCTTTTTGTGTGTGGTAAGCATATGTGCCGGGATCCACTAATATTTCATAACCCGCTACCGACAGCACCAAAGACAGTGCATCTGCATGCCCGTGCGCCGCAATACCGAGATAACCCAGCGGGCCCACATCGACAATGCATTTGACTTCACTATCAGTATCAAAGTCACCACCAAGAATATAGTAGCCGCCAGTAGCGTAGCTTCTTTTTATATTCGCTTTCGCCAGACTAGAGCTGCCTCGTCGGAGGTCATCAGCGCCCGCCAACCACCGAGTCTTATCGTCGATAGCGCCGGCTTTTGCTGAATACTCCGGTCGACCAAACAGCAACCCTCCTGTCGCCAACAGAGACTTGTAAGGGCAAAACTCCCTATCGAGACATAGACGGGTGACGTAGCCATCGTCAGCATCTCCAATCATAGGTACGTTACCGTTGACGTCCATAATCGACGCTAGAAATCCAACCATCTGATCAAGCCGCTCCCAATAGACAGCGGGAAAATTATGATCTGTCGATCTTGCCGCCAAACCAGAAAAAAGTAGGAAATCGAGGACAAATTGCTGATAAGAAATAGCCTGCTCTCGATTTACCCCATCCTCGGTATTCTGTGTAAGCGCCTCATGGAGCAAAGTGTCATAGGAATCTTGTCTCCACTGCTTACAACGCTGCCAGAAGGGCCATGTAACCGAAGCAATATATAAACCGGCAGCCTCACCAATAAGGTGGTTGTTTGCGGAAGAGTAACGGGACCAATACAAATCAATGCTATGGCAATGCTGATAGATGGAACGAAGCCAGCGTTGACGCAACGCCTGGCCTTCGCTTCCCTCAAAAATTTCGGATCGTTCACCGCCGATTAACTGCCACACGATAGACCAATTTATTAAGCGAATCCCCAGCTCTAAGGAACTGGTCCAATTAGGCCCTAAGGGATAAGGACACTGGTCTAACCAAGACGATAGCTGCTTTGCAAAACCATCAAGAAATCGTGGCTCTCTCGACAGAGCATATGCCTGTGCCAGCGCAACCCACTGCAAGTGTCGGTTTGGCTCCCAAAGATACTTGATATCCCCAACCAGATCAGAGTTTCGATAATCCAAAGACCGACCGAAAGTCAGAGGCGCCTGAATCCCAGATTTAGGGTCGGTGTTCCACAGGGGAATAGAACCCAAATTGGCTGGTCTCAACGCAAAAATAGGCACTTCGCCGGCCAGCACGCGTTCAGCCTCCTCTACATAACAACCCGCCGGCATCGCCTTAGCAGATCGCAACCAGGGCTTAACCTCAATAGAGATATCTGGGTCGGGAGGCAATTTGGCGCTAAAGAATCCAAGGCGCTGCAAGTTTATCAGGCCTTTTTCTCTGACACGATGCAATATCTCTGGCATCGACATGCAGCGCAGACGATTCCAAAACCATTTCAATTTTTCACTAATTTTTATGAACGCACTCATTACTTTTTATCTTTATCTCTAAAAAACAAGCGCCCATCCACGATTCGAATAGGTTAAACTGCGAATGCGCTAAAAAAATAATCGACACAATTACAACATTAATTATACGTAAAATTGCTTGCCTCGTTGGAATGCTACACGTAGAAGGTCTCTTCAATGGCACGAAAAAAAATTCTAATATTGACACCCAGCCTACATAATAGTGGCGGGGTCGCCAATTATTACAGCATTCTCCAAAACAAATTCCCATTTGACTATAAATTCTTCACCGTAGGAAAGCGGGATGGCGCTATTCAGCACGACACCAAGGTCAGCCATATTGTGAGGTTGATCTCCGACTACTTCACATTTATTCGCGTCTTATGCCGCAACGATCTCGACCTCATCCTTCTAAATCCATCTCTTAATTTCAATGGCTTGAATCGAGACTATGTTTTTTATCTTATTGCAAAGCTCGCGAAAAAGAAAACTATTGTGTTTTTCAGAGGGTGGGATGACGCGTATGCTAACGTAGTTTTCAGTGGGAAATTTCGTTATTTTTTCCGCCCTTTACTGCGTACAGACGGGTTTATCGTATTAGCCAGTTGCTTTAGAGATACCATCTTGCCTCATTTGACGACGTCACGTATTTTTATTGAATCAACAATATTCGACGAGCGTATATTGCCACAAGGCTACAACGCGCTCCGTAACCTAAAAAACCCTAACGAGAAACTACGAATGCTCTTTCTCTCTCGCATCGAGACAGATAAAGGTATTTATGAGGCCATCTCAGCATATAAATCCCTTAGAGCCAACCATGTCAATGTCGAACTTATAATTGCAGGGAACGGCAGCGAAGCTGCCAATGTCAAACTACTAGCTACCGACGATACCGACGGAGGTCTGCGCTACTTGGGAAGAGTAAGCGGTTCGGAGAAGGCCGATGCACTCTTATCATCGAGCATACTATTGTTCCCATCAACGCATGCTGAAGGAATGCCCAATACTGTTCTAGAGGCAATGGGGTGTGGACTAGCTGTTTTGACGACCAAGGTCGGGGGAATAAATGATTTTTTTAACGCCGATTTGATGGGAGCCGAGTTGGGCGGGAATCTTACTCAAGAAATTATAAACGCTGTTTCGGATCTGGCGAGCGACGATGCTCGTCTTAAATCAATCTCCGAATATAACTATAACTTCGCAGCAAAATACTTCTATTCTGAAAAAGTAGTAACACGCCTCGATAATGTTATTGACTCGATAATCTGCAATTCCAGCTGTGAATCCGTCTGGTACGAATCTGAAGCAACCTAGCCAGAACTCCAGTGCGATGCAGCTCGCAACCGTATACGACCTAGCGATTATTTATGTTCCTTCTGATGTTCTTATTGGCTATGATGTATTGGCTCAACCAAAGATGGGTATTATAAGCCGCGCTTCTTTAAAGGAAACCCTATGCGCATAAAGCGATGGGGCGGTAGGCATAGACTTCCCTCGCTCGGCAACGCGAAGCTCGAAACAACGCATAAGTGGATAGGTAGCGTCGGAATAAGTCTCGGTAATGATAGGTTATTTAGCTACGCCGATGGCTTTCATAAGAAAGCGCATATTTTTCCTAATCACAAACGTAAGTTAGTCCTGCCAAAAAGTTCTGACCAAAACGGCCCGATCGAGACGCCGCAGATCAAGGAAGGCCGTCGCGTAGGCGCTGAGGGGTCAGCAAGTGCTTGGGCGACATGCCACAAGACGCAACTACACAACACGCTAAACGAGTTTCAGCGGTTTAATGGAGGAGTGAGCATTTTTTTACTCGAGATTGCGATATCGTTCTTTGCTGCATCAAACCTTTTGCGCCATTTTTATGCGCGGAATTCCACTTTCGACACCACACCCATCAAAAATGCTATTTATAAAACTGAAGGCAAGAGCCGCAGTACTCTAAAGATTGGTAAGCTAAATACATCGAACCTCGGTCTCGGCGTCTATGCGTACGGCTGATAAACTACA
>PKDD01000097.1 GCA_002862465.1 Haliea sp.
GTGACCAGCAAGGCACCCCCAGTAGTATTTTTGCCAAACAATGTACCCTGCGGCCCACGCAGAACCTGCACAGATTCAATGGCCGCTAGATCCAGCAATTGGCCTTGGGGTTTCAGTAGAAAGACCTGATCGAGGTACACACCGACGCTCAGTTCAGTCACGTTAGTGGCGCCTCGGGTAGGACCGACACCGCGTATATAAATATTCGCGTCTCTAGCGGGGCGACTGATCTGGAGATTCGGCACCAACTCAGTAACATCTGCAAGGTTGGAAACACCCGCTTTAAGCAATGCTGCACCGGTGAATGCAGACACCGCTAATGGCGTATCCTGCAATGATTCCTCTCGCTTTCGGGCCGTTACTATTACCTCCTCTAGGGCAGAATCTCCGACTGCAAATGCAGTCGGAACAAACACAGTCGACGTCATGATGCATGACGCTAGCAGACTAGCAACGCTGCGCGTTTGAATGGTATCCATAGTAGGCCCCTCTAATACTTTGTCTTCACCATTATCAATGCAGATGCGAACTAGGCTTTCTTGATCGCAAGTACGAAACATGGCTAACGTTAACAAATTTTCCCTATCTCGACAGTATTTTTACCGCACTCTGGTATTATCTAGGATACTGTATCGACTAGCCCTTATTTACAACTTGGGCTATCGCTGGAAAGATAGAAGCGCCCTACATGTTACCTCGAAAAAAGGGTAAAAGGTGACCACTAAGATCTTGCCTTTTGGTATCAGAATTAGCGGGAAATAGCCCAGTTGCCAACTCGCACCGGCATAAGGGCTGGAAGAAAAATAACTGTTAAAGCGTGAGAAGGTATTGATGAAAGCATGGATCGTAACGACAACAGGTCAACCGAAAGATGTTTTAAGACTCGCCGATTGTGCTTTACCGGTGCCCACTCCTGGGACCATACGAGTTAAGGTTCTAGCGGCAGGCGTCGGCTTGCCAGACGTTTTGATGTGTAAAGGTAACTATCCTTTTACACCCCAGCACCCGTTCACCTGTGGACAGGAGGTGTGTGGCGTTGTCACCGATACTAATAACAACGCGGACTTTGACTTAGGACAGCGTGTAATGGGCGTTACAGCTTTTATTGAAGGTCATGGTGGTTTTGCAGAAGAGGCTCTAATTTACGATCAAAATGTGTTTCCGGTTCCTGTCGAAATGTCAGACTCGGAAGCGGCCGTATTTACCATCGCTTATCGCACAGGATACGTGGCTTTAGTGCTTCGTGGTCAAATTAAAGCGGGAGAAACAATATTAGTGCACGGGGCGTCTGGCGGAACAGGTGCTGCAGCCATCCAAATTGCAAAAGCGCTAGGCGGCCGAGTCATCGCTGTGGCAAATGGCGCGCTAAAAACCGAAATGTGTACACACTTTGGTGCGGATAATGTTATCGACAGCAGTCGTGAAGACTTTGTCGAGCGCACCAATATATTGACAGATGGAAAGGGGGTTGGCCTCGTCTTTGACCCGGTTGGCGGAGATACCTTCAATCGGTCTCTCAATTGTCTGAACTTCGGTGGCCGCATCCTAGCGATTGGGTTTGCCAGCGGTGCCTGGCGAGACGCTTCAACAGAAGATCTCGCGCTGAACAATCACTCGGTAATTGGTGTGTTAGCCACTGTCCCAACATCTGAAATATCGCAGGCAATGCAGGACGAACTCTACAGTCTGTATAAACAGGGCAAGCTTACTCCGTATGTTCAACGCACACGCAGTTTCGAAGAGTTGCCCTTTGCTCTGTCGGATCTAGACGAGCGACTTGTCATCGGTAGATCCGTCATTCTAATGAGTAACTGAGTGCTTAGCTGGGACATATGCAATGCTGGTTGTCAGGAATTGTTTTTTAAGGAGCGAGTATTCAATACTGAGGTTCGTCCAAATTCAGCGGACTGCTACTACGCACACCCGAATAAAGCTTGAGACCGGCATTCGACCACTTGGCCCGTATTTCTAGTAAGGAGGCGCGATCAAACCGTAAAATCTAGCTGAAACGCTGCCCGTTAGACGTGTTTCGTGTCATTATGTAAAATAAGTGCAAGAACCTTGGGTTCACGGCATCGGTAAGTAAAGGGAAAGTCCGTTATCGTGTTAGCAACTCACAATTATTGATTAAAAAGCAGCCACCTTATGAAATTACTATTCGCACTGATACTGCTAGCCGTCGTTGCAGCCTGCTCTCATCCACTGGAGATAGAGGGTAATGGGGACATTGTCTCGTCGACCGGGAAAAATGATTGCCTATGGGAAGACCGTCCTTGTGCAAATTATGTCGCAGGTGACTATAGCGTTACCTATACTGCGCTGCCGGCTGCAGGCTGGGTTTTCTCCGGATGGGAAGGGTGCAACGGTCAATGGCCCCAATGCTCGTTCAACGTGCCCGGCAGCACCGTTAATGCGCACTGGGGAAAAACCGCACCCGCATTAAAAGCCTCATTTATACAGAGTGCCGATCCTACCAGCATTACAGCCATTACGAGTTGGTCCGCGGTTGACGCGACCCTCACGATTGATGTTAACGTCTCCACTATAAATCCGACCACCGTGCGACTCTATCCCAAAGGAATCGCTGACGAGTGGAACGAGGTAGACACATCGGCGCCCTTCTCATTCACGATTGATACTAATTCGTTTGAACTAGGTGACCATGAGATATTAATAGTTGCATCGGATGGCAACACGTCTGTCGGTAAAAATGAAATAATCACCGTGCGCGGGTGCAATGGCAGTTCACATTTATGCGGCCGACGTTACGACGAGGTTCGCTATCCCACCACTCACAATGCAATGTCTAATTCAACAGACGGCTGGTTTGGTCCTAACCAGCATTTAGATGTGCCCACGCAATTGGACTTCGGCGTCCGAGGATTAATGTTGGATATCTGGCCAGCCGGTGCTTTAAATCAGTTTAACCAGATTCAAGTGCCAGGCGAAGATCCCAATACGTCATTTCTGTGTCACGCAGTGTGTGCTCTCGGCAAACGGTTACTTGTAGATGGGCTGCGCGAGATAACCGACTTCCTTGATGCAAATCCTGGCGATGTAGTGACGATAATCTTCGAGTCTTATATTAGCCCCGAGCGCACTGCCGCCGCCTTTGATGCTGCCGATCTCACAAAGTACACGTATCTACACAATAGTGGCGTTTGGCCTACATTGGGGCAAATGATCGATGCAGATACGCGTCTCGTTGTGTTTCAAGACGTAGCCGTTGATCCGACCTACCCCTGGCTTATGTATGTCTGGGAGTACGCTTTTGAAACTGACTATGCCGCTGCTACTCCAGAGGATTTTTCCTGCGACGGTAATCGAGGAGATACCACTAATGATCTGTTCATTTATAACAACTTCCTCACCAATATCTTTGGTTCGCCGAGTTCAGCGGAGCAGGTCAATTACAACCCTTTCCTGAAGGATCGTATCAACGAGTGTGAAACCTTCCATGCGACTATGGCCAACTTTGTCACCGTTGATTTTGTAAGTATTGGCGACACGAAGACAACTGTCGATGAACTCAATGAGGAAAGCAGTCACTAGCAAGAGCTGTGCCGCGGATTGCGTCTAAAACAGGCTCTTTTTCACAAAATTATTGAACAAGATAAAGTGATTCGCTAATTTCCTCCTCAACACGAGCTTCGATATAGCTAAAGAAAGGGTTGTAGCGCAGACGCATAAGTTGGTCTACTGGCGCAATCAGCAGGCGAGTCTCGCCCCGGGGACTCAGCGCACCCAATGGCAAACCCTGATACTCAGTTCCAACCGCGCGGCCATTGCCATAAACGGGATCATCCGGCGAGAAAGGAATTGCCACATGAGACAATGAATACACCCCCGGAGGCCAAGTCATGCCTAACAGTCGCGTATTTATCGCTGCTGTATGTGGCGGCTTGGTCTTCTCCGCTACCTCTTGAGAAACGCCTGATACGTTAGTAATCACCGTGAGCCGATAGGGTAAATCGGCGTTAGCTTTGAGCTTTAACAGCGGCGAAGCATTCGCTACTGGAATGAAGGGTACCAGCGGGTCGAACCGATTAACGTCAAAAATAACCAGTTCGCTATCATCGTTATCTAGATAGCTATAAAGCCTCTGTATAGTCTCTGACGTGTACACCGTTGAATCCTGCCATGACAAAAAAGTTAACACGCCCGGGAAGATTTTCAGTAGACCCGCGGAATGCGCAGCGGTAATGCGCTTTTCGAGAAAATCAGTCAATTCCCATGCTTCCTGCGCTGCGTTTTTTGGAAATGAATTATATTTGAAGGGGTCGTATTCAGGCTGTATCGACAACCACTTAAACTTTGCAAAGTATGGTAGAAAACTCAGTAACTTTTGCGAGTTCGCAACCTTAGCAAAAGGTGAAATGCCGATCTCTGGCGAAAATAGTAGCAGTTGTTCAGGTTGTGGAAGGTTCTCGTTAGACATTGCATCCAAAGCATAGGTCACGGCCAAAGCACCGCCATTAGAAAAACCCGCCATGAAAAAAGGCAACTTATCACCAATGCGATGTCGCACTTGCTTTGCGCCAATGCGGCTGGCCGCTCGCCAATCCTCCCAACTCACGTCAGTCAGGGCGCCTGGAATTGTGCCATGGCCAGGCAAGCGCAGAGCTAGAACATAAAATCCTCGCTGGTACAGAATCTCGGCGATGCGGCGCAAACTATACGGCGAATCTGTAAGGCCATGCAACAACAATGCACCTCCCTTAATGCGATCTGGGATCATCTCATACGTGCGATTCCAGTTGCTTGACGACCATGCCGGATTCTGAGTTCCGCCCCTTTTATAGCGCTCGTAGCGCACCTGCGGACTAGGGTCAACCTGAAAAACTATCTGGGCCTCAAGTTCCGCAAACAGACGCTCTTCCTGTATTAGGTAGTCTGCGAACACGTAGCCAACTGTCGCATCTCCACTATGGAACTCGCTTTGCAGAGTTGTGGTATGCCAGATTTTAAGGGCCGGCATACTGCGCGACTGAAATGCCCAAGCCAGCAACAGCGCAAAACAGAGCAACGCAGCTAACAAAATCAACTTGACGACCTTCTCCACATATCGACGACTCATCGCTGACCCCTGTCTAGTGAACATTATTTACGCGCTAAACCAGATCTTTCACGCCGTCTGCGTCTTTTAACCAATCCAACAACAGCCTTTTGACGTATACTTCAGTGGTTTTTATGGAGATTAATAAAATGAAAGAAATCGGGCTGCGTATTTACGACGCGTACCAATACATATTTGACTCGAGCAAAAACCCACTTAGGCATATTCCTGATCCCACTAGCCGCATGTTCATAATGACGATCCTTGCCTTCATGTGGAGTGGCGCCGTTGCGGCCTATCTTGGTAGCATCTATTATTTCGGCATTAGTATAGCGGCACATATTGTATTAATCTTGATGTTTTTCTTTACCGTTGCGGTGTTCTATGACGCAGAGAAAAATAAGAGCTCATGGCTCCTAAAGTTACGTAGAGAGAGAGCTGAAAAGCCGTAGTGCCGAGACCGATGCGTGCACCCTCGGCTGAGAGGCTCAGGCGATTGCCGTGGGGGTGCTCTGATGTTTATACTGCAGCAGTCGCAGTCTAGGGTGGCATAATGACACTGACATTGTAATGATGCATATTTTTTTCATAGTTTGCCTAGCATTGCTAGTCGCCTGTAATGGCGACAGGCAACCAACAACACCATCCAAAGCATTGACTGTAATCACGACGTCAGGGGCCGTGGTAGCCGAGGCCCGAGAAAATGTCGCATTTTGGCGTGACATTCCTTACGCACAGCCCCCAGTTGATGAGCTGCGTTGGAGAGCCCCTAGGCCTGTCGAAGGGCCTTTAGCAGACAGCGCAGAGCTTGATAGCGTTGCATGCCTGCAAATCGCTTGGGACGGCGGAGGAGTGCCAGGCGACGGGGTGGTTGGCACCGAAGATTGTCTCTATCTCGATATTACAACGCCGATTAGGGCTGACAACGCTGCACCACTCCCTGTCATGTTCTGGATCCACGGTGGCGGCAATACGTCCGGCTATAAAGGATATTACGATTTTTCTGCCTTGGTGGAATCGCAGCAGGTCATTGTTGTTGCTATCAATTATCGTCTAGGACCATTTGGCTGGTTTAGTCATCCAGTGGTGCAAAAGGGAGCCAAAGGACTGGATCGCAGTTCGAATTTCGGCACCTTAGATATCATTCAGGCACTGAGTTGGGTGCAGCAAAATATCGGAGAATTTGGCGGTGATGCTCAAAACGTCACCATATTCGGTGAGTCCGCAGGTGGTCACAATGTATTCGCACTACTTGCCAGTCCGCTAAGCAAAGGATTGTTTCACAAGGCTATTTCGCAGTCAGGTTACCTCAAAACTAACACGGTAGAAGAGGCGATCAACGCCAACGACAAATATCCAAGAATAAGACGCTCCAGTTCGCAATTGTTCACCTCTATGGTGAATGCTGGTGTTTTGGATGATATATCCACAAAGTCTGCCTACGATGTTTCTGGTGAGGCACTAATGGAGCACTACCTAGAACTAAACGACCATGGGGATATCCCGCTGACGACCGCCGATGGCGTCGTAATTTCTGGGGAAGGTATGCTTGCTGCCCTGGCGGACAGCAGCAATGCGAAAGATGTGCCAGTGATTGCAGGTGCTAATCGCGATGAGGTTACTCTGTGGATGAGCAGGCATCGCTACTTCGTCAATATCGATTATATGCTGACTCGCTGGCTACCGCCTCGCATCACTCTGAGAGATCCTGATCTTTATGCATTCTGGGCTCGAATTCGCTCCCAAGCTTGGAAAATACGAGGGGTCGACGAACCATTGATAGCGATGGAAGCTGCTGGATATCCAGCGCTTTATGCCTACCGGTTTGACTGGGATGATCAAGAAAACTCATTTTTTGCAGACTTCCCTAAGCTTATCGGTGCTGCTCACGCCATCGACATCGCTTTTATAACGGGCAAGTATGCCTATGGACCAATATCAGGCTATGTCTATCCCGAGGGAGCACCGCGAGACCAGATGCAAGAACTGATGATGTCTGCCTGGGCCGAATTTGCCAGGACAGGTGTGCCGAAATTACCGATCGACTGGCCGCAGTTTTCGTCAGCTGAACGGGATTTTGTTCATTTAGATATCGGTGAAGCGCTCCGCATATCGAATGACCAAACGACAATGGCAAGCATATTGGACGAAGCAAAGCGCTCGGCGTTCTTGTCAAACACAGAGCTTTGCTTGCTCGTGTGGGATTCACTGACAAAGGTAGGGGATACTGACTACATGGGCTACGCCAACTGGAACGATAGTCACTGCAGCGAGGTGGACGCAGATGCTGAGCAAGTAGCTATCGACAGTGCGATTATCGCAGAACATGGCTCGACAGGTCTTTGACGCGTTAAAACCTTGACCTCTGAACAACGCGCATCCCAGACATTAACTGCGTTTCCATCGACTCAAAACTAATAGGGCCGTTTGCGTGCGGACCTTGCCTAGAGATGGCTGTGCCCACACCAATTAATCGCCTGCGGATTACGATTCGGAAGCTGAATTTTTCTCAGATATCTCCATGGCGCCAATGATTTTCGGGGTATCACCCACATAACGTAGCGTATTAAAACCGAAAAACATTTCATGCTTGGTTTGCAGACCAAATACAACTGGCACCTCTGGGTTGGGATTGAAAGGGTTCTGTGCAGAGTTGTCCATCGCACCACGTGCTACAAGTCGAGTACCTGCTGGTAAAAACAGAGGCTCCTCTAAGCGGTAACTAAACTGCCAATTAAAATTGTACTTGGGTACTGACAGCAGCATTTGAGATGTACCATCCGGATATTCTGCACTGTAGTTCATGTACCTGCCGCGAAAATGCATATGCGGCGTCATGGCGTATAGATATGCATCGCTTTCGACAAGCATTTCACCCTCCAATTCATGCTCTTTAGCATGGGGCGGCACCATAAATCTGCGCTGCCCAGCGACACCACCAGACATCACATACTTTGGTGGCTTGTCGTGAAGATAGATACCTACTGTTGTTTCATCGACAGTCTCCTTACCCGATGTGGTGTAGTGCATTTGCAATAAAAGGTTCGAACCCTTGCGTATCAGACGGCCGCTATCGTCACGAAAAACGTCGGCCTGCCGACCCGGCGCGAAACCGCCGATGCTGTCATCACGACCGTCGCCCTCATCACGTCCACCTGCTGACTTATCTGCTGGACTCTGAAGATAGGCAATAACGTGGTGCAATACTTTGCGATCCCCTGGTGCGAATTCGATAGCTTTAATCCAAACATCTTCATCAAGATTTAACTCCACTGGGATATAGCGATAATCTATGAGGCCGGTTGCCGGAATAGACTGCGCCGGAACGTTGTATATTAAATCTGGCTCGCCAAGTGCAAACAGAGAATCACTAAAAGTGAGTTCAGGTAAGGGGTCTCTTTCACCCGCGCCCATCGGTGCTCCAGCGTCAATCCAATACACCAACATTTGCAACTCTTCCGGTGTTATTTCGACAACGTCCTTGATGGGCTTACCCACATGCGTATCAATTTGTCCTGGTGGCATGCGGCGAGTCATTAGTACCTCTTTCATCATGCGTGACCAACCCTGCACCATTTTGTGGTTATCCATCGACCAAGGTGCAATGCCCCCATCGTGATGACAGGAGACGCAATTTTCCATCAGGATTGGTGCGATATCATCTGCATAGGAGATAGTTGTGTTCTTGTACTTGTCGCGCGCAGGGAAACTAATCAAACAACCCGGGGCTTCCGGCGCACCTGTTGCAACTTCAGCGTCAGACAATACCGCGGTTAGAGCGTCGCGCAGATAGTGGTTTTGTGCCTCGAGCTTTTGCGATTCATAGCCAAGACGATCGTCAATCGGACCGCGATACAACACCCTGAGTGTCTTCGGATCGATCACAAAAACTTCTGAGGTGCGATCCACCCCGAGCGATTCTGCCACCAATTGCGATTCGTCGACGAGAATGGGGAAATCATAGTTAAACTCCTCAGCCTCATCAGAGATACTATCTCGATCGTCCTGTGGTTGCGGATTGAGCATGAAAAACTCGATGCCCTGATCAGCGAAGTCGTCGCGAATAGCCTTCAGTGTGATCGCGCCGTTGCGCGTGATTGGGCAACCATTGCCCTGTATGAAGATCACTATTGCCTTTTGATCATCGTACCAACTCAGCTGGTGAAACTTACCGGTATGATCAAGCAGCGAAAAATCGCCGACATTAGCGGGCCGCGCAACGGCGAAGACTGACATAGACAGGGTGGTAGCCAACAACACCACTAGCAGGCGGCAAAACTTCATTGATATTCCCTCAGTTTCCATCGCCTCTATGACGCAGCAACATGAATTAGTGTAATACTCACATGCATCTTAATATAAAACCACAAATCAAATTACCGAGTAAAGCCGAGTTTTGCGCCGAATCAGGAACTATTTCCGCGACCAATCGCCGGGATTAGACCCCTTCGCTCTCCCACGGCCTGCTGCTTAGCCCGCAGTGTGCCTGAGAGGGTGCCGCGTAAGCTCAGTGCAAAAACTCAGTATCTTATTCTCAAAAGTCACTTTTACCCAGAATATGGTATAAACAAACTATTAAATTTATTGGCATTTCAATGGCACGCTTGATCAATTTTCTCCTGTCGCAGCGTTACCTACTCGCAACCCTCGCTATCATAATCGGTGGCATTATTTCTCTGGGCGCACTAAAAACAACAATTAATAGCAGCGACGACTCTATTCTCAGTGAAAATGACCCATACCGATTGGAAGTGGCTCAAGTTAACAAAGACTTTCCTCCTACCACATCCGTCCTCTTTGCTTTCATGTCACCCGAAGGCGACGTCTTCAATATGGACATGTTGCAGGCAATGCAGGACCTTACTGACCGCTATACGGACATAGAGTCAGCAGTCTCTGTAGCCTCGCTTATCAATCGTCGCCTCAATGCGGTGGATGCAGATATTCACGATCGCGACTATCTGCTGCCAGAACTAAATATGCTGACCGCGCAGGATTTAGTCAACATTCGAGAGATCGGTCTAGCGGATAAAGATCTTACTCAGACTATACTATCGCCCGAGGGTGATATGGCGTTGGCGGTAATTAAGTTTCGCGCGAGCTCAGAGGAGCAGGAGACCCAACTGCGAATTGCGAAAACGATCATCGATCTGCGCGACTCCCTACGCGAGCAATATCCTGACCAGAATATATACGTACTCGGCCGTATTCTCTTCGAGTACGATAGCTACAATGCTCAAATTAAGGATGCGAAATACCTCTTTCCGATCGTCATGCTCACTATTCTCGGATTGATGTACTTTTGTCTACGCTCACTGTCCTTCGCGTTAGCTATCGCTTTCGTCTCTGTAATGTCAGTCGCTTTGACCGTTGGCACCGTCGGCTGGGCGCAAGTGCCCTTCAATCAGATATCTAATATGGGCCCACTAGTGGTATTTATGATCGCTATGGCCGATTCAATTCACCTTGTATCGGTGTATTTACAGGGCTTACACAAATCACTCAGTAAGTTCGAAGCACTACGCGAAAGCCTGCGTGTCAATATACAGCCGGTTACACTAGCGACCGTAACCACGGCTATGGGATTTCTCAGTCTAAATTATTGCGCATCGCCAGGTATATATGGGTTCGGCAATGTCGTTGCCGTTGGCGTAGTGTGGGCTTTTCTCGTGACGTTCACATTGTTGCCCGCGCTTATTCTATTGCTACCCGTTAAAAAAGTACCTAGACCTTTGGGCGTAAAGAGCTTCATCAACAGTGTCGCAAAATTAGTGGCTAACAATGGTAAACAGCTGTTTTGGGGCAGCCTGCTACTTATTGTCATCACGTTTGCGATGCTGCCGCTCAACAAAGTAGACTTTGATCGTTTCAGCTTTATCGATAAAAATTCGGATTTCCATACTGTCATTTCAGCGCTCGCGGAAAAAATCGGCAATGATCAAAGTCTGGTTTACAGTATTAATAGTGGCGAATACTACGGTATTACTGAACCTGCATTTCTTCGTAAAATTGAAGCGTTTAGTATTTGGCTAGAAGAACAGCCACAAACCAGTTTTGTCACTAGCTACGCCGGCTTCCTCAAAAATCGCAATATGGCGGAGAACGATAACGACCCCGCGTGGGAGATCTTGCCGGAGGACAATTTACAGATCATCGATTACTTGGTGGGCTATCAACTGGTTCAGGAAATCGAGCCGCAGCTAGAACCTATTTTTAATTCCGAATATTCTGCTATCCGCATGGTGATCGGCACCTCAAATCTTTCTAATGCTCAGTTGCTCGACTTCAGTGAGAAAATTGAGGACTGGATTACTGTAAATATGGATCCGGCGTATGACGTTATGCACGGCGACAACAGCATCTTGTATGCACGATTAAATAAGATGATTACACTACAGCTCATGGAAGGCTTCACACTTAGCTTTCTATTGATTACGATTACTTTGCTGGTCGGCCTAAAAAGCGTGCGCTATGGGTTATTGAGTATCATACCCAATCTATTTCCTGCAACCATAGTATTTGGTATCTGGGGCTTACTAGTCGGCGAGCTCAGCCCTTATATTCTAATGCTGTTTTCAATTAGTATTGGCCTAGTTGTAGATGATTCCGTCCACGTTTTGAGCAAATATATTGTCGCGCGGCGCAAGGGTGATCCTCCAGAAGCAGCAGTACAGTACTCTCTTGACAAGGCAGGTTCAGCGATCACGATAACGACATTATCGCTGGCAGTGGGAACATTTATTCTGGTTCTATCGAATACGTTCTACTATCAAAATGTTGCACTGTTACTCACGCCCATAATTATTGTAGCACTTTTGTTAGACCTTCTCTTCCTTCCACCACTCCTAGTGCGCTTCGATAATTGGCTGGAAAGGCGCAAGCTCTCCTCCTCATCCTAGAGAGCATATTTCGGTTTTTTTAATCGGCTGATCGTTGAAAGCACCTACCTAAAACCTAAGGCTAGAAGCGAGGCATTGATTCAATTCGGCGAGATGTAGGGATTTGTCTTGCCAGAAAAACCGTTTTCATCTGACAACGAAAAAATGAAGCCAACCCATTGCAGTCCCAGAGATAGGCAGACATGAGACGCCTGTATAGAACATGTTCCAACCCGCGAATTCGCAAACTAACTTGTGGTATCGCACGCAAAGGGGTAACGTCTGCCTTATCATCCAATGCGCAATAAAGCTAATAAAAATCAACCTTGGAAGGCAGGCAATGAATATAGCGCTGAAACGTACACTTCCAGAAAAAATTCGGGTACTGCCCGGCTGCGAATTACAGGGCTACGAAACCCTGTTCGATGAGTCCTCTTATTGGATCGACCCCGAAAGTATCGTGGGAAAAATTCCTTCAGGCTTAGAGGGCACACTGTTTCTCAACTGCCCCGGGCGAAACAAGGTTGGGGACCAACAGTATGGACACTGGTTCGATGGCGATGGCATGATCAGCGCGGTCACGATCAAAGATGGTCGCGTACACTATAAAAATCGTTATGTACGCACTCCAAAATACATCAATGAGACTGCCGAGCAGAAAATCCTATATCGCGGCGTAGGCACTCAGATTCCCGGTGGCCCATTGAAAAATATGTTTCGAGCGCCCGGTAACGCGGCTAATACCAGTGTGATACTCCACGGCGGTAAGCTACTGGCGCTATGGGAGGGCGGTAAGCCGTGGGAACTAGACCCAAGCACGCTCGAAACGGTAGGTGAATATAATTACGACGGTGGCTTGTCCTCTACGCAACCGTTCAGCGCCCACCCGCGGGTCGACCCCCACAGCGGTGATCTCTATAATTTTGGCGTTTTCGGTATACCCACGCCAAAACTGCATTTTTATAAGATCAGCGCAGATGGCACAATGATGGCTAACACCTCTCAGAGCGTAGGCAACTATTCCATGTGCCACGATTTTGCAATTACACAAAATTACGCAATCTTCATACTGTGCCCGGCATTCATGCGCACCCCATTTAGGTTCCTACTAGGCTTACGCAGTATTTTTGAGTCGATCGAGTTCGACAGTAGCGAGAGTACAAAAGTAATAGTACTCGAACTGGCAACGGCCAAAATCATCAAGGAGTATGAGTTAGATTCCTTCTTTGGCTTCCACCTTGGCAATGCGTACGAAAACGGCGAGGAGATCTCGGTTGACGCTCTATGTGTCGATACTATGGATATTATGGGAGGCCTGTCAGATGTATTTATGGAGCGCGGCGACGACTTTCAGTTTCTCGCTAATGGCTCAAGATTTAATCGCCTAACCCTAAATCTTAAGACGGGCACTGCAAGAAAAAGTCTAATCGATGGCGCAGTTGCAGGTGAGTTTCCAACTTGGAATCCACGTTATACTGGGCACGAAAATCGCTATAGTTGGCTGGCGACCATTGTGGAAAATGGCACTCCCTATAATTTTAATGCGTTCCAGAAGGTCGATCATCAGACAGGGCAAATCACAATCCACGACTTTGGTGAGGGCCGCTTTACGTCGGAGCCTAACTTTACACCAGTGGACGAAAACTCGGCAGAAGACGAAGGCTACCTCATGTCAATTGTCTACAATCACGCACGCAAAAAAAGTGAAGTTGTCATTGTCGATGCCAAAGATATGCAGCATGAAGTCGCTGTTATTCCGCTCAATCACCATGTACCTTTTGGATTTCATGGTTACTTCTATGAAGAGACATTTTTATAATAATCCAACGGATATGAAGGCCTAGTCAAAAACATACACCCTCGCAGGGCCATATACGCTTAACTTATCCGCTGGCAGCTTTTCGATGTTGCGCAGCGCTCCGCTCAGCGCGCTCCCAAAGTCGAATATAAGCCTCAGCGGTTTTAAACAATGCATTAATACTCTCTTGGCTTGCGCCTCCCCTCCTAGCTTCTTCAATCAGGTCGGGATACAGACCGATGTTTGCTAACCCAAATTGATTAAAATCAAACACCTGCTCACCGGTCTGCAACTTCTCAAAAATAATGTCACCGGCGAAAGACCTGAAAGGATACGTTAATGGGCTTTCTTGCTGGTGCTCGCAGTGCGATAACTCACCGAAACGTGGTTTATTGTAGGAGGCAAAACCGTTGAAATCATAACTGAGTCCTTTCCTCGGTAAACCCGTTTCAGGATCAACTTGCTCATTTATATTTTTAAAGCTCGCCAGTAGACCTGAATTCCCTTCCTCATCTCGACATGCGCTCCCAAGACCTTTCGAGGATAGCCCGTTAATTAAATTAACAGCTGCCTGATCACCGCCATGGGTGTGCACTGCTGGATAATTATAATCAACTAATACAGGAATGATATCGTTGAGGGATGCCCTGGGCGTATGTCCCAAATCAATAATCATGCCCAGCGACATCATTTCTTCAATCAAACTCATACCGAGTCGCGTAAACCCCGTTCTTTGGCAGTGCGCCGCAGCTTCCGGATATATCGGCAATACTTGCTTAGTCAGATCTTTACTGTCAGAAAAGATCTTATTAAACATGTCTATACCAGGCACTTTTGCAAGTTTTGAAAATATACTGGTCTGCTCTCCCTCGCCATGAGCTTTCATCCAATACTTTCCCGGTACCTCTTTGCACGGCACGTAATCACGCCACTGACCAGTGTTAAGGTAGTCTCCTATCTCGAGGACACCGGCATTCCCATCTCCACTAGAAAAAGCGTTGACAAACTTATGTGACGGGAACAAAGCTCTTACCCCTTTGTTGTAATAACTGTTTAGCCGCTCACGCACCAATTCATCATCACATACTTCAAAGCCGTCCCTTTGATCGACAAAGCAGTCGAAGGGATTTTCAATTTCTATGCCTAGGATTACTGCTAGCTTGCCCGCTTTTACGACTTCACGTGCTTGTTCAGGAGAGTACACAATCCGAAACCAACCTTTTCCCGGGCCACCCGATTGCGCATCGACATAGTCCTGCAATTCTCTTATCTTTATCAACTGATGATCGACATGCTTCATTTCATTGCAGCTCTGTGCTTCACTATTTCCCGGCAATAGCGTTTTGTAAACCTCGCAAACAACCTCGGTCGATTCCATATACTCAACCATGACTCGCATACCGCCTAGGTAAGCTCGCTCTATCCATTTATAATACAAGCCCTGATGAGTTGGCGCTTGATGGGCGTTCCACTCGATAAGAGTTGGGTACCCATCGGTAAGATGATCTGCCTTGCCCTTTATCAAGTGGTCATATAAATCACCACCGAAGGAATCCGGCGCTGCACTACCAGACCCTGACTTGTAGGTGACGCTCATTAGATCCTTGGAGCCGTTCTCCCCATGGTGTTTTTCGCAGTCGGCTAATGCGTGCTCAATGCCAAGCTTGTGAAAGCTGGCGCCATGAAATATCTTCCCGCCAAAACCGTGATTTGCCCCGCTATGTTCATGAGCATCAGCAAAGCCCCACAGCATACCGTTATCATGCAGCGTTTTAGTGACTACTCCCACTGCGCCTAACTCAGACTCAGGAAAGTCAGCACACCCGCTTGCTGGCTCAAAGTTAATAGCCGCTGCAAAATCAGGGCTCTTATTCAGGCCTCCCTCCGTTAACCATGTATTTTCTTTTATATTTTTTAAATATAAACCCTTAATGTTTTCTACTGTCTGCAGTTTCCACTCTGCTGGCGTTATCAAATAGTCCTCTTCTGGAATATCGAGGGTCATTTCTGACTCAAGGCTAGTAGCAAAATGTAAGTGTTGGCCTTCGGCGATCAGATACTGTTCCTCTTGATCAAAAAGCAAATAAACGCCAAGGGCAGTGGGACGCATATAAAACGGCATCGCGAACTCTTTTTCCTCTGAAAATACGTAACCGCTGCCTTTTTTAGCAAGGTAACTATTATTATGAGACAAATTGATCAGGTAGCACTGATTGGCAAACTGGTAGACGTTACTCTTATTTTCGCTACTAGCTTTAATGAGCTCAGCACTGAAAGATCGAGAAAAACACAGAAAAAATACGCTCACTAGCATCGAATAAATGGCTACTTTCACTTAACTTTTCGCCCTTTTTTTATTTTGGATCTTAAAGACACAGAGGTTAATTATTGACATGCCACCACAGTATGTCCACCGAGGCAGTCACCATCTTATATTTTTTGAGTCATTTTCATCTACATTGAGACCAAAAATTACGTATAAAAAAAGCGCGCGCGCCAATATGCGCTCTGCTCCGCTGTCACTTATCAACAGCCACCAGAGGGATATATGCATTGGGAAAGTGCTGTTTAACCCAGGGGCTGCTCTCGTGATAAGGGTAACAGGCGTTCAGCATACTTGATTGCATCTTACGCTGTTCGGGCGGCGGCATTTCAAGCGGCTCTCCAGCTTTGCTCGCCCAACTGGCCTGCAACGCAACAGTAGCCATCTGCGCGAGCATTTCAATGATATGAGTACACCCGCGACCTGGCGACATAGCCGCTTTAACGTTCTTGTTCCAGCCTGGTCCGACCTGCAGGCCCAGCAATCGAATGAAATTAGGCTCTGCACCCGGGCAAATATCATGTGCGCCCTGATCCATACAGGCCTCTACGTCCACGACTGTAGCACTATCGTCTAGGCTGATTCGCAGCGACAGATCGTGTACAGGTTCTCCCGCTGCTCGAACGCTATCCATCATCTGGTGCGCAAACGGTTTTACGTCAGTCAGGTGGCCCTCAACTTCCAGTAGGCCGTCATTGCGTCGAAAAGCCTTCATGGTAATAGTACGGGTATGTATGAGTTCTCTATTGTCTAAAACAGGCAACGGCACGATAAGTTCTCCTACTCAATATGCGCTTAATTTTGACTAACTATGTTATACAGATTAGTAATAATTACAGCTGATTAAGTGAACCCAAGAAAAGCGGACACCTCTACAGCAGACTGCCACTAACCGAAATCATCTGGCTACCTGAAGCACAGATAAGAACTGTCCCGCAAGTTTTCAGCGCACCTTCTCTTTTTAGCTTTAGGCGAAAAAACCCGCTGATATTAAGGGCTGATGTTCAAGCGGGTCTGTCTAAGCGGGCTCTAATAATTTTTCCTACCGAAGACTTCAAAGGCCTCACTCAACAGTCGCTTTTACGTAACCGTACCGACCTCGCTATGCAACGTGACGTTCTGAGCCCTCACCGCTCACCTCAGGATCAAACGTAATATCCATACGCTTGATCCCATTCACCAGAGCAGAACGTGTGTAGCTTATCGAACCTGCCAACTTAGGATTACGAAGACGAGGAATAATCTCCTGCATAATAATAAGTAGTTCTAAACGCGCCAAATGCGAACCTAGACAGAAGTGTTGCCCAACACCAAACGCTCGATGCTCCTTGTAGAGGTCGGGCATCCGCTCTGCGCGCCTCACATCAAACTCCATTGCGTCATCACCGAATACAGTCTCATCATGGTTGACAGTATGATAGTGCATAATGACTTTGTCGCCGGCCTTGATCTGCTGACCAGCTACTTCGACATCCTCTAAGGCGGTTCGTCGCATAAGGATAAACGCCGTGTTGTAACGCAACATCTCCTCACATGCTCCAGGAATTTTATCGGGGTTATCAACTAAATATTGCAGTTGATCTGGGTGCTCCATTAACATCCGCATGCCGTGACTGGTGATGGTCCGAGTAGATTCGTTACCCGCGGCGATCAACATTAAAAAGAACCAGACAAATTCATCGTCGGTCAAGCCTTTATCTCCTCCCTTGTCGGTTAGAAGTGCGCCGATAATATCGTCCTTGGGGTTTTCCTGATGTTGAGCAGCGAGTTTCATCGCGTATTCTATGATATGTATCGATGCCGTCTGCGCTTCTTCTTCTCCAACTGACATATCTGGATCTTCGCTAAACATCATCGTGTTTGTCCACTGAAAAAAATCTTTCCGGTCTTCAGGTGGAATGCCGCAAAGCTCAAGAATAGCCAACAGAGGGAGTTCTGCTGCGACCTCCTCCACAAACTCACACTCACCGCGGCTGGCAACATTATCAATAATACGTTTAGCATGCGCTCGAAAGCTGCTCTCATATGAATCGACCGCAGACGGACTAAACGAGGTCCGTACTTTCCGACGATTTTGCAGATGCCGCGGCGGATCCATATTAATTGTCATGTTGCGATGAATAGAAACCATTTCTTCTTCAGTCCATTCCTCGATAAGAACACTACGCGCCTCACTAGAAAATATCTTGGGGTTTTTCGAGATATAGTCGATTTCATCGCGACCAGTAACAAGCCAATAAGGTACTCCTCTGATCTCGTCTTCCATATAGTGCAGGGGACCGTCATCCCGAATCCGCTTCAACTCATCATAAGGCATTCCATTGGCATAGGTTTTGGGGTCGATCATATTAGCAAAGGGGCAAGTACTCATGATTTTCTCCATATTTGCTCGGGTGCAATGAACTACAAGTTCTTTTTTAAGTAGTATGTAGTGTAGTCCCTACTTCAAAAATTCGATAGTCGGTACTTTGAACCGGTTTTGGTTTTTAGCACTGCTATCGGTCAGCATACTAAACATTTCGTATCAGATAGATTAGGGCATTAGATACCGTGCAACGATCTAAGCGAGCCTTGCGCAGCCGGTATTCTCGACGCCCCGGTTCTAAATCAATACAAACCGACCATCATCAATAGCACCCCTAGACGTTGGCCCAGCGCGATAAGCCGGATACAATTAAAGACGCGAGCTATGGTGTCCGTTGCAATTTCCTTTAACTCTCCGAGAGACTCTAGCCTAAAAATCTAACAGCAGGGCCTAGCAATGCCAGACCGATCATTATTCGCGAGTTCTACAGTAGTTAAGCCTGAATGGATAGACTATAACGGTCACATGAATATGGGCTACTATCTAGTGGCGTTTGACCATATTGCTACAGACGCCTATTTTGAATTTCTCGATATCGGAATTACGCATTTAAAAACCACTAACTGCTCAACATTTACTCTTGGCTCTAATATCGATTTTATCCACGAAGTCGTAACTGATGACGCGCTGCGCTTCACCACTCAATTGGTAGATTATGACAAAAAGCGCTTGCACTACTTTCACATCATGTATCATGCTGATGAAGGCTATATCGCTGCCACGAACGAGTGTCTCACCATGTATATAGACATGAAGACACGACGCGGTACAGGCTTTACTGATGAGCAACTAGAGCGCTTTCAAAAGCAACTTGACCTAGGAAAAGATTTTGGCGTGCCCACTGGCTTTGGCCGCAACCTGGGTATCCGTCGCTAATCGGTTTACCGGAGATTGCCATGAATCGTAGATTAGAGCATAAAATAGCGCTGGTAACTGGCGCAGGCAGCGGACTTGGCGCAGCAACGGCCGCTCGCTTTGCTGAAGAGGGTGCCTATGTTTTTCTAACCGACATTGACTTCGATAGCGTCGCAGGCATCGCTAAAACCATTCGAGCCACCGGAGGTAGAGCTACTGCTCGGTATCAGGATGTTACTGATGAAGTTGACTGGGATGTCTTAATGCAAGAAATTATTACCGCCAAGGGGCACCTCGACATACTCGTCAACAATGCAGGCATTATCATCACCGGCACGGTAGAGACTACTACCCTCTCCGATTGGCGAAAAACCCAAGCCGTCAATCTAGATGCGGTATTCATGGGCACACGCGCTGGAGTATCGGCAATGAAGGTCCGAGGCGGCTCAATCATTAATATATCGTCCATCGAGGGCATCATTGGCGAAGCACTGACCCCAGCCTACAACGCCAGTAAAGGTGGTGTGCGCATCTTCACAAAGTCAGTGGCCCTCCATTGTGCGCAGGAAGACTACAATATCCGCGTCAATTCGGTGCATCCTGGCTATATCCTGACGCCTATGGTGACCGAGGGGATTGGTAGTTTATCCTCAGAGGCTGCCGCAGAAATGCACGCTAATTTAATGCAGCAAATACCGCTAAAAACCATGGGAGAGCCACTGGACATCGCTAATGGCTGCCTGTTTTTAGCTTCCGATGAATCTAAGTATATGACGGGCTCTGAACTAATCATTGACGGAGGCTATACCTGCCGCTAGTCAATAGCTTACGGCGACCGCTGCCAGCATATTTATGCAACTTTAATATTCAATCTCTTTCTCTTTCGAAGATTCCGGATTTCGCCGCTTTTCAGCCTAAGTTGGTAACTCTTCAGTTCACGCTTAATGACGGGCGCCAAAATATACAGGCCCAGTATATTCGGCAAGGCGATTACAAAGACCAACGCATCGGAAAAGTTTAAAACCGCATCCAACTGAATCATGCAGCCTAAGGCGCCAAAACCGCAGAAAATAACCTTAAATATCACCTCTGCTATTTTTGATTCACCTAAAATATAGGTCCACCCTTTCAGCCCGTAATAGGACCAAGACAGCATAGTGGAAAACGCAAATAAAACAGCGATAAACGACAGTGGGATCGTAGACCAACTCAGTGTGCTACCAAAGGCTTGAGACGCCAATTCTATTCCCTGCATTCCGCTATCGGCTATACCGGGCTCATACACTGTAGTGATAATAACAAGCGCTGTCAGAGTGCAGATTATAACGGTGTCGATAAAGGGCTCCATTAGCCCAATAAATCCTTCGGTAACCGGCTCGCTCGTGCGCACCGCGGCATGTGCAATAGCCGCGGAGCCGATGCCAGCCTCATTAGAAAATGCAGCGCGCTGAAATCCCATAATCATTATGCCCAGAAAGCCACCTCCTATAGCAGTCGGATTAAAGGCCTCTGTAATAATCGCGGTGATAGCCCAAGGCAACTTTTCGACGTTAAGAGCAATCACCAGTAAAGAGCCGACAACATACGTCACCGCCATAAATGGAACCAGCTTACTTACAACACTGGCGATGCTTTTAATTCCCCCTATAATGACGCAGCCCACTGCAAACGCCAGCGCGACCCCAAACAACCAGCCCTTGTCCTGAAAAAAGCTGTTGGCGCCACCGGTAACTTCGACGAACTGCTGAAACGCCTGATTAGATTGGAACATGTTGCCGATACCAAGGCAGCCAATGACGATTGAAATCGCATAGAAATAAGCCATAGGCTTTCCCAGCCAGGCAAGATTGCGCTCTCTTAACCCCTCGCGCAGATAGTACATCGGGCCACCAGAGACACTTCCGTCACTATTAATCTTGCGATATTTAACGCCCGCCACGCATTCCGCAAATTTGGTCGACATGCCAAAGAAGCCGGCGATCATTAACCAAAAGGTTGCACCCGGACCACCGATACTGATTACAATGGCCACGCTGCTGATATTTCCGATTCCTACTGTACCGGAAACAGCAGTAGCCAAAGCCTGAAAATGCGAGACTTCACCATCACTATCTGGCTTTGCATAATCACCGCGCAACAGTTGAAACGCGTGCTTGAAACCTCGCAGATTGATGAAGCCGAAGTAAAAAGTAAAAAAAATTGCCGCCGATATTAACCAAAGAATTATCAACGGAAGCTGATTACCAAATATTCTCACCTCATAGAATATGAATCCGGCAACAACGTCCGTGATGGGGGCCATTGCTTGATTAATATTCGCATCTATTCCTGCGGCGGAAACCGAAAGGCTCAGTGGTAGAAGTAATGCCCCTAAAAAAAAACTACACACAGCAGAGACTCGACGAGATTGAATAGGTTGCGCCATAATTTCCTTTTTGAATAATTGTGACCAAGTTATTGCAATCAGTTATTCCTAGAAGGGCCGGTCACCATCAATCGCAATACGCTCTAGACGTCTATGTGCCGGAAAATAATCGTTAATCGGCTTGTGCTGAGTACTACGATTATCCCATATTGCTATTGAATCAGGCTTCCACTGGAAACGACAAATATATGCAGGCTTGGTGACATGCTCAAAGAGGAACTGTAACAGGTCTTGGCTCTCATTTTTTGTGAGC
This sequence comes from Haliea sp., assembly GCA_002862465.1. Taxonomy (GTDB): domain Bacteria; phylum Pseudomonadota; class Gammaproteobacteria; order Pseudomonadales; family Halieaceae; genus Marimicrobium. The sequence continues at coordinate 21,954 of PKDD01000097.1, forward strand.
CCTATTATTTTCGTGGTAAACAATGGGTTAACAAACACCACTTTTTTACCACTTTCAGGATGAACCTGAATAACACGATGCTTTACCGGAGGATTATCAATAACCGCTTGTGCCAATCTCTCCCTGCCACCGGGTTCCGCCAGGCTCTCTTTGAAACCGAAGCTGAAATCATGCTCCGCTGAAAAGGTACCTAAAAGTTCCTGTATTGGTTCTGATAAACCGTCATAAGCGGCCGTCATACTGGCCCACAAAGTATCTCCACCTCTTGGCGGACAAATTTTAGAGCGCAAAACAGAGCCCAACGGCGGATGTTCGCGAAATGTCATATCACTATGCCATACCTCGATCTTGCTGGGTTTTTCTGCCGTACTTTCCAAGACTGTGATCTCCGGAAAATCTGCAATAGTGTCATAGGCAGGGTGCGTCTGCAGTGGTCCAAAAGACGCTGCAAGAGCCTTGTGTTGAGCTGGACTAATATTTTGATCGCGAAAAAAAATGACCTGATACTTGACTAACAGACGGCGAATTTCTCGATAGACGGCACTGGGAATATCTTTACACAGATCGACCCCATGCAGTTCTGCACCAAGGGCATCAGCAATAGGTTTTATTGTAAACATTCTGTATCTCTAATAGACCGATCAGATCATAGTACAAAAGCATAGAGGTTGAATAGGAGAGAGTACCACTCATAGGTAGCTGCCGCAGACAGAAAAAAGGTCTGCAAACGTAAGTACCAATACTTTACAATATGGAGTTATTCAATCGACGTTTTGGTGTTTTTACAATTCCTTTTATGACGACTACAACAGTAAATTAGGCTTCCCGCGATTTTTTATTATTCGCTAAGTCAAAGGATGCTAACCTCAGTAAACTAGGATACATGTTATGCAGCTATGCCTAACCTATGATATGCGGACGCCTGAGTTTGGTGCTCCGCGTAACCGCTTATATGACGCCGCCCTGGATCAGGTTGCTTGGGCAGATGATCTCGATTTCGACCTCGTGGGATTGGGCGAACACCACGGTAGCGAAGATGGGTACAATCCCTCACCACTGATTTTGGCAAGCGCTATGGCTGCGCGTACACGCAAGCTCCAAATACGCACTTCAGTTTTGCTTGCTCCGCTTTACGATCTGCCGAAATTAGCAGAGGACGCGGCAGTAACCCAGACAATCTCTGACGGCCGCCTGCTGCTCGGAATTGGTGCTGGGTACCGTCCTAGTGAGTTCGAAACGTTTGGCCGCGACCTCAAAGACCGCTGGCGATCCATGGGAGAGACTTGCAACTTTCTCAGGTTGGCATGGAGTGGCGAGCCTTTCGAGTGGCGCGGACGACGTTGCCACATTACACCGACTCCAGAGCCAGGGCCACCGCCTATATTGCTGGGCGGCAGTTCCCCTGCGGCCGCTCGCCGCGCCGCGCATATCGCTGATGACTGGTTTCCGCCGCTGGATGCTCGCCTTTGGCCACCGTATAGGAATGAGTGCATTGCCATGGGCAAAGCTGATCCGGGCCCCTACCCGGCACAGGGCCCGATATTTCTTTGGGTTTCAGACGACCCGGACAAGGACTGGAAGTGGATCTACCCCCACGTATGTCATCAACTTATGTCCTACAGCGCCTGGACGCTCGAAGCCTTTGGCAAAGCTGCAGGGCCCTATGCGGGCGGCATAACAGCGGAAACCGTGAAAGGAAGTCCAGCCTATAAAGTGCTTACTCCTGAACAGTCTCTGGCGCTCTTCAATGACTTAGGTGAAGACACGGTGCTATATCTCAACCCGCTTCTAGCGGGTATCGAGCCGGCACGCGCTTGGAAAATGCTGCGCCTGTTTGAAAGCCGAGTGCTTCCATACCTAAAACCATAATTGACAGCCTCTCACGCGTGAAGGCCTTAGAAATTGGCTGCCTGCGTTTCCACAATTCTTAACAGGTCACCCATACCAAAATTGTAATCTGCTAGATGCAAAGAAGAGCCACCAAAAAACGTCTGGATCAGTTCCGGCGTGTACAACGTGGCGCGCCCAGGTGCGACGCCAACTCCCAAGAAACCGTCACGCGCACATGATCCAGAGTACAGACCAGGATAGCCAATCCAATAGGTTTCAACCCCCTCAGGAAAAGGGATGCCTTCATCACTGTTATAAATTGTAACGGCAGCAATCCCCGACTCCCCGCCTAATTGAGTTGGATCCACGCAGGGGCGTGGTTGTGGCACGGCTGGCCGTAATCCATCTACCGCAGCTATACTGTCGTACGCGACGATACAGCCGGTCTCCGCTGCATAGCGACACAAAGGAATATTCGCGAACGTGCCGCCAGTCTGCTCCCCCACCGGCACCTTCAGTCGCCCTGTAGGTCCCACCGTTAGCGCAGAGATCATTCTGTCCCTAAGCGTCTCATCATTATCAATACGGTTTTTGAGAAGCTGTAACAGCACATGGGAACCCTGAGAGTGTCCCATCAACACGAAATTTCGCCCCGGATTCTCAAATAAATACTGGTTGAATGCCTGCTCTATGTCTGAGTAACCAAGCTGAAAATATTCGCTATCAAACGGATTCTCCAACTGATAGGTTCCAATCGTCATCTGTCGGTACTTCGGAGCATAGAGGGCACACAGCCGAGTAAAGCGAGCCGCCTGATTGTAGAGAGGACGCAACATCAAAGTGTCATCAGACACATCTAACATATTACCGGGCTCTTCTCGGTTGTCTACCGTGGGGTAGACATAGAAACAATCAAACGGGGCATCAACGACAGACTCATGCTCAAAAACAGCCGTATTCCCATCCTCGTAGACATAAGTAATCGTCTGGTCCAACTCAAGGCACTTATCGGAGGCGATACCAGGCTTACACAACCACATAGCCTCCTCTGCATAAGGGCCTGGCGGCACCGTATCAAACGCATCATTACTACCACTGCAGGCACTGAGGACAGTAAATCCTAAGATCGACATGACAGCCTGCAAAAATTTCGATCCTGTTTTCATCATTATGCATGCCCTCCGTTAGCATCGAATGATACACCGTCACGGTTAACTGCCGCTATTGGATGAACTAAATTACCGGGGATGAGCATTCTCCCCGTCCCGGAGCAAGATTATAGCAAACGGTTGCGCCAATCGCAGTGATTAGCAGAAACGATGTTTAATGAGACGACGACATCGGGAATTGGCTGCCGAAAGTTTGCAGCAGTAGCAGTCAAAAACCAACCTTGCTTGCATTGGATGTCAATTCCCCCCGCGATTCTACGGTGTGTATCTAGAAACGATGAAAGGGTAAAAGCCTTCGCCTGCCATAGCTTTTTTTGTAACAGAGCCTTATGCTTGAGAACATGAACATCCAGTGCATTGCAGACTGAGTAGGGCCGACATGAACTTTGTTTCCCACCGACTGGGATTATGGCTAGCCAGATTTCTGAGTCAGCCTCGCAGCTACTACGAACGCTTTTCAGTTTTAAGTCAGGCACAACTTAATGATGCTTTAAGGCCCGGCGATCTGCTACTAGTCGAAGGCAATAGTCGCATCAGCACGGCCATCAAATATTTAACCCAATCCACATGGTCACACGTGTGCATGTTTGCGGGCAAGGGAGCAGATGGCAAAGGTTTTGTGATTGAGGCGGATCTTGCGGAAGGGGTTATCCGGTCTCCACTGGAAAAATATGCAAACTTCAACACGAGGATTTGCCGCCCTGTCAATCTAACAGAGCAAGACCGTATCGCCACGCTGCAGTATGCCCTTGATCGAGAGGGCTTACGCTATGACACAAAAAATATTGTCGATCTTGTCCGCTACCTTCTCCCTATGCCACCGGTACCGACGCGTTATCGACGACGTCTGATACAACTGGGCAGCGGAGATCCCACGATGGCGATCTGCTCAACGCTTATCGCTCAGGCTTTCCAATCAGTCCAGTATCCCATCATTCCCCATGAGACACATGGACTACAGGCTAATCCATCCGGTGAACACACTGCCACCCTAATGAAACCTAAGCATTATAGTCACTTCACCCCAAGGGATTTCGATCTATCACCGTACTTTGAAATTGTTAAGCCAACAATTCAAGGCGACTTCGATTACAAGAAAATTCAGTGGGCCAAGCCGGGAACTAACTTTCGAGACAGTAATGATGACTAAAAGCCAAACAAAAAGCTCTCACAAATCAGGCCTCGCGCCCGGGTCACTAATTCACATCGGCGATATTCATCATCCAGATACGCGGCTAACATTGATTGATTATAGCGAAGGACACTGCGAACAGCGCTCATTATCATCATTGGACGAGGCTCTTAAGTACCGTGACCAGGACTCAATCACATGGGTCACAATCGAGGGACTCGCAGACGCATCGATAGTGAAATCCATCGGCGAGCATTTCAATATTCACCCCCTGGTGCAAGAAGACATTCTCAATACTCATCAGCGACCGAAGTTAGAGGAGCACGAGGACTACCTTTATATCGTACTAAAGAGTCTGACGCCCGATAATGACCAGTTTGATATCGCATATGAGCAGGTCAGTTTGCTTATATTCAAAAATTTTGTTTTTACCTTTAAGGAAAAAACTGACTCACTCTTCTCCCTAGTGGTCGCGCGCATTGAAAACAGCCATGGCCGTGTCAGAAATCTAGGCTCGGATTATCTGATGTATTCTCTGCTGGACATTATTGTCGATCAGAACTTCAGCATACTGGATCAGTTAGACGACACCTTGGCTAAGCTTGAGGACGACATATTCACCGATCCAACGCCAATTATGCTGGAAAAAATTCACCAGATTAAATTGGAAGTGATTAAGATGCGGCGTTATATAGCGCCAGTCAGAGACCTCTCCGCCAATTTATTGCGCAGTGAATCCGAACTCATCAATCCCAGCACGCATCTCTACCTGAGAGATGTGCATGATCATGTGATGCGGATTATTGAATCGATCGAAACACACAGAGATATTCTCTCCAGCCTGTTGGATATTTACCTGTCCAGCGTCAGCAGCAAGCTCAATGAGGTCATGAAGATACTCACCATTTTTTCCGCTATTTTCATTCCGCTGACATTTGTCGCTGGCATATATGGCATGAATTTTAAATATATGCCTGAACTCGACTGGAAATGGGGATACCTAAGCGTCTGGATTACATTCATCACCATTGCCATAAGCCTGTATTTTTTCTTTAAGAGAAAAGGGTGGGTCTGATCGACCCAATTGCCAATAGAGGCTTAAAAGGAAATCAATCTTTAGCAGATGCAGAACAGTCTTAAGCTCGGATCAAAATTTAGAGATCGCAGGGCGCAGTGCCAGGAGTCTTAGGGAATATCACTGATACGCGCACACTTCATGGTCCAAAGGGGCCCGCTGAGTGCAGTGTCATTTCCTCCAGCGTGCGCGCCGTTAAACGCTATTAGCGTCAGTAATCTTGAAAGTATACGCGTGTAAACAGCATATAGAATTGCGAATCAGATAGACCGCTTTCTGAGCGCGCGTGTTTGGCTTACCCGGTGACTCAGGATAACACTGTGGCCAACTAGCGGCGCGACTCTAAGCCCGCAGCACCCTTAAAAATTTTCCCGGTGCTGCACATGGCGCCGACGAACCGCCAGTTGATTCGCACGCTCTTGCGGCGACACCGTTGGCTCATCGACAGGCAAACTCGCTCGCAAGTCAGACAACTTGACCAAAGTCGCTGTGGGATGCTGCGCCTCAGGAATCTCGGCAGTTTCCAGCCCGTCATAACGCATCAAAATCACACCGCGTGAAAACCCTTCCGTATCGAGCCAGTTAGGCACGCCAGGGTCTTTGGCAGACACAACAAAATGGTAGGCGCCATCCGAACTTAAGTAAGCCTGATCGGCAGTCAGAGAGGTTTGACGGTTGGCATAGTCGAGAGACTCCCACCAATGATGTCCCAGCTGAATACCTTGATATTTAGCACTGGTGGGCCAAGACGTTAGAATCAAGGCTTCGTCGTCTTCAAGCTCGTAATGTCCTCCTGACATCAGGCGACCAGCCAGCCCTCCCTCCGAGCCCGTGTCGCGCGGCGCAAGGAGTGAATTGGCCGGCACCAGTCCGGCGATCCGCGTGCGACTGAGTTCGGGCCACAGACGCACCTCTTCGGCGAAAAAGTTAGTCGCCGCTGTTAAACGATCGGCCATTATTTTGGCTGAAAATCGAGGGTAGTCAGGGCGCCCATTGTCAATACGATCAATATGCACTTCGCCGGGACGTTCTGCCTCCCAATCAGAATGAATCTGGCGCACCAATAAGCGCTGAAGACCAGGTTGTGCGCGCAGCCAGTTGCCCTCTCTGGGCTCACCGCCAATCCACAGTTCAAAAGTACCGTCGGCGGCAAACTCTAGATCGTCTGTGGACAAAGTATCAACCATCGGCGCCATCGAATCGAGTCCGTAAACAGCAAAATCTAACCGCCGAGTAGTCCCGCGCGTTCCCCAAACCCGATAAACACCGACACCATCAAACAACGCAATGCGATAACGCTGATCCGAATTATCCATCCCCAGCTTATTGAAATGATTAAGTGAAACAAACAGTGGGAAATCAGGCTCAGCCAGCGCCCGTGACTCGAGACTGTTGATCAGAGCCCGCACAATATGCCGGTAAGCCTCAGCCTGCTCTTCCTCGCTCCCAAACCAAGTGTGCTCACGCACAAAAACACCGGCCTCAAGGACCGCGTTGGCAAGCTGATCGAGACTCTGTTCGAGTTGACCTGATGCGACTACTGGCTCGCTAGTCACCTTGCGTAGTTGAAACCCCGCAAGACTTGCGGCACCAACCACAAGACCAAAAGTGAATATAATTATCTTACTAATCATAGGCCTCTTCCACTATCTGTGAGCCAGAAAACCGTCACCAAAATAATAGAGAGGTGCCCCCATTAAGATGAAAAACTTAAACTAGTCTACCTCTATTTTGGCAGGAATACTCATTGCTACTTGTGCGGCCCCCTCTTCAACCCGCAGTCTGCGCGCCATCGATAGGCACGACGGAACCACTCATATAGCGTGCCTCATCGGATGCAATAAAAACAACTAGTGCTGCAATTTCACTGGGTTCCGCAAAGCCATAAAATGACATCAGCTTGTCAATTAGCCTTGGAGTGGCGTCTTTAGGAAAGTTTGCCGCAGTCGCCAGTGGCGTATTGACAGCTCCGGGACAAACTGCGTTCACCCGAATACTACGTTCAGCAAGTTCCATAGATAGCGACTTAGTTAGCATCGCTACGCCCGCTTTAGTAACGCCGTAGGGTGAAGAATATGCCTGACCTGTGAGCGCTGCAGTAGATGCCATATTCACGATATTACCGCACGTTTTAGTGAGTTCTGGAACCGCCGCCTGACACAGGAAAAACACCGACGTCAAGTTGACCTGTAAGATCTGCTGCCAAGCTTCAGGGGTAATATCCTCGATACGTCCGGTTAGCAGCATACCCGCGATATTGCATAAAATGTCGAGCTGACCAAAAGTTTCAACTGTTTCAAGCACGGCAGCATGACAAATCTCCGGCAAACTTATATCCGACACCATTAGGTACACACGGGAACTATCCGGCATCTGTGCTGCGGTATCGTCCAACCCTTTCGCATTAATATCCACGAGAACTACACTGGCGCCCTCAGCATAAAAACGCTGCGCACAGGCCCTTCCGATACCCGAGCCTGCCCCTGTGATCAACACTACCTTACCCTCAAATCGCGCAGTCATTGCAAGACTCCTTTTACTAGCTTTCACTCGTCGGCAGCATGTGAGGTCTAGCGCCGTATCGCCAAACGGTCTGATATGTGTCGCATGTTCTAGTATATATTCAATCGACCAGACGGCGTCATAGGCCTCTTCAGGACATTTCCGCCGCAACATGCATCAGTAAATCAATTTAGCTGACAGCCTCTTGTTATCATTCAGTACGCAACGGACAAAAAAGAGCACAAAAAAAAGGGCCGGCACTGCCGACCCTTTCTACTATCCTAAAGCCCTATTGTTCAGAATCGGCTACTGCTGCCGCCCAAATAACTAGGCCAAAAGCGATTTTGTTCCACAGATCGGCGACGTTGTAAATAATATTCAACGCGTCTGGATCTGCTGAACCCATCATATAACCCATAAAGTATCCAATAGGATAAATCGCCCAACCTATGGTCACCAGGAGAGCCATCGCTTTGTAGGCTTTTTGCACATTAACGTTGCCGCTGCCAGCGTTGATCTTGCTCGCTTGACCAAAAAAGATCTCCCACATAATGAAGACCCAAGCCGCCATTGCGATCCAGAACGCTAATGTCACATCCATTGCGCCAGCTTCGCCAGCAAAGCCGAAACCTAACATAACGAGAGAACCGATCAGCAAACGCCAAAACACACCTGCAGGAGTTTTAGTGATCGCAGACAAAATCAAGTAGAACTCGATAATCAGCAGTGGCACGGTTAACAGCCAGTCAATGTATCGATACACAGTAGGAGTTTCTCCTGTCCCCACCCAAACATCGCGCATATAAAAATAATGTACTGCTGCGATAAGCGTAACGAGGCCAGAAACCGTAAGAGAGGTTTTCCACTTGGCTGAAACTCGATCACGCTCAAGAAAGAAAAAGGCTGTCGCGGCGACTAGTGCCATCGAAATAAGCCAAAAGGAAATACCAACCGCATCGTTGGCCTGTAAATTCTCAGTCATAATTATGTCCACCTGTAAGTAAATGTGTGTTCTTTTATTTTTTTATCGTTCTAATCCATTGTTATTGCTTTTAACTTTCAGTGATAGATTACACTCCTTTGATCTGATGTAACAGTCCCCTACGGCAGATTTTTAACTAAGATGTCCGCACAAAAACCCCAATAAAAGTAAGACTAAACCATTAATCAAGCCACTAAAAAACGTTATTTGACCTAAACTGAAACATTAACCTACGACTGGAAGTTAATCTCACTTGCCTGGCATTAATCAGAAACGCACCCAAGAAGGGCCAAGTTATGGCTGGCTCACAATCAGTACCCACCGCGCCGCACAGTGAACAGGGGCCACTCTCCAACTCAATCCATCTCGTTCAAACTGAGTAAATGGCTACCACCTGCTTGATCAGTGCGCCAATTTGTTGGCGTGGGTAGCCCAACTGCTCCGACGCCTCCGCCTCATAGCGGACAGTGGCTCCTGCACCTGCAAACATAATGACCGATGGGAGTAAGGGATGCTCATCTTCCCTCACCTGCAATTCTTGTGGGTTACCCGCGGCGGCAAACCATAGCTCCAAATAATGTTTCCAACTGATATTTTCATCGCCCAACAAATAAGCTTTGCCAGATTCTCCGTTCTTCAGCGCAGCAAGTGTCGCGACGGAGATGGAATGCGCACTGATATGATTTGTGCCACCAGGTGGGGCAAACACCGGCAGGTCAGCAAGCTGCCCTTTAGCGTAGGCGACCAGAGCCTCAATATGTGGAACATCGAAACCGTCGATGTGTCCTAGGACCCAAGGCGCATTTAAGCTACACACGTTAAACGTCGCGCTGCTCAATGCACGCACCGCAGCGTCGGTATTGTGCCGCGAAGTGACATAGGGACAAATGCCAATACGCTCGGGAGCAACCTGCGGATAAAAGGTACCGATGTAAACCACACGCGATACACCTGCATTCCGAGCAGCAGCAAAAAATCTTGGCACTGCAACGTCATTCACCTGACGATAGAAAGCCGTAGGCGTAACGCTGCCATCCACCGGTAAAACGCGGATGTCGGCTGCAGCCGCAAACACTAGCCCGTCAAACCCGCTTAGTTGCTCGTCGTCAAAACTATCGTTGACATAATCGCCCTGTATATAGGGCAGCGCCGCTAGGCAAGGCACGGTAGAAGGTTTACGCGACATAATAGTTACACTGTGTCCTTGCGATGTTAAGTACAGCGCAATATCACCACCAATCAAACCTGTGCCGCCGACAACTAGTACCTTCATATTTTTCTCACTGCTGTTTCATGGATTAGGGCATTTTTGGGGGCTTAAGCCTAGGGTAGTCAATCCGCTCGCATACTGTTGGTTGAGAAGGCTAAAAAACGAAAGCGCACCGCAGCGCCGATGCGAGCAAACAACACCTTCCATTAACGCCCCGACCACGCGATTGTACGCCACAAGCTGATAAACTAACATCTATCCTCGAACGCCGTGAGCGAAAACAACGCCTGCGCTTACTCACCATGTCAGATTGGACTTTCTGCTGATGTCAATTTCACGCTGGATGACCTCCTCGCTGTGAGACCCCCACCCGATGCAAGTCAAATCAGCGCTCTGTGGAAAATGATTGCAGTGACCAATCATGTTAGGCAGTGTTTTCGATCATCTCGAGGCACAAGCTGAGGATATCTGACGTCAGTCGTCACCGGTTCAATTCGAATCAGATTACAGCCTGTCCCGCGTTTCCACGTAAGCACAAATTGACACAGGAATCGCGCTTTGCCGAGCCTGACCCGTGATGGGATCAAAATGTGTCTCATCAGAAACGAGACGATTAGTAGATGAGCCCTGCTGTCTTACGTTCGTGGCATCGCTATTAGTGTCACCAAAGGCGTGAGCCATCGAAACAACCCCCGACTTTAAGTCATTACTAGCCTTAGCCACACCAATGATCGTTCCAGCTGAAGATGAAATTTCCACCAGCGTTTCCGACTCTATTCCCATATCGTGCAAATCACCGGGATGCATATAGACATAGTTGGTCGTGCCTTTTGTTTGCAGTTGCTGCAGATTGTGACCTGTCGAGTTAAAAAACTGTTTTATTCTTCGTGAAATCAATAAGTGGCTGTAAGCTACTTCCGTCGCAACCAGGCCACTTTCAGTTAACACTTCATTAGCGACCACATGTAATTCAATCCGCACATCTTCGGGGAGAACTCTGAAGCGGTTTTCATTAGTCGGACTCTTAGCTGCAACCACTCCCCGCGCCTCAGGATAGATCTTCCCGCCCGCGGTTGCAGTCTCCGACTTGACCCTAGAGAGTGAAATTCGCGAGCCTTGTGTCACTAGCTCGGTGATCTCATACTTCGATGGACAATGATCCATTGGGACAGCTTGGCCGTGAATTGATAAGGCTAAACCAAGCCGCTCGGCAATCTGCCAAAAAAACTCCCACTCTTCGAGTGTGTCGCCCTGTGGTGCGACGACGGCCTCAGTATAATGTGCATAGGGTTCTTCAAAATACATTTCGCCGAGCAAAGTAGCGTCCTCTCTCTCTAAAGCTACCTTGGGACCTAAAATATAGTGTGCTCTGCGCGAGGTCGCAGACAACCACGGGTCGATGGCAACCAACAGGGGTAAATCCTCTAATGCTCGGCCGATTTTCTCCTGATTAGGAAATGCAATCATAGGGTTACCTCCTACGCAAAATAAGGCACGAATCTGCCCTTCGCCGGGTGTTAAGATTTCATCGGCCATGATATTACACGGCATCTCATCCCCGATCTGCGTCAGTCCTCTAAACCGAGACTTCACAAATCCCTCGCCCCAGGCTTGAGGAGGAAAAACGACTTGTGCTTTGGCTTGGCGCCCCACACTTAGCGGCGGTGCCGCGGCAGGCACCTCACCCTCACGGTAATAACGTCCGCAAATAGCATTAATCACCATTACCAAATGCTCGGTAAGTGATCCGCGTGGCGACATCTCTGGACCGGTTCCCGTGGATGCAGCGCCACGAGGGCCCGCAGCAAACATTCGTGCTGCAGCCACTATTTCCTCTACAGGCACATCAGCACGCCGACTGACATAGTCAGGCGTGAAAGGCTCTAACATTTCCCGCAACCCTGTCAAATCATCAATAAATTCATCACAAAATTGGTGATCGTGAAGCTTCTCGTCAATGATGATTCTAATCATACCGCTTAACAAGGTAGTATCCTCTCCCGGTCTGACCTGCAGATGCAGTGTCGCCCTACTGGCTACCTCTGTCTTACGTGGATCAATGACTAACAACTGAAGACCATTATCTAGAGCATCTTGAAGGCGTCGAACTGGGTTGTATGGCGGCAACCCGCCGGGGGGTGCGTACTGAGAGAGTAGCGCATTGTTGCCGATAAACATGACTACATCAGCATCTTTAAAAGCGTGAATGCCACCTGCCCACAGTCCAAAACGGCACAACATGAATGCCTTTGCAGGCTGATCCAAAGTCATTGGAGAGAATACTGATGGTGAATCGATCGCTCGATGGAAAGATTTAGACAGAGGCAGCGTCGGAAGATTAGACCAGGCCCAGCTACCGTTATAAGTCGCAATCGCACGTCCCCCATAATCATCAATCAAGCGCTGAGTTTTATCCGCAATTTCATCCAGTGCTTGCGTCATCGTAATTTCAATAAATTTGCTACCAACCCGCTTTAGAGCTCCGCTTATGCGATCGGGGTGCCGCTGGATATTGATCAGCTCTCGGCCACGTAAGCAGGTATACCCCGCCGAAAGGGGATTACTAGTATCTCCGCGCAGTGCCACTGGCTTGCCACCTTCAACATCGATCTCCATGCCGCAACAGCTCAAACAAAATCGACAGAATGTCTTTTTCGTAGTAATTGTCATATAGGTCTCAAGCATCTATTGTTTTTATACATCTTGACGGTAGGATAACAAACGCAACCCACTCTTTCGACTGACCGAATCTTCGATACTGTTATCATATAAAAAGGTCAACATAAAAGGCTAGGCGAAAACACTCTGATGTGTGCTGACAATCTCAAAGATGAAGCCAAGCGGGTAAATTTTAATGATTTTAATTGGAAAAATGCGTTTTATCGGGATATCCATCTGCTATTTTTTAGGACGGCAATCATAATGGAACAGCGCATGGTTATTTATTGTTGTAACATCAAGTCCTCGTGGGTTTTAGAGCAAGTAACTGCAATGTTCGAAATAATAGGTAAAAATAGAAAGTGATGGCTCTGCGCTCCGTTTTGGGTGAGGAAACAATAATAACTGGGAATGTATATATATGTTAAAGAAAACCGCATTGGCGTCTGGCCTGGCATTTTTTTGTATCGGAGTCGCTACGCCATTTATTACTTATGCCAACGACAAAACACCAGCACTTACGCTTGAAGAAGTGATTGTTACTGCACGAAAGCGAGCAGAGTCAATGCAGCTGGTGCCTGTCGCGGTGAGCGCAATAACCACTGTAGAGTTAGCGCAGTCTAGCATTCGAGACTTGCAGGACATTCAGGGGTTCGTTCCTAACTTACTCATTGATAGAGTGCCGGGGCTGCAATCAGGAGCCGCAATAGCTATCCGGGGGGTTAGCTACCAGGAGATTGATAAAAGCCTTGATCCGGGTATTGGCGTGTTACTGGACGGCGTTTATCTAGGTACGAACTCCGGACAAATCTTGGAAAACTTTGACCTCGAGCGCATCGAAGTTTTACGTGGCCCTCAGGGCACGCTCTTTGGGAAAAACACCATAGGTGGAGCGCTTAGCATTATCCGCACTGCGCCCACCAAAGAATTTGGAGGTAAATTTCAAGGCACACTTGGGGAGCACGGTCGGCAGGATATTCGTGCTCTTTTAAACTTGCCACTGACTGATAAAGGCGGTTTAAAGGTTTTTTCTTCCAAACTTGAAAGCGATGGCTATATCAGGAATACAACCTACAATGAAGACCAAGGCGGCCAGAATCTAGTAAACTACGGCGCAACTATCGCTTACCAGTTCACTGACGAATTCGATGTTCTATTCACGGCCGAGCGCACAAGGGATAAGTCTCAAGTAGGCGCCTGGGCAGACTTCAATAAATTTGAACTCACTGTGCCTCAAGATGCCGCATGCCTATTGACCGGACCTAGTTTTGACGGCTGCTTCCTATTTGATACTGGTAGCGATGAGGACCACAGCTCTACCAATGCGCCTAACTCAGCAAATACGACGAACGACTTTTATAATCTCAAAATGAGCTATGACCTAAGTAATTGGATGATTACGTCGATTACTGGCTATATTGATCGTGACGAGAGCTCTCGCCAAGAATATGATGCAAACAGTCTAGAGTTTCTGTACGTCAATGTTGACGAGAGCTATTCACAGTTCAGTCAAGAACTGCGTACTACTGGCAATATCGGTGACGTGGTGATGACCGCTGGCCTTTACTACTGGCATTCTGAGTACGATGCAGCGCAGACCAGCTATGATTTGTGGAAGTATCTGCCAACAGGACCTTTCCCAACAAACAGCTTTGGTGGCACATGGCCTGTCGGCACCCGCGCAATAATCAAACAGCGTGGAGAAAATACGTCCTACGCGGCGTTTGCCAGCGCAGACTGGTCGCTGACCGATAAGCTCACACTCAATCTGGCTGCGCGTTACACGTATGACGAGAGAAGTCTGGAACCTTCCAGCTCTCAGTTTGAGTCAGAAGACGGCTCTCCGCTCGTTCCCGGCGGAGAGACTGTCAACGTCGACGCTGACTGGGATCAAGTCTCGCCCCGTATCGGCGCACAATACGACTTTACAGACGATCTTATGGCCTATGTCTCGTACTCTGAAGGTTTCAAAGGTGGCGGATTTTTCGGGCGTATCACCTCTGTAGACAATGTTCGCCAGTATAATCCCGAGACAGTGGAGACATATGAGGCCGGTGTAAAAAGTGATTGGTGGAACCAACGCCTGCGTATTAATGCAGCAGTATTCACCAGCGAATATAAAGACAAGCAAGAAGATATCATTGTCACAGACCCATCAGGCCTCGTAGACACAGTCGTCCTGAACGCTTCATCAGCGACTATGCAGGGCTTGGAGTTAGAGATGACCGCACTGTTGGCCGATGGCCTAACCCTCGTGGCGCAGGGTGGCTATCTTGATGCCGGTTACGACAACTTTCAAATAGCCGGCATTCCAGGCGTGCCTGATGACGCCTCTAAACTTAAAATGCGCAACACACCTGAATTTACCTTTGGCGCAGGAGTACGGTATGTGCACCCTGTGTTCGACGGCAGCGAAATGTCCTACAACATAAACTACGCATGGCGCGATAGCTATGTCACGATTTTCAATAACGATCCACTGGGAGACGTTGATGCAAACGGATTTTGGAATGCTAATGTCGACTTTCACTTGCGCGATATGTTGACGGTATCCGTATACGGCCGAAATATCGGCGATGAGCGTTATTATCGAGCAGTACTCATTCCTCCGCTAGCATCGTTTGGGCAGTGGAACGAACCTCGTAACTATGGCGTTACCATCACGTACGCCTTTTAATAAAACGTATTAGGATCTCTTCGGTTTGTCAGCCTCAAACGCTGGCGCTGTTAATCACGCCTGATTTATATTTACAATATCAATACAGCCTATCGCTTTGACATAGTGACACCGTCATGACCTTGGAGGGAGTAATGAATAAGGTAGTGGTAATAACAGGAGCCGCAGAGGGGCTGGGGAAGGCTTTCGCAAGGCGTTTTGCAGCAGAGGGCTATCAGGTAGTGGCAGCGGATATTAACGATGAGGCGGGCAAGGCTTTAGCAATCGCACTTGAAGCGGAGGCAGGCCACGTTGTCTACCAACACTGTGACGTTACTCGCAAGGAACAGGTTTTAGCACTAATCAATGGCGCTATCGAGCAGTTTGGGGCGGTACAAGTTTTGATTAACAATGCGGTTCCCCTTGGCACTTTGTCCCCGATTGAAGAGAAGTCTGACGAAGAATTTCAGCACCAACTTGACGGCGGATTATTCGCCGCACGCTGGGCCATGAATGCCGTATTTGACTCCATGAAACAACAGTCCTTCGGCCGCATTATTAATCTGTGTTCGTTGAATGGCGTAAATGCGCACCCGCAAACCTCAGACTATAACGTCGCCAAAGAAGCCCTACGCTGCCTCACTCGCAGTGCCGCGAGGGAATGGGCGCCTCACGGGATTACCGTGAACGCCATTTGTCCTGGCGCGATTACTGCAGCCTTTCTTTCTATGCAAGAATTTGCACCGGAAATGGCTACGCGAGTCAATAAGCAGATCCCGATGGGCTATATGGGAGACCCCTACGAGGACATCTCCGGCGTGGCATTGTTCCTCGCCAGCAAGGACGCACGCTATATGACAGGCAACACTCTATATGTCGATGGCGGCGGACACATTAATGGCATTAACTGGGCATCGTTGTTTGAGTGAAGCGGAGCAACTCACTCACTCTAATGCCATTCAATTAACAGTTCGCCCTGCTCTGCTGCCGCTCGAGCAAGTTGCTGAGCTCGTTCGCCGAATCTCTGTTCGATCTGCTCACGACGGATCTTAAGCGTCGGCGTCAACATGCCATTGTCGATCGACCAGGCCTCAGTTGAAATTATTACAGCGCCGATACGAGCATGCTTGTCTGCGGTCTCATTGACCACACCCGCATGTTCTCGAAGCGCCGCCGAGAGTTGTTCTCGCTCTTCCTGTTGGGCAAGGGCGCTGGGGACACACACCATAACCGTCTTCGAATAGCCACGCCCCAGCAGACACAGCTGTTCCGTATGCGGATGCTTGGCAAATTCATTCTCTATCGGTGTGGGTGCGACAAACTTCCCCTGTATGGTTTTAAAGTAATCCTTCATCCGGCCGGTCAGAAAAATGAAACCTTCCTCATCAATCCGCGCCTTGTCTCCGGTATAAATCCAGCCATCGCGAAAGGTTTCAGCCGTTTTCTCAGGGTCTTTGTAATATCCGGTAGCGAGCCCCGATGCCCGTGCCAGTAACTCCCCCTCCTCGCTGATGCGCACCTCTACATTCCCAACTACCTGCCCTATTGAGCCGATCTTACGGTGCTCGTGCGTGTTAGCTGAAAGACCCATGGCCTCGGTTTGACCGAAGCCCTCCATCAAATCCAGGCCGAACTGGCCGTACCATTCAATTAGGGCCGGAGGCGTGGGCGCCGCCGCCGTCAGCAGGTATAGCGCATCATCAAGCCCTAGCATGTCGCGAACATGCTGGCCCGAACCTTCCGGGTCGCGTTCCAATGCATCGGTCACTGCTTGCTGTGAGCCGAAATGACCGGTGATCACCTGCTGCAACTGTTCCCATACTCGTGGCGGCCCAAACATGATGTGAGGGCGACAAGCAGGCAGGTCGCGCAGCAGCGTTAGCATGTTCTCATTGAAATACACTACACCGCCGTTTATCAGCGAGGCGTACTCCACTATCTGTCGCTCGGCAATATGGGCAAGAGGTAAATAGGAAAAATAACGGCCACGAGGGGGCGTCGCAAAAGACGCCACGAAACGGTTGACAGGTATCTCATTTGAGGCGTGTGTCTGCATAACCCCCTTAGGCACACCTGTGGTGCCTGACGTAAATACAATAGAAATTAGATCACTGGGCTGGCATTTGTAAGCCGGACGCTGTCCGGCGTGTTTAGCGATGAGGTCTTCCCAACACAGATGAGGCTCGTCGAGCGTTACACCGGGCAAAGTCACCAAAAGAATTCCCTCTGGTAGAACGGTCTTTACCGCCTCCCAATTCTCAGTTTCACCGACAAACAAAAGCTTCATTTCGGTAAAACGCATAACGTATTCAGCGGTGTCGCGTGGCAGCGTGACAAACATGGGAATCGTCACATTCCCTGCCGCAATGGTACCGATGTCAGCCATAAACCAGTGTGCTCGGTTACGAGAGAGCAAGCCCACATTAATTCCTGGGCCACCCAAGGCATGTTCCTGCCAGGCCGCCATAGCATTCACCTCCTCTTGCACTTGCAACCATGTCCATTCGGTTACATTCTCGCCCTTCGGCTCTCGCAGCCAAACATCACTAGGAGACTCGGTCACCCAGTGATCAAGGTATTCAATTAATGTTGGGTACATGACGTGTTTTCCTATTAATTATTAAAACTCAAGTCGTTAAGAAGGAAGCTGCTAGTCTACTAGCCTAAAGTTGCGTGGTAAATCTGCCCGCAAAAAAATCTAGTCATCTGGGGTCGCAAGACTCTCGTAAATGGCGGCATCGCGGGACTGGTAGAGGACAGTGCCAAAGCTTTGGACGCTGCAGAGCGTGGAACTGCGCATTATCGCGGGTGGAAAATACGTCTGGGAGCCACCGCGCAAGAAATCCTGCGCGACATCGTTTACGATTGTCCCCAATCACGCCAGCGTCGAGGACCGCGCGGGTAGCGTTCTTACCAATACCCCATTGATATTACTTATATTGTTTCTACCTTTTTAAAGGACACGACTCCCGAAGAGGCCTCTCAACGATATTGATAAATTAAATTCTTCAGATGCCAAAAACCTAGATGCTGACTTCACGCCACTGCCCTTCCCCACTCTGCAAACGCACCTATTTGGTATGCGAATACCTCGCTAGAACCTCCGGCAGAGAGATAAGTGGGGTATCGCAGGACGAAGTCATGGAAAACTCAACGCATTCGCAACCGAGCTAACCCTCGACGATACTCCACAATTTACCGCCGACGTGGGAGACAAAGCTTCCGTCGACGCCATGGCAAGGGCCTGCAAAGTGGCAATGAACACAGCCGGGCCTTATGCAAAATACCGCACTAATGTTATTGAATCCTGCGCCCGCCTCGGTACCGATCACGTTGACCTCAATGGCGAACCGCTCTGGATACACGAGGTGCTCAATCAGTATGACCGGCTGGAAAACCGCGCAAACAGGATAGGAGCCATTGGGAGTGGCAAACAGGGTCTGCGAGGAAAAGTCTGGCACTGATTATGGTGGAACAAAACACGGCTAGCGCTTGATCAGCTAACTGCTTGATAATTTCGAAGAAATTTGGCGCGCCTGGCACGATTCGAACGTGCGACCGCCTGGTTCGTAGCCAGGTACTCTATCCAGCTGAGCTACAGGCGCGAGGCCAGCCACTATAAGGAGAGCATGTTTGCGAGTCAAGGATTTATCAGGAACACTGGCAGAGGCCTACACGACTGATCAGCGCATTTAGGGTTGCTGGTCTTGCGCTGCACCTGTAATGAGATGTTCAGCCGTCGGCCATGCGTCCCAGCGTTTCATTACCCATGATCGTGGTGCGATGAATCACCCTCTCCACGCCGGGTTTGGTACCTGTCGCGCAGTGCATAGCGCGCCAATTGTCCCACAACACCATGTCACCCGGCTGCCACTGGTGGAAATAGTGAAACTCCGGCTTACGCGTATGCTCGACCAAGCGCTGCAACAAATCAACTGCCTCATCATTAGACAATCCAGCGTGATGCGGCGCCACAACACGCTCGAGGAATTGTTCACAGATCTCCAATATCTTACGACCGGTAACCGGATGAGTGACCACCGCAGGGTAAACAACCTCTGGGAAATTTGGGTAATTCAAATCAGACGGTTTCCTCGGGCTGAAGGGCCCGGGTTCGTAGCCCTCCAAATCAACATACCGCATATGCCGCCGCTGCATACTGAACGCATATGTCACATCGATCTTTTCAATTAACTGTTGCGTCTCTTTGTCCAGTGCATCATAGGCTTTTGCAAGATCACCGAAGCCAGTCAGACCGTCTTCATTTGCACACACCACACCACGCAGCAGAGCCCCACGGTTAGGCTTGCCGGTGTAGTGCAAATCCATGTGCCAGTCGAGCTTGCCAACCATATCGCGGCCTTTATAGTTCGCTGTCATAAACTTTTCTTTGTCTGGCTCATTCACCAACATGAATAACTCGGGGTACTCCTGCGATCTGGTCGCTGCCAGCGGGTGCAGCGCCAACTCACCAAATATGCGACTGAAGGTGATTTGGTTTTCAGGGCTGACATTCTGGCCACGAAACAGCACGATAGCGTGCTCATTCCACAAGGCGACCATTTCGGCGGCTACAGAATCGGACAGCGGCTCAGTAATATCGAACCCGCTCACTTCTACGCCAACATTTTCAAGAGTTGTTACTTGCAGTGCCATAAAAATTGCCTCTATTAATCTATAATGCCGGGATCTTCTCGCAGTTCCCGCCGAGCCATCGCTTCCCATAAAAACGGAAAGCCATGTGCGTCTGGCAAAGCGATTTCGGCAATCTGGTCATCGGTCATTGGCACCCCCCCGCCGACCTGCTCCAATTCATAAGCGCGCTGGCTGCGCCATTCTAAGGTAACAACCCTAAGATGGGCCTGACGCAAATCTTTTCCCACGACTAACGAACCGTGGTTAGCCAGCAAAGCCCACTTGGCGTCCCCTAGCGCCTTCGCGGCCGCCAAAGACTTGTCTTCGTCTTCAAAAGTCCCTCCATACTCATCAAAAACTGGTAGCGGTCCGTCCACATAGGCCCCTGCTTGATCATAGACTGGAGGCACCCGATGCATATTAGCCCAGAGACCGCTCCAGCGAGCGTGGTTATGAATAATCACTTTCACGTCTGGGCGCAGTTGATGCAGTTGCACATGCAATCCGACGGCAGGGGTTACGTTCCACTCACCCTCAATAATCCTGCCTGACTCATCCAGCGTCAAAATATCGCTGGCGGTAACCTCATCCCAAGCCAGTTCCCAGGGGTTGGTCAACATATCGCCATTATCAAGGCGATAGGTAATATGACCCGCAATGTGCTCATTCCAACCTTCCCGAAAAAGCATACGACACATCAAAGCCACTTGGGCCTGCTCATTTAACACCGGCAGCAGTGGCTTACGACCCGGATTAGGTGCAAATCGCTTGACGACTTCAGCGTCGATTCCAGAAATTACTTGCATAATCACCTCGCGTAAATTGTGTTGCTTGGCTACTCCGCGCAGCGCGACTTGAGCCATCGCCTGTCAAAACCAATTTTATGGCTGGTCAAACGGTAACTTTCCCTGCCTGTGTCGCAACCAATTGAGACCCCTTAGCACGCCTGGCCGCAATACGAGCCAACGCTCTAAATAATACTTTCCCGGAAAATTCATCAACAACAGTCCAATTAACAGTGTCACAATTCCTTGTCCCGGTGTCACCAACATAATCAAACCGAGGACGACCAGCAGTAGGCCCAGCAGATTCTTAAATACCGCTATGGCCGATGATAGCAATGGCGCGTCGAAAGAGCTCCTCCACACCACGCGCTCTGGGCGGACGAAGTAATCTGTTGGTAATCGTGTGACCACCCAAGGCACGCCGAAAATCGTCACAATCAATGCGAGCAGCGACAGACCGCTAGCCCACAACAGTGGCTGCTGCCAATTTGACAGAAACTCCATCTAATCATCCTACTATTCAACGTTGCAGATACATTTTCGTATTCTATATTAACCTAACTTCATCGATGCAAAAACTAAGGCATTGAAACCGAAATAAGCCTACAATCTTCGTTGCTTGTCTTGGCGCACTCTGGCGAACATGAGATCATTTAGCGCATAATGATAATGTTCTCAATAAGTCGCAAATCCCCCCTTTTTAGTTGGTCGGGTCTGCTTGACGAGCCTTGTGCTATTTTAGGAAACTTCCTCCATACAAGCATACGCCCAATTGCGGCAGCCACCCATTCCTACGGAATCAGCAAAGGGCCAGCCGGGATAGCAACGGGTGTTCCAAAAGCGCAAGGAAGAGCGTTTTTTACCTATACAGGGAGGCGAGCGCACGCATGGCATTGAAGCTCTCTGTCCTCGATCAATCACTGGCCCGCGCGCCTGGCCAGGCCGCCGCAGCACTGCAGGAAACTATCCAGATGGCAAAGTGGTGCGAAGAACTGGCTTACACGAGGTTTTGGGTGTCGGAGCACCACGCCTTTCCCTCCGTAGCCGGCAGTGCACCGGAAGTATTGTTAGCGGCAGTGGGCGCTGCAACTCGTTCCATCCGTATCGGTTCGGGCGGCATTATGCTGCCGCATTACAGCGCCTATAAAGTGGCAGAGGTGTTCTCGCTGCTGGCGAACCTTTATCCAGATCGCGTGGACCTTGGTATTGGTCGGGCGCCAGGCGCGGACATGGCCACTGCTGTCGCCCTAGCTACCGATGGGCAGCCAAAGTTCGACGCGTTTCCCCAGCTAACGGCAAAGCTCAGCGAGCATCTGTGGTCCGACACGGCCAGGCCAATTGTCAGTCCGCGACCCCCAGACGATATTCCATTGTGGATGCTCGGTTCCAGCTCCGACAGCGCAATACTGGCGGCACAGCGCGGTTTGCCATACAACCTCGCTTTGTTCATCAATCCACAGGCAGATACAAGACTAATCGGGCTCTACAAATCGCATTTTCAGCCAAGTAAACAGCGACCGCATCCCTATGCCATTGTCACGTTGAGCGTATTCTGTGCCGACACGGAAGAGCATGCCAAGGCCCTGCAGTTGGCCTATGATCTAAATTTGTTTCGTTTTTTTACGGGTCAATCCAATGGGCGATCAATGACGCCGCAGGAGGCTTCGAACTATCACTTAGGGGCACATGAGAACGCATTTATTGCCAGTCGGCAGAGCAGCCGAGCGTCCGGCACACAGCAACAAGTAAAGCAACAGGTTGAGACGATCGCCGCATTACACAACGCAGACGAAATTATGGCAGTAACCAACATGTACTATTTAGCCGATCGTAAACGCTCATTTCAATTGTTGCGAGAAGCCTTCTAGCGCTCGTTAGAACAGATATGAATGCGACAGCGGCTCATCGCAGTGCCAGCCTGTGAAGCTCGCTAGGACAGTGCCAACAATTAAAATGGCTAAGCCCCTACTCGGGAGGCTTCGCCGTGAGAAAAATCTAGACTTACATCGCGTTTTTAGCGCTATCGGCAGTATTATTCGCCGCTTCCTTGACACTATCAGTTGCCTGATCAACCATATCGCCCGCACTATCCGCTCCGGCTTCAATACTGTGGCCGGCATGATCAGCCATATCGCCAGCAGATTCCACAGCATCACTAGTTGCACTCGCCGCACCTGAAGCCATCTCATGCGCCTTATCAGAGGCCTCACTGGCCATATCGCCAGCGCTATCGGCTGCAGAATTCACTGCGTCACCGGTACTTTTAACGGACTCACTGACCGTATCACTGATACTTGAGGCACTATCCTCCATAGCCTGCTTAGACTCGTCGCTGCAACCGGCAACAACAAAGCTAACGAGGACAAGCGATAGAAAACCAAGCAATTTTGTATTCAACATAATATTCTCCTAAGGGCTTATTAGTTTCGATAGAGGCTGACGCAGAGCATTCCTAGAATCTTTGATCTCGCGTCTTATTTAATATACCACCGCCTCTGCAATGCGTCACCCCGCGTTGTGAAACACGTTCTGCACATCTTCCAGGTATTCAAGCATATCGACTAAATTGTCAAATGCGATCTGGTCTTCCTCGCCAAGTGATACGCTGGTTTGAGGAATGAACTGAATCTCATCGACCTCAAAAATGACCCCATGAAAGGCATCGAGTAAAGCCTGTTTCGCTTTGTAGTATTCGGTTTGTGGCGTAAATATCGTCACATTACCACCCTCGCTCTCAATATCAGAGACATCCACGTCCGCCATCATAAGGGCCTCCAGTGCCGCCTCTTCTTCACTTCCTTTAAACATTAAGATGGCGCTGTGATCAAACAGGTGACTGACGCTGCCGGGGGAACCCAGCTTACATTTGGCCTTCGTAAAACACTGGCGAACATCGCCAAACGTGCGATTAGGATTGTCCGTTAGGCAATCGACAATCACCATAGTGCCACCCGGTCCAAATCCTTCATAGCGCGCGGTGGCAAAATCTTCGCCGCCCACTCCGCGCGCCTTGTCCAGCGCCTTTTCAATGACATGGGCGGGAACTTGATTCCGTTTTGCCCGCTCGATCAGTCCGCGCAGTGACAGATTGCCTTCTGGGTCTGCGCCCCCCGACTTGGCGGAAACATAGAGCTCACGCGCATGCCGACTATAAATTCGCGCCTTCATGTCAGAGGTTTTAGCCATCGAGTCTTTGCGATTCTGATAGGCTCTGCCCATAGCAATACTCCGTTTTTGTAATGATCAATCTGAACGTTGAGGCGTGCAATATAATCGCTGCGGCCGGCAGTATCCAGAGCAAACCTCGGAACTTTCTCTTGTGCTCAACGGACCGGTGGGGTCAAAGGCACTAAAGCCAGGAAAACATAGCGCCTCACCGGCCATGATGACATCTCATGCTACTAATTGGGAGACCCTGCAGGACCAACAGCGCAGCAAACAATTGACTGCTGATCAGACTAGTATTGCGTCACGGAGAGGCTGTTCAGCGCCTGACTACGTTAATTTTTGCTAGTTTCATCGGCCTCTCGCGTCATTTATCCTGCACATCAACTCGTATACTCTATTTATGGATTAGAGACTGTCTCGCTCTAGCACAATCTATGAGGAATATTATGCAGACTGATTTTTGTAAGCAATTGGGTATTGAAGCACCCATTTTTGCCTTTACCCACTGTCGTGACGTCGTCGTGGCGGTAAGCAAGGCCGGTGGCATAGGTGTGCTGGGCGCTGTAGGGTTCTCAGCCGCCAAGCTCAAAGAAGAACTTGATTGGATAGACGATCATATTGGCGATCACATTTACGGGGTCGATACCGCCATCCCGCAGAAGTATGAGGGTATGGACCTGACCAGTCCAGAAGAGCTGGTTGAGATGCTCCAGGCTGCAATTCCCGAGCAGCATCGTGAATTCTCTGAGAAGTTACTAGCAGATGCGGGCGTTCCTGAATGGCCCGAGCAGGATGATGAGGTCAGCCTTAGTTTCTCTGCCGTCCAAGCTCAAGCGCTAGTCGATGAGGCGTTAACTCGACCAAAATGTCGCATGATTGTTAATGCGTTGGGCACACCGCCCGCTGAAATCGTCAAGCAGGTCCATGATTCTGGTCGTCTTATCGGAGCGCTTGCCGGGCGCCTCAAGCACGGTATTGCTCATAAAAACGCAGGGTTAGACTTTGTTATCTGTCAGGGCTCTGAAGGCGGCGGCCATGCAGGAGAAGTCACCTCTGTAATTTTGTGGCCTCAAATGGTGGACGCCGTCGCACCGCTGCCTGTTCTGGCCGCGGGCGGCATCGCCGACGGCCGCCAGATGCTGGCAGCAATGAGTATGGGCGTAGCTGGCGTATGGATGGGGTCTATGTGGTTGAATTCTGTAGAAGCCTCTGCTGAACCCGCCCAGCGTGAATCGTATATGAATGCTACTTCTGAGGATACCGTGCGCTCGCGTTCTTTTACCGGCAAAACTGCCCGAATGCTAAAGAACGAATGGACAGAAGCGTGGGATGACAAGGACACACCCGATCCCCTTCCCATGCCGCTGCAGGGTTATCTAACCTTCGATGCAGTGCGACGCACTCATCGTTACGCTGGCAGCGGAGACTGCCAAAAAATAGCATTTAATCCGGTTGGCCAAGTGGTAGGGCAGATCAATTCAATTGAGTCCTGCCGCGACATCGTGTTCCGCCTGCTGACCGAGTACAGCGATGCCCTCGATCACATTAACGCGATCGCTCCGCAGGAATAGCAGCCATCAGGGGGCATAGGGTGGGTCAACGGCCCGCCCTCACTCATCCGTTGCCTCCAGTGTGGCGCAAGGCAAGCAAAACGAGCGGTAGTCTTTATCGCTGACCTCAGTGGTCGGCTCATGGGTCACATCGCCGCACTGCAACCCTTTTGTTTGCAGATTATTTACTGCTTGTTTGCCGGCTACCCGGTGGCCCAGTTCTTCATCACTCACGACCATATCTCCCCCCAAAACATGAATTCCAGTTGCATGGAGCATCCAATATTCTGTCGCGAAAAAATCACAGAAGGAACACCAAATATGTGCAGTCACAAAAGTAACGCGCGCTTATCATGATACAGTTCGTCGAGAATCCTGAGCAGTCGGTTTACAGCAGTAGTTAACGAGATATAGTATGTTGAGCGTGTAACTGCACTGCGAGTGAGACTATTTCTAATGGATTTTAAGTTGGTAGACAACGCTAACGCACATGAAGCCGCGCGGATTCTTGCCGAGGCTTTTTACGATGACCCTGTCATCAATTGGGTCTGCAACAAGCCGCCATCGCTTGAACCATTTTTTCAGTTTATAGTGCCTGTGTTTACTTGGCATGGGCTGAGTTATCTGGATTCTCATGGGCGAGGAGCGGCGTCTTGGCTGGGACCGAGTCAGGAAGTGAAATGGCCGATAAATCTATCGAGCGCAGTGAAGCTAATGCGAGTCGGTGGTCTCATTGGTATTTACCGTCTGTTGTTAAGCGCGATCAAAACGGAACGCTATCACCCTAAACAACCCCACTACTATCTCTTCGCGATCGGTGTAACACCTGACAACAAGGGTCAGGGCTTAGGTACTGCACTCATCAGTCATATGTTGAGACGATGTGATGCTGAGGGACTGCCAGCCTACCTTGAGAACTCGAAAGAAGAAAATCTGCCATTTTATAAGGGACATGGCTTCAAAGTCCTTAAACAGATCCGATTTTCTTCTTCCGCGCCACCCTTGTGGCTAATGTGGCGTGATCCCGCTGAATCGAAATAATAAAACCTCTCTCACATTTAGGCAGCGGCGCACATGATACTCGACGACCGCAATCATTCGAGAAAATGCGGCTAAAATATCAGGGGCACAGGTACCTTACTGTGCGTCCATTATCAACTCTACGCGACGATTTAATCTACGACCATCCGCCGTGCGGTTGTTTGCTATCGGTGACTCCTCGCCACGACCAACAGCAATGATCTGAGACGGGTTAACGCCATGCTGGTCAATGAGCAACTGACGAACAGCCTCAGCTCGTCGCTGAGACAGCCACAAGTTGTACTGGGGGTCTCCAATGGAGTCAGTGTGGCCTTCCACCACGGCTCGCGTGTCAGGGTTATTCGCTAGCGTCTGCGCTACAACACCGATCTCGGTGTCATAAGCCGACGCAATGACGGACGAATTAATCTCAAACTGAACGTCAACCTCCAGCGCGACCCCGCCTCCCACGAGTGGACGGTAGCGATCGCTGCCATCAGACAGTGCCTCTAGAGTATCCGAAGGAGGCGCTGTCGCAGGCTCTCCAGGACACAATGCCTGCGTGTTTTGATCAGTAGAATCACGTGTCAAATCCAGATTCATTCCAGCGATCTTTTCCGCATTAAGCCCATCGACCTCAAGTGACGCCAGCAACAGTCCCATATTGGCTAATGTACTCGCCTGAGATGCAACCTCGTTAACAATTGCATTGATATTCGAGCGTTCGGCATCGAAATACTCATTCTGACTATCCAGTAGGTCAAGCAGAGAGCGCCGCCCGCGGTCAAACTGGTCTCTGTATGCCTTGCGCGTCGCGTCTTGGGCCTTGCGGCTCACTTCTGTCAATACGACTTGCTCACGCAGCGCTGCCAATTCGTTGAAGTTATTGCTAATTTCTTGCCGCACATTCAAGCATGCCTGCTTACGCTCTTCGATAGCTGCGTTATAAAGACTGTAGTACTCGCGCTTGCGGGCGCTATCTGCACCGCCTCGAAACAAATTATAGGTCATGACAAGTTCAACAGCCTCAGTATTAAAGCGCCCGTCGATACCATCCGTATCATGCTCGACTTCATTCCGATAGCGTAAATCAAAACGCGGCATCATAGGCGCGTTCGTTAAATTCAGCGCCTCTTGAGCCGCACGCAAGTTTTCAATTGCGGCATTAATCACTGGACTGCGCTCGTATGCTATTTCCAGAGCAGCCCCGCGCAGCTCAGGTATCTTCCCTTCTGGCACGGCAGGTACCGCCAAATTTGCGCCAGGGTATGCACCAACTAATCGTTGAAATCTGTTAAGAACATCATTTAGATTGGCAACTTCTATCACAAGATTCGTTTCAGCGAGGCCTACCCGAGCAACTGCCTGATCAAGATCAACACCCTGACTCACACCACCTCCAGCTCGCTCAGCAATCTGCTCTTTAATTGAGCGATGAACCTGCAGATTATCCCTCGCAAAACCTACCAGGCGTTGATACTTCACCGCATCAAGGTATGCCACTGCAACTTCTAGGGCGACCTCCTCAGAGGCCCGCTTAAACGTATAATACTGAGACAATTTGTCATAGCCCAGACGGGCGACCTCATCGCGCGTAGCAAAGCCGTCGAACAACATCTGAGTGATACTGAATTGGGTCGCATCATAGCTAAAGTCACCAATGTCCAAAAGTGGCGTATCCCGATCTTCTCGGCCTATGCGAGCGGCTAGGTCTACGCTGGGATAGTAACCGCCACGGGCACCTTGCTCTGCGAAACCCTTCGCAGTAAAGTTATACCAGTC